>JBDHVD010000432.1:0-7998 GCA_039809525.1 Labilithrix sp. | reverse complement strand
GACGTAGGTGACGTCGGTGAGCGACGAGCCGAGGTGCCCGATCATCTTCGTGCGCTGCGCCTCACCGCCCGACAGCGTGCCGGTCGGTCGATCGAGGCTCAGGTACCCGAGGCCGATCTCGACGAACGCGTCGAGCGTCGCTCGCAGCGACTCGAGGAGCGGCGCGACCGAAGGCTCCTTCAGCGCGCGCACCCACTCCGCCAGATCGCTGATCTGCATCGCGCAGGCGCCGGCGATGTTCATCCCCTCGATCTTGGAGGACCGCGCGGCCGCGTTCAGCCGCGTCCCTTCGCACTCGGGGCAGGTGGTGAACGTGGCCACGCGCTCGACGAACGCCCGGACGTGCGGCTGGAGCGAGTCGATGTCCTTCGAGAGCATCGACTTCTGGATCTTCGGGATCAGCCCCTCGTAGGTCAGGTTGATCCCGTCGACCTTGATCTTCGTCGGCTCCTTGTGCAGGAGCGCGTCGAGCTCCTTCTTGGTGAACTTCCGGATCGGCTTGTCGGCATCGAAGAAGCCGCAGCCGTTGAAGATGCGCCCGTACCAGCCGTCCATGCTGTAGCCGGGGATTCGGATCGCCCCCTCGTTGATCGACTTCGTCTCGTCGTACAGCTGCGAGAGGTCGATGTCGCTGACCGAGCCCATGCCCTCGCACCGCGGGCACATGCCGCCGGCGCGGTTGAACACCACCTTCTCCGCCTTCGCGCCGCCCTTCTCGACGGTGATCGATCCGGCCGCGCGCACGGTCGGGATGTTGAACGCGAACGCGGACGAAGGGCCGACGTGCGGCTTGCCGAGACGGCTCCACAACACGCGCAGCATGGCGTTCGCGTCGGTCGCGGTTCCGACCGTCGAGCGCGGGTTGCCGCCCATGCGCTCCTGGTCCACCGAGATCGCGGTCGTCAGTCCCTCGAGCACGTCGACCTCGGGCCGCGCCATCCGGGGCATGAACCCCTGCACGAACGCGCTGTACGTCTCGTTGATGAGGCGTTGCGACTCGGCCGCGATGGTGCCGAAGACGAGCGACGACTTGCCCGAGCCCGACACGCCGGTGAACACCGTCAGCCGCCGCTTGGGGATCGCGACGCTGACGTCCTTGAGGTTGTTCTCCCGCGCGCCCTGCACGCGGATCAGATCGTGGCCGTCGGCGGGATGCCTGCTCGAGGTGGGCATGCGCGCATCCTGCCATCGCGCGTCCACGGATGCACGGTTGACCGCGGACGCGCGCGCGTGCACGTTCGTCCGGTGGAACGACGGTCCCTCCGAGACGGAGCCGAGTCCTTCGACGTGACGGTGCACGACGTCGAGCGCCCGTCGCGCGTCGTCCTCTTCGCCGTAGGCGGGGGAGGCGATCCGGGGCGCCACGCGCCGCTCCTCCACGCCCTCGCCGAGCGCGGCTGCGCCGTCGTCGCCCCGCACTTCGAGCGTCTCGCGTCACCGGTGCCGAGCGACGAGCACCTGCTCGCTCGCGGACGCCGGCTGCGCCTCGCCCTCGACTCCGTCGCTCGTCCCGACGTCCCGGTCGTGGGCGTGGGGCATTCGCTCGGCGCGACGACGCTGCTCGCGCTCGCGGGTGGAGACGTGTGGACGCGACCCGGGGGACCGCTGCCGATCGGGCGCGACGAGAGGATCACGCGTCTCGCGCTCATGGCGCCGGCGACGGGCTTCTTCGAGGCGCCGGGAGCGCTGGACTCCGTCCGCGTGCCCCTCCTCGTCCGGGTCGGCGACGAGGACGTGGTCACGCCGCCCGCGCAGGCCGCGCTCTTGAAGCGCGTGCTCGGCGAGCGCGTGGACTTGCGCGTCGCCGCGGGAGCCGGTCACTTCTCCTTCATGCACGTCCCGCCACCGCACGTGACCGAGCCGCTCGCGGATCGCGAGGCGTTCCTCTCCGGGCTCGTCTCGGAGGTGTGCGCCTTCGTCGTCGATCGCGCGGAGGCTCACTCCGGAGCGCGCACGTCGCACGGAGACAGCCAGACGCGGTGCCCATGAGGGCGAGGAAGCCGAAAGCGCCGAAGGCACGAGCCGCCGCGGTTCCGCTCGCCGCCGACCACGCCATGCGCGCGCGGGTCCTCCAGGGGGCCGCGCAGGTCTTCGCCGAGATCGGCGTCCAGGCGGCCTCGGTCGAGGACATCCTCCAGGCCGCGGGCGTCGCGCGCCGGACGTTCTACCGTCTCTACGACGGCAAGGAGGGCGTCATGGTCGAGCTCTATCGAATGGGCACCGACGGTCTCCTCGGCGCGTGCACGATCGCGGTGACCGAAGGCAAGACGCCGCTCGAGCGCGTGACCGGTTGCATCGACGCGCACCTGCGCAACGCGCGCGACTTCGGCAGGCTCGTGTTCGTGCTCGGCGGAGAGGCGCACCGGCACGAGTCTCTGCTCTACGCGCGGCGCAAGGAGGTCCACGACGCGCTCGTCGGGCTGTTCGCGATGGCGTCGGGCGCTCCTCCCGGCGAGCCGGTCGATCCGCTCCTGTTCCGCGCGCTGGTGTTCGCGATCGAGGACCTGACCCGGGCGGTCCTCGAGGCGGGCGATGAAGGCCGCAACGTGACGAACGAGAGCCTCGAGCGCGCCCGACGGGTGATGGTGCACCTCGTGCGCACGTCGCTCGCTCTGAGCTGACGCGGCCTCAGGGACGCACGCTCGGCCAGTCGCCGGTGCCGAGCTGCCCGGCGAGGAAGTCGACGAGCCCCGCCGTCTTCGAGAGCGCGTCGACCTGGAGCGCGCCGTGGCGCGTGCCGCCGTAATGGAACACGCGATGCCGGCTCGCGCCGTTCGAGCCCAGCGTCGCCTCGCCCCAGTCGGCCAGATCGACGAGGCCCTCGTGCATCGCCACCTGGCCTCCGTTCAGCACGCTGTAGAGCAGGCGCACGACGCTGTCGTCGTAGCTGCAGAGGAGCGAGCTGCGCAGCCCCGGGTGGAGCGCTCCGTTGACCCGGTAGAGATCGTGGAACCCGGTCGTGAAGCAGCTCGGACAGAACGTGCCGATGGTGCCGTCGAGGCCCCAGTTCTCCCGCAGCGTGGCCTGCGCCGAGGTCGCGAGGAACGGCGGTCGCATGAACGGCCCCGCGTCGATCACGAGGTAGGGCGCGGGCCGGCCGACGGACTCGAACGCGCTCGCGAGCTGATGGTAGTTGGCGGTGATGCCGACGCCGCCGGCGCCGAAGCCGGCGAGCACGACGCGGCTCGCGTCGCTGAAGGTCGGCACCACCCGCTCGAGCATGCGCGTGATGTTCGTGTACCCGACGTGATGGAACGTCGCGCTCCCGTAGGTCGCGATCCGATTCCCGGTGTGGTGGTCGCCGGTGCAGTGCGGGATCACCACGAAGCTGCTGTCGCGCAGCGGGTTCGTCGCGTCGCCGCGATCGAAGATGCCGACATGATTCTTGATCGATCCGTCGAGGGCGGTGTTCAACGGATCGTTGCCCACGGACTTCGGCGCCCCTCCCGCCGCGCAGGTGAGCGCGTTGTAACAGATGCCGCCGCCCTGGAGAAAGACGAGGAGGTCGCGGCTCTTCTTCGTGAAGTTCACCGCGAAGCCGCCCGCGGTGCCGTCCGCGCACTGCATCGCGGGCATGGGGATCCAGACCCACTGCTCGAGCTGGTCGGGCGCGAGCACGATCGGCTCGCCGAAGGTCGGCTTCGTCGTCGCCGGCGGGGCGCCGGCATCGGCTGCTCCGCCGGGCGCATCGCCGGACGCGCCGCCCGGATCGTCTCCCGCCGCCGCGCCGCCGTCCGCGCCCGCCGGCTCCTCGGACGCGGGAGACCCGCAGGCGATGACGAAGAGGAGCGCGAGCGACATCCAGGCGAGCGAGCGACGCATGGTCGCCTAGTATACACGTTGTATACGAAGCGCAAGCGGATCGCGCGCCACGGCGAGTCGTGTTTCATGATCCGCACGGCGGCAGTTGCTCGCTGCGAGGGCAGGGGTATACATGGTGTATCCGAATCGCGTCTTTCCGAGGGAGCGAGCCGCCATGGAGACCTTCACGTACGAGGACCTGTCGATCCGCTACGAACGCTCGGGCGCCGGGGCACCCCTCGTGCTCCTGCACAACGGCGGGACGTCGCACGCCATCTGGGACGACGTGCGGCCCCGGCTCGACGGGTTCGAGGTCTTCGCGCTCGATCTCCACGGCTTCGGAGCGTCGTCGAAGCCCGAACGCGGCTACGAGCTCGAGCGCTACGTCGCGGTGCTCGGCGCGTTCGTCGACGCGCGCGGGCTCGCGCCCGTCTCGCTCGTCGGCAACTGCATGGGGAGCGCGATGTCGCTCGCGTTCGCGATGCGCCGCCCCGAGGCCGTCCGCGCGATGGTCCTCATCAACACGTTGACGGAGGCGACGCTCGCCAGAGGCCTGTACGGGCCGATGACGGGCTTGCCCCGGCGGACGCCGAGGCTCGTCTCGGCGATGTCGCGGATCCCGCTCGGCCGCCTGCTCGGCACGCTGGGCGTCCGCACGCAGCTCGGCCGGATCGGCGTCGAGCGCCGCGTCCACGAGCGAGAGGCGCTCCGTGCGTGCTACGCGAGCGCATCCCAGTCTCGGTCGCTCCTCGCCGTGCTCGCCGACATCCCGAGCTACGCGATGCTCGATCGGTTCGAGCCGCCGCCGGGCTTCGCGCCGATCTGCACGATCTGGGGGCTCGAGAACCGCGTCCTCCCTGCCGGCGAAGGCAGGGCGCTCGCGAAGACGCTCCGCCCCGCGCGCCAGGAGTGGCTCGAGGGGTGCGGGCACCTCCCGATGCTCGAACGACCGGACCGCGTCGCGGAGATCGTGCGCGACTTCTTCGGGAGCGTGGCGTCGTGATCTTCCCGGACGACGTCTTCGATCTCGCGTCGCTCGTGCGCACCGTCGCCGAGGAGACGCCCGAGCGCATCGCCGTCATCGAGCCCGCGGGCCGCGGGCGCGACGGCAAGCGTCGCTACGAACGCTACACGTACGCCCGGCTCTCCGCGGACGCGGAGTCGGTCGCGGTCGGGCTGCGCGAGATGGGCATCGCCGAACGAACGCGCACCGTGTTCATGGCGCCGCCGAGCTACGAGACCTGCGTCGTGTACCTCGCGCTGACGCGGGTCGGCGCGACGATCGTGATGATCGACCCGTCCGTGGGGTACCGCAACGTCGGCGAGCGCCTGCGGCGGCTCTCGCCCGAGGCGTTCGTGGGCATCCCCATCACGCACCTCGCGCGCGTCGTCTTCGGCTGGGGACCGCGCCTCGTCGACAAGGCGATCGTCGTCGGCGCGCACGCGTACTTCCCGGGCGCGCGCACGGTCGCATCGCTGCGCCGGCCGAGCCCGGAGCCGCCGCGACGAGCCGCGGTCGGCCCGCACGATCCGATGACCGTGCTCTACACGACGGGCAGCACGGGCCCCGCGAAGCCGGCGCTCTATTCGCATGGCGAGTTCTGCGGCGTGTTCCGGATCGTCCACGAGAGCTGGGGCATCGATCGCGCGGGCGGCGTCCCCGTGGACATGGCCGTGTTCCCGGCGTTCTTCATCGTCGGCCTGAGCGCCGGCGGCACCGTCGTCGTGCCGCCGATCGATTTCGTGCGCCAGACCCCGGCGACGGCCGATCCGGCCGCGCTGCTCGAGGTGATCGAAGACTGCGGCGTGCGCTCGCTGTTCGGCTCGCCCGTGCTGCTCGAGAACCTCGCGCGTCACGCGAACGAGCTCGGCGTCACGACGCCCCGTCTCGAGCGCGTGATCGGTGGCGGCGCGCCCATCACCGGCCACGCGATGCGCGCCCTGACGAAGATGATGCCCAGCGGCGAGGTGTTCTCGAACTACGGAGCGACGGAGGCGCTGCCTTCGACGGCCCACTCCGCGCGAGAGACGCTCGACGAGACCTGGGCGAAGACCGAGGCCGGTGCGGGAGTCTGCGTCGGGCGTCCGTTCGCCGGGGTCGAGGTGCAGATCGCGAGGATCCAGGACGGCGCCGCGGACCGCTTCGAGGCGCTTCCTCGGGGAGAGATCGGCGAGATCCTCGTGCGAAGCTCGCACGTGAGCTCGTCTTATCTCGACGACGCCGAGAGCACGCGCAAGAACAAGATCGGGAGCTTCCACCGCATCGGCGACGCCGGCTACCTCGACGAGGCGGGGCGCGTCTGGGTCGTCGGCCGCGTCAGCCAGCGCGTCCGTGGCCCGCGCGGCCCGCTGTTCTCGCTCCTGTGCGAGCCGATCTTCGATGCACACCCGATGGTGCAGCGCTGCGGCCTCGTCGGCGTCTCGAACGGCGCGGGCGAGACGGCCGTCGTGTGCGTCGAGCTCTCGGCGGAGCACCGGCTCGTCGATCGCGCCGCCCTGCGTGCGGAGCTCCTCGCGCTCGCCCGAGAGCACGCGGTCACCAAGGACGTGAGCGAGATCCTCTTCATCGATCGGCTGCCCGTCGATCCACGGCACAACTCGAAGATCGAGCGGCCCAAGCTGGCCCGCTGGGCCGCCGCGGTGATCGCGCGCGAACGCCGGGACGGCGACCGGCGACCGCGTGCGCCGTGGCACCGCGGCACGACGCGACTCGTGCCGCGTCTCGCGGGTGCGGGCGCGCGCCGTCGCCGCTGATCCGCGCCGCGGAACGGCGGCAGGATGACGGGCTCGCCATTCCGGCCGGGACGGACCAAGATGTCGTCGGCCGACGGGGGCACCGCGCTGCCGAAGCGCCACGGGATCATCGATGCGGACGCCTACGAGCGACAGCGCGATCGCGAGAGGCGGGGTCTCGGCCTCCTTCGTGCGCCCGGGAGCGGAGGAAGACGAGGCGCTGCCGCGGCTCCGCGAGCTCGCCGATCGGATGTTCTCGCGTGCCGCCGGTGCCCCGCTCGTGGGCGGCAACCAGGTCCGCCTGCTCGAGGACGGCGCGGAGAACTATCCCGCGTGGCTCGCGGCGATCCGCGCATCGACCGATCACGTCCACTTCGAGAACTACTTCATCCAGGACGACGAGGTCGGGCAGGAGCTCGGCGAGGCTCTCGCCGCCAGGGCACGCGAAGGCGTCCGGGTGCGGATCATCTACGACTGGTTGGGCAGCCTGGGGAAGGCGTCGCGCCGGTTCTGGCGTGCGCTCCGCGACGCGGGCGTCGAGGTGCGGGTCTACAACCCGCCGAAGCTCTCGAACCCGTTCGGCCTGATCTCCCGTGATCACCGCAAGGCGCTGGTCGTCGATGGAACGATCGGGTTCGTGACCGGGCTCTGCGTCGGCCGCATGTGGATGGGCGATCCGGCACGCGGGCTCGCGCCCTGGCGTGACACGGGCGTCGAGATCCGCGGTCCCGCGGTGGCCGAGATCGCGCGCGCGTTTGCCCGGAGCTGGGCGCTCTCCGGACCTCCGCTGCCGGAGAGCGAGACGATCCGCGAGCCTCCACCCGCCGGCGACGTCGAGCTGCGGATCGTCGCGAGCGAGCCCGCCACCGCGGGCATGCTGCGCCTGGATCAGCTCGTAGCCGCGATCGCGCGCAAGCGGCTCTGGCTGACGGACGCCTACTACAGCGGCCTCTCGTCGTACGTCCAGGCGCTCCGGGCGGCGGCGAAGGACGGGGTCGACGTGCGACTCCTCGTTCCGAACGCGACCGACATCCCGATCCTCAAGCCGTTCTCGCGGGCCGGGTACCGCGCGCTCCTCGAAGCCGGCGTCCGCATCTTCGAGTGGAACGGCACCATGGTGCACGCCAAGACCGCCGTCGCCGACGGCCGCTGGACACGCGTCGGCTCGACGAATCTCAACGTGGCGAGCTGGCTCGGCAACTGCGAGCTCGACGCGGTGATCGAGGACGCCGCGTTCGCGGCCCGGATGGAAGAGATCTACCTTCGAGACCTGGCGAATTCGACCGAGGTCGTCCTCGACGATCGCCGAAAGCTCCGCGCGCCGGGTCAGCCTCGGCGTCCGCGCGCCACCGTGACACGCGGGTCGGGGAGCACGAGCGCCGTCGCTGTCGGCGCCGTGCGTGTCGGCAACGCGGTCGGCGCCGTCCTGATCGACCGCCGGGTGCTCGGCCCCGTGCAGGCACG
>JBDHVD010000431.1:0-8048 GCA_039809525.1 Labilithrix sp. | reverse complement strand
ACTCGGCGAGCCCGAGCCGCCGCTCGTGCATCTGTCCGTCGGGAGAGCGCGCGAGCAGATTGAAGTGGTTGACGCGTCCCTCCGTGCCGCCGGCGATGACGATCTTCATCTTCCAGCCGTCGCCGTACTCCGGGAGCGCCTTCCGGACGGCGGCGTCGCGCGCCGCGTAGCACCCGATCGCGGCGAGCGTCGGCGCGATGTCGAAGCTCTCGACCCGCACGCGGAGATGCTCCGCGAGGATGCGCCCCCGCTCGGAGCTGTCGTCGGCCGAGTCGCGCTCGGGCAGCATGAGCGTGAAGACCCGCTCGGGGCCGAGGGCGAGGGCGGCCAGGGCGGCGCAGACGGAGCTGTCGATGCCACCCGAGATCGCGACGACGAGCCCTCGTCGATGCAGGACACGCGACGTGACCTCGCGCAGCCGCGTGCAGATCCGGTCGGCCTCCTGCTCGTAGTCGAGGTCGAGAACGTTCCAGGTCAGCTCGGTCATGGAGTCTCCACGCGACGAGGCTCGGCCAGCAATGCGCGCTGGACCTTGCCCGAGGCGGTCTTGGGAAGGGACGGGACGAACTCGATGTATTTCGGGATCTTGTAGGCCGCGAGGCGATCGCGGCAGTGCGCCTTGATGCGCTCGGGCGCCAGGGGCGACCCGGCGACGACGAAGACCTTGATCGCCTGCCCCAGGAGCTCGTCGTCGACGCCGACGGCGGCGGCCTCGGCGATCTCCGGCAGCTCCACGACGACCTGTTCGATGTCGGCGGGGTGGATGCGATTGGCGCCGCTCTTGATCATGTCGCTGCGCCGCCCCGCGAGGAACAGGAAACCTTCGCCGTCGACGTGGCCCATGTCTCCGGTGCGCAGCCATCCATCGCGGATCACGTCGCGGGTCGCGTCTTCGTCGTCCAAGAAGCCGAGCATCACGCCGGGCCCGCGAACCCACACCTCTCCGACCTCGCCCGGCGCGCATCGGCCGCCGTCCTCGCGACGCACCTCGAGCTGCGTCCTGGCGATGGGCACGCCGACCGACCCGAGCTTCTCGTCGAGACGCTCGGGCGGCAGCCACGTGAGGCGGGCGGTCGCCTCGGTCTGCCCGTACATCACGAAGAGCGACGCCTGGGGCAGCGCCTCGCGGAGGCGCCGCGCGAGCGCCGGCGCCATCCCTCCGCCCGCCTGGGTGACGTAGCGCAGGGACGAGAGATCGTACTTCGCGAGCTGCACCCGCTGCAGGAGCAGCGCGAACGTCGAGGGCACGCCCGAGAAGCCGGTCACGCGTTCGCGAGCCATCGTCTCGCAGAGAGCGTGCGGGAAGACGAGATTCGGCTCGATCACGATGCGCGCGCCTACCGCGAGGTGCGTGTTGAGGACCGACGCGCCATAGGAATAGTAGAAGGGCAGGCTCGACACGATGCTGTCGTCGCCGGTCAGCCCGAGGTATCCGACGATGGCGTCGACGTTGGCGGCGATGTTCGCGTGGCTCAACATCACGCCCTTCGGCCGCCCGGTGGTGCCGGACGTGTAGAGGACGAGCGCGGCGTCGTTCGCGGCGGGAGACGCTGACGTCCGGGAAGGCTCTCGGGTCACGCACCACGCGATCGCCTCCGCGGGGGTTCGCGTCACCGCGACACGGAGCTCGCACGCGCTGGCTTCTGCGAGAGCAGCAGCGACGTCGGCGTTGCCCGTCTCGTGGACGACGACGCGAGCGCCACTGTGCGAGAGCCAGGGCGCGAAGTCGCGTGCCCGTGCCTGCACGTTCAGGGGAACGGCGATCGCGCCTGCGAGCCACGTGCCGTAGAGCGCGACGACGGCCTCGAGAGAGTTCGGAAGGAGGAGCGCGACGCGGTCGCCGCGCGTGACGCCGTGTGCCTGCAGGAGGTCGGCGAACCGAGACACCTCGGCCGCGAGCCCCCCGTAGCTCGTCCGTCGCGAGCCCTCGACGATCGCCGAGCGCGCCGGCTCCGCTTGAGCGATCGCGAGCATCCGGGACGCGAGCGACGTCGTCATCCTCCCCTCGCGTCAGGACAGCTTGCGCGACAGGAACGCCGTCACGTTGTCGATCGATTCGAAGTTCGCCGGGACCATCTCCTCCTCGGCGACCGAGATCCCGTACGTCTCCTCGAGGTGCGAGATGAGCTCGAGGATCCCCGTCGAGTCCACGATGCCTTTCGTGATGAGCGACTCGTGATCGGCCACGGCGTTCTCGTCCTCGGTGAAGAGGAAGTTCTGGAGGACGAACCGCTTGATCTGCTGCCGGTGTTCCATACGTTGTCCACTTATACGCATGCTCGGGCTCTCATGAAGGCCCTATTTTTCGCCCACTTCGTCGCAGATCCCTGAAACGAGCGACATTCGTGCGCCGCACCTCCGTCACCGTCGTCGTCATCGCCGCGGCCCTCGTCGGCGCAATTCTCGCGTGGCGGACGCGGGCCGCTCCCGCGCGGCCACTCGTCCCGCCGAAGGCCGGCACGGCATCCGAGGTTCATGACACGGAGCGGGGGCGGATCCGTGTCACCGAACTGGTGACGCACCTCGATCATCCGTGGAGCGTCGCCTTCCTGCCCGACGCGGAGATGTTGATCACCGAACGGCCCGGTCGCCTCCGCCGGGTGTCGCCGCACGGCGATGTATCCGAGCCGCTGGCCGGCGTTCCCGAGGTCTTCGCGGAGGGCCAGAGCGGGCTCCTCGACGTCGCCGTGTCGCCGACGTTCGCGGCGGATCGCCTCGTCTATCTCTCCTACGGAGAGCGGAACTTCCGCGGCAACAAGGGTGGCACCGCCGTCGCGCGAGGGCGTCTCGAGGGCAACGCCTTGGTCGGCGTCGAGGTGATCTACCGGCAGGAGCCGAAGCTCTCGAGCGGCAGCCATGTCGGCTCGCGGCTCGTCTTCGACGACGAGGGCTTCCTCTTCGTCACCCAGGGCGAGAACCGACAAGCCGACGCCGCCCAGGACCTCTCGAAGCTGCAGGGCAAGCTCGTCCGGATCCGCCCCGACGGCGGAATTCCGGAGGGTAACCCGTTCGTCGGCCGAAGCGGCCGCCCCGAGATCTGGTCGTACGGACATCGCAACATGCAAGGCGCCGCTCTCCACCCCGCGACCCGCAAGCTGTGGACGACCGAGCACGGGCCTCAGGGCGGCGACGAGATCAACGTGCCCGAGCCGGGACGCAACTACGGCTGGCCGGTCATCACGCACGGCATCGACTACTCGGGTGCACCAGTCCCCAGCTCGATCGGCAAGGCCGCGCCCGGAATGGAGCAGCCCACGTACGTCTGGCTCGAATCGCCGGCCGTGAGCGGAATGGCGTTCTACACCGCCAGCCGCCTTCCCTTCTGGCAGGGGAACCTGTTCGTCGGCGCACTCGCGCGTCACTCGCTCATCCGCCTCGAGCTCGACGGCACGAAGGTGATGCACGAGGAGCGCATCCTCACGTCACGCGGCGAGCGCATCCGCGATGTCCGCCAGGGCCCGGACGGCTGCTTGTATCTCCTCACCGACGCCGATGACGGCAAGCTGCTGCGGATCGAGCCGGAGTGACTCGCGCGCCTACGTCAGGATCGCGAGTGCCTCGCGCACGATCCGCTCGACCGAGGCCATCGCCGGATCGAGCGTCGTCTCGACCGTCGCCAGCGCGCGCGTGACCTCGCGATTGCCGAATCCCATGTGCTTCAGTCCGCGCATCGCCCGGTCCATCATCATCGGCGCGATCGCCCGCAGCTTGCTCTGACGCGACTGCACCTTCTCCTCGATGAACCCACGACCGAAGGTCTGTTCCGCGTAGAGCCGGTTGTGCGCCCGACATCGCACGCGCAGGTTAGGCTCGTCCCCTTCTCCACCGCGCGCTTTCGGGTCGACGTGATCCAGCTCGAGGAAGCCGCGCGCGGGACAGCGCTGCCCGTCCTCGGAGACATACGTGCACCGCTCGCCGTCTCGCTCGAATACCCGCTCGCGCACGGCCGACTCGGAGTCGGCATCCTCGTCGCGACGGTGCTCTCGCTTGCCGAGCCGCTCCTTTTCCAGCTCGGCCTCGAGCAGACGCATGGCGGCGTCCATGATGATCTCGAGATCGCCCGACGGGTTCCGATGGCGCATCCGGTCCGTGATGCGATCGATGCGCTCCTTCAGCTCGGACGAAATCGTGAGCTCCATCCGGTAGCGCGAAGCCGACAGTGGCTCGACCGCCTCCGGCGGTACGTACGACGGGCCGAGATCGGCAGCCTCGATGTTGCCCATCACGTCGGGGCGCGGGAAGCGACGAGCGAGCAGCTCCTTCACCTCTCGTGTCGACTTCCCCGACGCCTCGCGAAGGAGCTCCTCGTGGTTGTCGTCGGTCAGATAGTCGCGAAGGGCCCGCAGCGCGCAGAGATGGACGTCGCCCCGCTCGAGATACCCGAGGACGCTCGGGAAGCGACGTGCGAGACGAGCGGCGATCAGCCGGACGGCCGCTTCAGCCTCGCTCATCTTCAAGCGCCTCGTGCAGAAGTCGAACATCGAGCTGCAAGCGAGGTCGAGGTGAACCCGTCGTTCCTCGACCTCCGCGAGGTAGGCGACCAGGCCGACCGTCCACGTACGCCCCCTGCCGACGTGCGCCTCGAGATGCGCGAGCAGCTCCTTCTTCGTCAGCTCCCTGAGCTTCGCCATGGCGCGCTCCGGTGCACGACACGCGCCAGATCGTGGACCCCGATTTTTCCGAGCGATCGTCGTCGTGACCCTATGGCCCGGCCAGATTTCGGGTGGCACGGGCCAGCGGCTCACCCCCGGGTCAACTGCTCGCGGAGCAGCATCGTGGACAGGATGCCGACGAACGACTGGTTGTCCGAGAACCCCATCGCCTTGCCCTTGCGGCACTTGTCGAACAGACGCGTCACGACCGCGGCATCGAACAGGCCGGCGTCCCGGATGCGATCGGGGCTCATCAGCTCGGCGACGTAGTCGAGGGGCTCGCCGTCGACGAAGAAGCTCTGGCTGTCCGGGGCTCGATAGGGCTGCTTCGTTCGCTTCGCGACCTCCCCGGGGAGCAGGTCGGCAAGCGCGCGTCGGAGGAGGTATTTCTCGGTGAGGCCCTGGATCTTGAAGCGCGGCGGGAAGCGGCTCGCCAGCTCGATGAGGCGGTGATCGAGATAGGGGAAGCGCCCTTCGATCGAGCTCGCCATCGCCACGCGGTCGCCCTGTGACGAGAGGAGGTATCCCGCGAGGAGCGACTTCGCCTCGACGTACTGATCACGCGCGACGGAAGCCCACGACATGATCGCGTCCGGGAGCGTCGCTTCGTAGGAGGCGAGCGGATCCCAGCTCGCGAAGCGCTCCCGCAGATGCGGGGCCAGGAACGTCAGCGCCCGCTGCGACGTCGTCCAGCGCGGCACGTGCGCGAAGATCGGCCGATCGATGTGCTCGAGCCCTTTCGCGAAGAAGGCGGCGGCGAAGGCCTCGTTCCCCACCGGCGACGTCCCGAGATAGCCGTAGAGGCGCCCGAGCAGCTTCGGCCGCATGCGCGACTCGCGCTGGCGCGCCCAGAAGCGGCGGACCTTCGCCTCCTTGAACAGGTCGTAGCCACCGAAGACCTCGTCGGCCCCTTCCCCCGTCAGCACCACCTTGAACCCGTGGTCCCGCACCGTCTGCGCGAGGAGCATCAGCGGCACCGGCGCTGTTCGCAGGACGGGCGCCTCGGCATGCCGCACGAGGCGCGGGAAGGCTTCGCCGATGTCACGCCGCGAGACCTTCAGCGTGGTGTGGTCGGTCCCGAGATGCCGGACCATCGCGGCCTGGTGGTCGCTCTCGTCGAACTCCGGATCGTCGAATGCAACGGAGAAGGTCCTCACCGGCGTCTCGGTGAACCCGCGGATGAGCGCGACGATGCCCGACGAGTCGAGGCCGCCGCTCAGGTACGCCCCGACCGGCACGTCCGCCCGGAGCTGCAGGCGAACGGCATCGACGAGGAGCTCACGCAGCTCCGCCGTCGCTTGCTCGATCGACGTGAAGACCGGCGATGAGGATGCGGCCGGGAACGTCCAGTCCCAGTAGCGCGTGAGCTTCTCCCGCCCGTCCTCCTCGATCGCGAGGACGCATCCGGGCGGCAGGCTCGAGATCCCCTCGAACACGGTGTCGGGGTCGACCGGCGCCCAGTACGTCAGCGCCTGGACGATCCCGTCGGCGCTCAGCGATCGACGCTCGGGTAGCGCCGCGAGCAGCGCCTTCGCCTCCGAGGCGAACCAGTGCCGCCCGTGCGCCTTCGTCCAGTAGAGCGGTCGGATGCCGGCGCGGTCTCGAGCGAGCACGAGGCGCCGCCGTTCGCCGTCCCATACCGCGATCGCGAACTGTCCGTTGAGGTGCTCGACGAACGCATCGCCGTGCTCCTCGTAGAGGTGGACGATCACCTCGGTATCCGACTTCGTGTAGAAGCGGTGACCGCGCCGCTCGAGCTCCGTCCGCAGCTCGACGTAGTTGAAGATCTCGCCGTTGAACGACGTCCAGACGGTGCGGCGCTCGTCGTGAATCGGCTGATCGCCCGTCGCCAGGTCGATGATCGACAGTCGCGCGTGCGCCAGCGCGACCCCGGGCTCGACATGAAAGCCGTACCCGTCGGGACCGCGATGATGCAGCGTCGCGATCATCTTCTCGAGCGTGGCCCGCGCTTCGCCCGACGAGACTTCTCCGGTGAAACCTGCGATCCCGCACATGGCTCAGCCGAGCATCTCGCCGACGGTGACGAGCTCGAGCCCACGATCCCGGAGCGATCCGACGACCGCCGGGAGCGCGTCGAGCGTCCACGACTGGCCTTCGTGGAGGAGCACGATCTCGCCGGGCTCGGCCCCCGCCACGCGGGCGACCACCTCGCCGCTCGACGTCGTGCGGCAGTCGTCCGAGTCGAGGCTCCACAGCACCGTCGTGTAACCGGCGGCCGCGCAGCGGATCAGGCTCCACGGCGAGACCGCGCCGCGCGGAGGTCGGAGCAGGGCACGGCGGCGCTCGGTGGGCGGCAGGAGCTCCTGCACGCGGGCGAGCTCCCCCGCCAGGTCGCGCGCCGACAGTGACGGGAACGTCTTGTGCGTGTGCCCGTGGCTCGCGACCTCGTGGCCGCGCGCGACGATCTCGCGCACCGCGCCGGGCCAGCGCGCGCACGACTGCCCGATGAGAAAGAACGTCGCCCGGACCGCAAGCCGATCGAGGACATCCAGGTACTGCGGCGTCATCTCGTCCGGGCCGTCGTCGAACGTCAGCGCGACACGGGGTGCCTTCCGCGAGCCATGGCGGACGAGAACGTCGCGCGGCGCGAGGTCGGCGGCCGCGTGCAGCAGCTTCGGCCGTGGACGCGTTCCAGCTGCCGTTCGCACGATGGCGTATTATCACTCCTCGGCCCGAGACAGCGACCATGAAACTCCGACTCGCCCAGCTGCTCGGCAAGACGCGCCTCCCGCGCGCGCTCCTCGCGATGCGCCGGCTCGGCGGATCCCCCTGGGTGACGGTCCTCGGCTATCACCGCGCCGGCGCGATGGGCGCGGCCACGGAGTACGACGACGGCGTCGTCGACGTCACGCCCGAGGCGTTCGAGCGCCAGGTCGTCTTCTTGAAGCGCTGGTGCAACGTCGTCGACAACGATCAGATGCTCGCCTTCGCGCGCGGCGCGAAGCTGCCGAAGAATCCGGTCCACCTCACCTTCGACGACGGCTATCTCGACAACCACGACGTCGTGATGCCGATCCTCCAGCGGCACGGCATCAAGGCGACATTCTTCGTCGCGACGTCCTACGTCGAGGAGCGGCGCCTCTTCTGGTGGGACCGCATCGCGTTCCTGGTGAAGACCTCGAAGAAGGAGGTGTTCGACCTCGATTATCCGCACCCGATGCGGATCCCGCGCGCGCAGGCGTTCAAGACGCTCACGCGCATCGTGAAGGACCACTATGCCCTCGACCTCGAGCGCTTCCTCGATCGCGTGGCCGCCGCCGCCGACGTGAGCCTCTCGCGCGAGGAGGAGCGCCGGCGGGTGGACGCGCTCCTGATGACGTGGGACCACGTCCGTGCGCTGCGACGGGGCGGGATGGACGTGCAGTCCCATACGAG
>JBDHVD010000430.1:0-8094 GCA_039809525.1 Labilithrix sp. | reverse complement strand
AGGCGTGCAGCTGCGAAGCGACCTCGGCGACGTCGGTGATCGCGTCGTAGTGCGTGAGGCACGCGGCCTCCTCTCCAAGGGCGACGATGCGGTCGACGCTCTCGTGCGCTTTCTCGGGATCGAAGTCCGTCGGGCTGGTGCTCGGGATCGCGAAGCGCACGCCGCGCTGCAGGGCGGGGTAGACGAGGCCGAACGCATCGCCGGTGTACACCGATGCAACGGCCGGATCGTCGATGACGAAGTGATGCTTCGCGTGGCCCTCGGTGTGATGGACGCGCAGGGTCGCGTCGCCGAGCTCGAACGTCGCGCCGTCGTCGAGCGCGCGCACGCGCTCCTGCGGGATCGGCGCGATCGTCCCGTACAGCTCGGCGAAGCGCGCCGCGCCGTAGACGGCGGTGGCGCTCGCGATCAGCCGCGACGGATCGACGAGATGACGTGCCGCGCGGGGATGCGCGAGCAGCGTCGCGTTCGGACACTTCGCGAGCAGGACGCCCGCGCCGCCCGCGTGGTCGAGGTGGACGTGCGTGACCACGATCCACCGGACGTCCTCGGGCCGCTTGCCGCGCGCCGCGAGCGCCGCGAGGAGCTTCGGGACGGCGTGGGCGGTGTGCGCCTCGATGAACGCGCACTCGTCGCCTGCCACGCGGAGGTAGGCCGCGGTGAACTTCGGAAGGACGTCGCAGTCGACCGTGATCCGCTCGTGGGTGGCCATCGCGGCCGATCCCTTAGCACATGGGGTGTTCGGCGCTCGGCGCCGCGCTGCACGTGCGATCGTCGCATCGTCCCGTGAGGCGGAGCCGGTTCTTCGCGAACCAGCGGTACCCGGCGTCGAGGAGCCAGGCGATCGGCGGCACGCGCGAGAGCGCGACCAGCGGGCCGAAGCCGACGGCGCCGTAGAGGTGCCGGAACACCTCGACCCCTTCGACGAGCGTGCCGTCGGACGTACGGCCGTGGATGCGCGTCATCAGGGCGTCGCGCGTGAGCCCGATCGACGCCGGATCGAAGCCGGGCTGCGCGATGTCGGTGAACCGGATCGCGCTCCGCCGATCGAGCCGGCGGAGCATCGCGATCTCGCGCCGGCAGAGCGGGCAGTCACCGTCGAAGAAGACCTCGAAGGTCATGCGCCCTCCTCCACTTCCACGAGGTGGCCCGACCGTCGCGCCTTCGTCGCGAGGTAGCCGCGGTTGTGCGGCCCGGGTTTCACCGCGTGCGGCACGCGGCTGACGGGCATCCCGAGCACGGTGAGCTGCCGCACCTTGTCCGGGTTGTTCGTCAGGAGATCGACCGAGCGCACGCCGAGAGTGCGCAGCATCGCGACGGCGACCGCGTAGTCCCGCTCGTCGTCGCGGAAGCCGAGCGCGAGGTTCGCGTCGACCGTGTCGAGCCCGCGCTCCTCTTGCAGCTGGTAGGCGCGGATCTTGTTCGTGAGCCCGATCCCTCGGCCTTCCTGCCGGAGGTAGAGGACGACGCCGCGTTCGAGCTCGCCGATGCGCGCGAGCGCGCGCTCGAGCTGATCGCGGCAATCGCAGCGGAGCGAGCCCATCACGTCGCCGGTCAGACACTCCGAGTGGATGCGGACCGGCACGTTCGTTCGTCCCCAGACGTCGCCGCGCACGATCGCCACGTGCTCGGCGCGGTCGCGGTCGTTCGAGAAGACGTAGATCCGGTATCCGCCGAAGCGGGTGGGCAAGCTGGCGGCGGCCTCGATGCGTGCTTCCATGCTCACTCCGGAAGCACCACCGCGTCGATCACGTGGATGACGCCGTTCGAGGCCTCGATGTCCGCCTTCACGACACGAGCGGCGTCGACCTTGAGCGTGTCTCGGTCACGCGAGATGGTGAGCGCCTTGCCGTTCACCGTCTTCGCCGACGTGAGCTTCGCCGCCTCGCTCGAGGGCACCTTCCCGCTGACGACGTGGTAGGTGAGGATGGCCTTCAGCTTGTCCTTGTTCTCCGGCGCGAGCAGCGACTCGACGGTGCCCGCCGGGAGCTTCGCGAACGCCTCGTCCGTCGGCGCGAACACGGTGAACGGGCCGGGACCCTTCAGCGTCCCCTCGAGGTCGGCGGCGCGAACCGCCTTGAGCAGGGTGCCGAACTGACCCGCGCCCTCCGCGGTCGCGACGATGTCGGAGCGCGACGTGGCGTTGGCGGTCGGGCTCTCTGCGGCCGGCGTCGTGTCACTGCTGCACGCCGCGAGGGTCAGGGAGAGCGAGGCGAGGGCGAGGGCGATCGAACGGTTCATTGCGGTTCCTCCGGGATGCGCGGCGCCGGTCTGTCCAGCGACTGCCCTCCTATGTCTAACTTCTGTCCAAGTTCTGTCAAGGTCTTGATCCGGAGTTGTCCAGAAGGCATCCTCGACGCATGTCGGGCGCATCGATCCGCGTGGTGGCGAACCGGACCGGGATCGCCGCGGACACGCTGCGGGTCTGGGAGCGCCGGTACGGATTTCCGAATCCCGAACGGCGGCCGGGCGGCAGTCGGGTGTACTCCGAGGACGACGTTGCGCGTCTCCTGCTCGTGAACCGCGCGCTCGCCGAGGGCTACCGTCCGAGCGAGGTCGTCCCGCTCCCGCGGAGCGAGCTCGAGAAGATCGTCGGGCGCACGCCCGCCTCGCCGGCCGCCGCGGGCGCGGTGGGCGCGGTGGGCGCGGTGACGGTGGAGGCCATCACCGATGCGCTCGTCGCGGACGACGTCGATCGCGTCCGCTCGCTGCTCCGCGCCGGTGCCCTCCTGCACGGGCCGAAGGCGTTCGTCAGCGAGGTCGCGCATCCGCTCGCGGTCCGCGTGGGCCGCCTCTGGGAGGAAGGGCGTCTCGAGGTCCGCCACGAGCACCTCGCGAGCGCGCTGCTCACGACGCAGCTGCGCCTGCTCCTCGCCGCGAACGAGGAGGGCCCGCGCCGGCCGGTGGTCGTGCTCGCGACGCTCCCGGGCGAGCCGCACGCGCTCGCGCTCGACATGGTCGCCGTCCATCTCGCCGCGAGCTTCGCCGCGCCGCGCTTGCTCGGCGCCGACACGCCGCCGGGCGACATCGTCGAAGCGGCGAAGGCGCTGTCGGCGGACGCGGTGGGTCTCTCGATCTCGGGCGCCGCCGACGTCCGCGCGGCGCAGAAGGGAGCGCGCGCGATCGCGCGCGAGCTGCCGGCGGGGGTGGAGCTGTGGCTCGGCGGTGCCGGCGCGCCCGCGGCTCAGGTGAGCGGCGGCGCGGTGCGGACGATCGCGACGTGGTCGGAGCTCGATCGCGCGCTCGTGCAGCTCGGCGGATCGCGACGACGTCGCGAGGGATGACCGGGACCATTCGCGATCCCGACGCCTCGCGACGTCGCGCGTGGGCCGTGCGGGTCAGCGCTGCGCAGCGGCGCCCGGACCGTTGAGCGTCGCCTGCGGCGCCTGCTCGATGGCGGTCTTGGCGTTCTCGAGCATCGTCGTCATCTCGCGCTCGTTGAGCTTCGTGACGACCGCCTCGGCGAGCTTGCCGAGCACCGATGCCGGCATGTCGTATTCGACCTCGCACGTGACCATCGTCCCGCCGCCGCGTGCCTCGTAGGTCCAGCGGAACGTGCTGGGGATCCCGCTGCTGTTCCGGATCTCGACGTACTTGTTCGCGTCGGCGCGGATCGTCTCCGCGTGTCCCTTGAAGTGGATTCCGGCCATCTTGTAGACCCAGTCGAACTTCTGCCAGCCGTCGGCCTTCCGTTCGACGTTGGTGACCTCGACCATGCTCGGCCAGATGCCGGGCAGGTTCTGCGGCGTGGTCAACATCTCGTAGACGCGGTTCACGGGGGCCTTGATCTCGACGCTCTTCCTGATGCGATGCATGAGACACCTCCCTGGTGCGCCGGCCGTCGAAGCACGCGTCGTACCCCGCGGCCGTCAGCGCAAGGCATGCGCCGCGGAGGCGATCTCTTCGACGCACGCGTCGATGTGCTCCGCGCGCGTGCGGAAGGAGAGGACGCAGACGCGCGCCAGCTCGCGGCCGTCGACGTTGCAGCCGGACAGGAGGACGCGACCGCCACGAGCGACGCGATCGACGAGCGAGCGCGTCTTGTCGTCGTCCCCGAGGTGGAAGGCGAAGAGCGAGAGCTGCGGCTCGGCCGCCATGCGGATCCCGGGGATGCGCGCGATGCGGTCGGCCGCGCTCAGCGCGAGGGCGCGCTTGTCCGCGATCGCCGCGCGGAGCTTGGCCGCTCCGAACAGCTTCAGCGTCAGCCAGACGCGGAGGCCGGGGAAGCCGCGCGACAGATCCGGGCCGTACGCGCTGGGATCGTAGACGTCGAGCGGCGCGGCGCCCGGCAGGTAGTCGGCGGTCGCCGCATGGACGGCGCGCAGGTCCTCGCCGTCACGCACGAGCAGCGCACCGGTTCCGTACGGCAGAAAGAGCCCCTTGTGCGGGTCGAGCGTGAGCGAGTCGGCGCGCGGCAGCCCGGCCAGGAGCGGTCGGAGCTCGGGGCAGGCGTGGAAGAACGCGCCGTACGCGCCGTCGACGTGATGCCAGACGCCCTCGCGCGCGGCCACGTCGGCGATCGCGTCGAGCGGATCGACCGCGCCGGTGTTCGTCGTGCCCGCGCTCGATACGACGAGGAAGGGAACGAGCCCGGCGCGCCGATCCGCGGCGATCGCGGACTCGAGCGCGTCGACCCGCATTCGAAATCGCGCATCGACCGGGAGGGCGCGGATGCGATCGGCGGCGATCCCGGCGAGGCGCGCCGATTTCTTCACCGAGTGATGCGCCTGCGTCGACGTGTAGACGACGCCGCGCCGGAGCTCGGTGCCGAGGTGTTTCTCGCGCGCGCAGACGATGGCGTTGAAGGTCGCCATCGAGCCGCCGGTGGTGAAGATGCCGCGTGCCGTCGCCGGAAAAAGCATCCACTCGCGGAACCAGTCGAGGACGTTCGCCTCGAGCTGCACGAGCGCCGGCGCCGCGAACCACGCGCCGGTGAAGCGGTTCGTCGTGTCGGCGATCAGATCGGCGAGCGCGGCGGGGAAGATGCCGCCGCCCGGGACGTAGGCGAGGTACCCCGGGCCGTTCGTGGTGAGCGAGCGCGGCACCCACTCGTCGAAGACGGCGTCGAGCAGCTCCGCGAGCGGGGCGCCGGCCTCCGGAGCGGGCTCGCGCATCGCCTGGCACATCGCGAGGTCACGGGCGAGATCGACGTCGCCGCACGCCGGCTGCTCGGCGATGCGGGCGAGGTGCTCGACGACGCGCTCGGCGGTCGCGTCGAGCATCGCGCGCATGGTCTCGACCGGCAGCTCGAGATCGGGATCGATCATCGCTCACGATCCAGCAGGGCTTCGAGCCGGAGCATGGCGTCGAGATCCGAGTTGCGGTGGGCGAAGTCCATCGCCGCAAAGAGGTGCGTCTGCTCGAGATCGAGCCGCTCGGGGTGCGCCTCGAGCAGCGCGACGTAGTGCTCGAAATAGGCGCGCGGATCGGGCTCCGTGCGCTTGCGGACGGCATGGCGGACGACGGCGTGGAGCGTGAACCGGCCGGGCATCGCCTCTTGCACGAGGTGCCAGCGCTGCAGCGGCCCGATCGCGCGCCGCTCCCCGCGGACGTGCGCGAGCGCGGCGAGCGACGCGACATCCACGTGGTCGCCCTCGATGTGGGCGAGGACGCCGAGCATTCGCTTGCTCTCCGCCGAGAGGCGAGGCCACGCCCACGCGACGAGCAATGCGACCTCCGGGAGATCGTCCTCGTGCTCGATGACGTGGACGCGATCGATGCCGTTGTCTTCGAGGAAGCGCGTGAGCGAGGCGACCGTGACCGCGCGGGAACCGACGATCGCGTCCGCGATGTCGAGCGCGAGCGGGTTCCAGCGAAGGCGGCGGGTGAGGGCGGCCACGCGGGGGAACGCGCTCTTGCCCGAGGTGACGAGCGGCGCGGTGACCGGATAGACGAGGACGCCGGCGAGCAGGCACCTCCGCGCGGTGATGACGATGGTGAGCGGCGTGCCGGCGAGGGCGTCGAGGAGCTGCGCCATGGCGGCGTCATCCTCGTGATTGTCGAAGACGACCAGCCGCGGTCCTCCGGAGGAGAAGAATGCGCGGAGCCCGGGGACGATGCGCTTGCGCTCGCGGGTCGTGCCGAAGCGCAGCGCGAGCATCTCGGTGAGCGTGCGGAAGTCCCAGGCGCCGACCCGGAACCAGTGGATGCCGCCCTCGAACCGGCGTGCGACACGATGCGCGAGGGCGGCCGCGAGCATGGATTTTCCGCTGCCGCCGGGGCCGACGAGGGCCAGACGGCTCGGGCCGGCGACGGCGAGCGTCCGCCCCAGGGTGGCGAGCTCGGAGGCGCGACCCCGCAGGCCGCGGGGTCTCGGAGGAAAGGGCCGTTGCATGCGCGCCGGGGACGTTATCATCGGGGGGCATGGCGGATCTCCCGCGACGGCCGCTGCCACCGCGTCCCTCGTCTCCTCCTGCGCGGAAGCCAGCCGCCTCGGGACCCGATCTGCCGATGGCGCCGCCGCTCGGTCCGCCGGAGTCGGTTCGCGAGCCGAGCCCTTCGTCGCCCGAGCTGCGCGTGCCGCATGGGCACGTCGGGACGCTGCGTCTCCGGCCGCTCATCGACATCGGCCAGGCGCGGCTCACCCTGATCGTCGAGCAGGAGAACGGCCGCCCGAGCGGACGAACGATCGATCCCGACGGCGACTCGGTCCGCATCGGGACGCATCCGTCGAACGAGCTCGCGATCGAAGATCCGGCGGTCTCGCGCTTCCACTGCCGGCTGGTGCCGGACGCGCATGGGTGGCGCGTCGAGGATCTGGGCTCGCTGAACGGAACGTTCGTGCGGGATCTGCGCGTCAACAACGTCGTGCTTCCGCCGGACGCGGTCATCCAGATCGGCAACTCGATCATCCGCGTGCGGACCAGCGCGGCGTCCGAGAGGCAGCTCGTTCCGTCGATGGCCCAGTTCGGCGTCCTCATCGGCACGGGCAAGATGATGCGGAAGCTCTTCGCCGTGCTGGAGAAGGTCGCCGGCAGCGACATCAACTGCCACATCCACGGCGAAAGCGGCACCGGCAAGGAGCTCGTGGCGACGGAGATCGTCCAGAGAGGTGCACGCGCGGACAAGCCTTTCGTCGTCGTCGACTGCGGCGCGATCTCGCCCTCGCTCGTCGAGAGCGAGCTGTTCGGCCACGTGCGCGGTGCGTTCACCGGCGCCGATCGCGACCGCGTGGGCGCGTTCGAGGCCGCGGACGGTGGCACGGTGTTCCTCGACGAGGTCGGCGAGCTGCCCCTCGAGGTGCAACCGAAGCTCCTGCGGGCTCTCGAGCAACGCGAGATCAAACGCGTCGGACAGACGCAAGCGCGGAAAGTGAACGTGCGGGTGATCTCGGCGACGAACCGCGATCTCGAACGCGAGGTGAACCGCGGGAGCTTTCGCGAGGATCTCTACTTCCGTCTGGCGGTCATCACGGTGCGCGTTCCGCCGCTTCGCGAGCGGCTCGAGGACCTCCCGCACCTGATTCGCACGTTCCTCTCGCAGCTCGGCGCGGAGGACAGCGAGCACCTGTTCGGGCCATCCGTCATCGAGGAGCTCTCGACGCACGAGTGGCCGGGCAATGTGCGAGAGCTACGGAACTACGTCGAGCGCGGCGTCGTCCTCCAGAACACGAGGATGTCGATGCTGCCTCCATCGCGCCGGGCGCCGACGCCGTCGAAGCCCGATCTCGCAGCCGCCGCGGGCGAAGTCGACGTGAACGTCCCGTACAAGGTCGCCAAGGAAGCGCTCGTCGACCAGTTCGAGCGCGCCTACGTGAAGGCGGTGCTCGCCGCGTGCAACGGCAACCTGACCAAGGCGGCGAAGTTGGCGGGCATCGACCGCATGTATCTCCATCGCCTCGTCCAGAAGCACGCGAGCCGGGAGCCCGCCGGCGGCTAGACCCAACGCGGCCGCGCGGTCCCGCAGAGCGGAGGAACGGCCGATCAGCCGCTGGCGCGGGCCACCGAAGATCTGGCCGGGCCATAGGGTCACGCAACGCAGGTCTGCGAAATCGCTCGATCCGCGATCCGGCACGCGGCGTGCTCGAGCGGCGTGCATGACCGCTCCCTCGCTCACGTCCGGGTCCGACGACGCTCTCCTGAAGCGCGTCGACGC
>JBDHVD010000429.1:0-8137 GCA_039809525.1 Labilithrix sp. | reverse complement strand
GTCCGCGTTCGGTTGGTCGACGGACGTGCGCGTGAGCACGAACGCGGTCGCGTCGTCGACCGCCACCGCGACAGGGACCTCGTCCGTACAGAACACGAGATCGTCCACGCGGTCGCCGTCCAGGGCGATCCTCCGGACCTTGCCGGCGGGATGCTCGCCGGGCCGGACCGGCACCACCGGCACGTACGCGAAGCGCGCATCCACGGAGATCCGTCCGAGCGTCGCGCGATTGGTCCCGTACGCCTCGAGCACGCGGAGCGTGGCGCACGCGTCCGCGGTTTCGCAGGCGTAGACGGTGGTGTCCGCCGTCGTCGCGAACACGATGTGACCCGAGCCGACGGCGAGCGTCGACCATTCCTCGTGCGTCGCGAGGAGCACCGTCGCCGTCGCGCTGCGGTCGAGCGGTGCGCGCATCAGCGCGCCTCGTTCGAGCCAGTAGACCCACGTCTCGTCGAAGTCGAACTCGAACTTGTAATAGGACCGCGACGGAGTAGGGCGCGCGACCTCGAACGCCGGCCCGTCGCCGACGAGACAGGCGATGCGCTCCGGGTCAGCCCAGCACACGCGCGTACCGTGCCCGACGATGCGTCGGAGGCGGGACGTCCGCAGCAGCACGTCGGGCTTCGCCCCTCCGGAGAGCGGCATCCGGAGGAGCGCGCCTTCGTTCGCCCCGGAATAATGGACGGCGGTGCCGTCCGACGCGATTTCGGCGGAGAATCCGCGGAAGTCGCGATCGAGCGTCTTCGGCGCCACGGTGGGCCGCTCGACGTCGCCGCACGCCGACCCCTCGATCGGATCCCGCGCGCACGACGCGAGCGCGACGACGAGCGACGCGCATGCAAGCGCGCGGATCATCGCGCGAGCACCATCAGCTCGCCGCGGCGATCGTTGTCGTTGATCCAGAACACGCGATCGGGAAGGAGCGCCGCGTGGACGGGGTGCGGCTGCTCGTTCGCGAGGCGACGGGGCATCGAGCCGTCGAGCGGGATCGACCAGACGCTCCCGCCCGCGAGCGGCTGTCCCGCGGAGTCCACCTTGGTCGGGATGCGCTCGGTGGCATGGGTGAGGAGGATCGCCGTGCTCCCGTCGACCTCGACCGCGACGGGGCTCTCGTCGAGGCACGAGACGAGATCGCGCTTCTCTCCCGTATCGAGATCGACGCGAACGAGCCTGCCCCCTCGCCGCCCCGTGTCGTCGGCGAGGTGGATCGGTACGTAGGCGAAGCGACCGTCCGTCGCGAGCGAGCCCAGGATGGCCTGCGGAGGGCGGCCGTAGCTGACGAGCGCGTTGCTCGCGCTGCACCCGTCGGCCGTCCGGCACGTGGAGACGGAGGAGAAGTCCTCGGTGCCGAAGACGATGCGGCCGCCGCCCACCGCGATCGCGCGCGTCGTCTCCGCGGTCGTCGCGAGGGTGCTCGGCGGCGCGCTCCGGTCGAGTGGCGCGCGCCAGAGCGCATGCTCGTCGAGCCAGTACACGTGCGTCTCGTCGAAGTCGAAATCGCGGAAGTAGCTCCACGAGTCGCGCGGGTAGCGCTCCACCTTCACCACGTCGCTCGGCCCCTGGCTGGCGTCGAGGCAACCCACTCCGTCGGGGAACATCCAGCACACCCGCGTGCCGTGGGCCTTGATCGCGCGGATGTAGGGCTGCGCGCGCACGAGCTCCGGCTTCTTCTCGCCGCCGATCGGGATGCGGTGCAGCTCGCCGTCCGCCGCCGTCGGGTAGTAGACGAACGCGCCGTCCGTCGCGATCCCGTGGAAGCCCTGGAACAGGTGATCGAGCCGCTTCGGCGGAACGTCGGAGAGCTCGACGCGCCCGCAGGCCGAGTCGACGCCTTCGTCCGCGCACGCGGGCGCGATGATCGCGCTCACGAGACCGACGACTGCGATGGCTGCGCGCCACGACACGTCTCGAGCATAGCGAAAAGGGGAATCCGCGAAACCCGTGCCGGGCGGGTGCGCACGTGCAAGACTCCCCTCGATGCGTCGCGCCGCGTTCCTCGTCGTCGTGCTGTGCGGCGCGATCGTGCCGGCGGCATGTTCGGACGATCCGTCGCTCGAGCCAAGCCCGCCGGACTGGGGCGACGCACCGTCGCGTGACGTCGGGCTCGACGTGATCCCGCTTCCACCTCCGCCCGATCCGCCGGACAGCCCGTGCGAGCTGGCCGGGTATCGGTGCGGTCCGCCGGCGACGCATCCGAAGGTCCCCTGGCCTGCTTGCGGATACGAGGAAGGCTCGTGGACCCCGAGGCGGGTCGTCGCTCTCTCGTGCAGGAACAGCTTGGACGGCGGCTTCGGTGAGGTGTGCTGCGGATCGAGGTCGGCGGACGCCGGCGTCGACGCGTCGGACGCCGACGCCGACGCCGCGGACGACGTCGCGGATGCCGGAGACGACGGGTAGTTGGTATAAGGGGGCGTGAGCGTTCGTTCCAAGGTCGCGATCGTCACCACGACGCTGCTCGCGATCGCCGCATGCGGGGGGCAGGAGCCGCCCGCCAAGGCGCCTCCCCCGGTCGCCACCCCCAGCGATCCGGCGTGGCTCCCCTCGGTGGCCGCCGCGTGCGCGAAGATTGCATCCTGCACGCATGCGCACGACGCGCCCCGGCTGCGCGATCCCGGCGCCTGCGTCGACTGGTGGATCGCGCACACCGATCCGAAGGAGCCCGAGCCGCTCCGGAAGTGCCTCGGCGACGCGAAGACGTGCGACCAGGTCAATGCGTGCATGCACGGTGGCGGCGATCCGCGCGCGGTCGCCTTCTGCGCGCAGCGTCCGGGCGTGGTGTCCGGCTGCGACGGCGACCGCTTCGTGAGCTGCGGAGACGACGACGCGCAGGAGAGCCGGGTCGTCGACTGCGCGGCGATGGGCGCGAGCTGCCGCGAGATCAGGGCGGCCGGAGGGCTCGTCCTCCGTGGCTGCTTCTCGCCCCAGAAGTGCCCGGCGAACGCGCCGGAGGCACGCTGCGACGGCAACGCGGTCCTCTCGTGCCGTGACGGCGCGATGGAGCGCGTCGCGTGCCGGCCCGGCACGAAGTGCGAGGAGCGACGCGACGAGAGCGGCGAGGCGATCGCGAGCTGCGAGCTGCCGGGACGACGCCGATGCGATCTGCTCGGCGCGCGCCGCTGCGAGGACGATCGCCTCGTCGAGTGCGAGCGTCCGGGCTCGCTCGGCAAGACGCGCATCTCGGACTGCGCGGGGATGGGCTTGCACTGCCTCGGCACCGGCCCGCGCGCCGGATGCTACGTGCCGGCGAACGTCGAGTGCGACAAGGAGCTCTTGCCTCGATGCGACGGGGGCAAGCTCGTCTTCTGCGCGGCCGGACGCGTGACCAAGGTCTCGTGCTCGTCGCTCGGTCTCGGCGCGTGCAATCCCGCGGCACGTGGACCGATGGCCGCGTGCGAGGACAACGCGCCGCCGGTGCAGCCGAAGTAGTATCCTCGGCGCCGATGGCCACCGAGCCCCCGCCCGCGCCGCTCTCGCAGAACACTCTGCGTACGCCGCCCGAGGTGCGCGTGCGGCGCATCCACCGCCGCGATCTGAACCGCGTCTGGGAGTTCTTGAAGCTCTGCTTCCGCGACGTGAACCGCGACACCGTCGAGTACCAGAGGCCGCGATCGAAGAAGCGCTTCCTCGAGATCTACGAGGAGGAGGGCATCGAGCAGCTCCTCTTCGAGACGAAGATCGCGAAGCGGGACGTCATCATCGGCTACGCCGAGTGCGCCTTCGAGGTGCTCGGCGCCGACAACTGGACGAACGCGCGCTACTTCTCGAGCCGTGACATGCGCCCGCTCTACGTCGAAGAGCTCGCCGTCCATCCCGAGATGCACGGGCAGGGCATCGGGAAGTTCATCCTCGAGCAGTGCGAGCACCTCGCGCGCGTCCGCGGCTGCACGCACCTCGTCCTCGAGGTCGCGGAGAACAACGAGAACGCGCTCAAGTTCTATCGCGGGCGGAACTTCTACAAGCTCGACGCCGCCATCTTCCTCGCGAAGAAGGTCACGACCGAGGCGGAGCTCCTCCCGCCGCGGCGCCTGAAGCGCGCGCCGCCGCGCGAGGTCGTCGAGGCGTTGAACGCGGCGCCCCTGCCGGCGCGCAAGAAGAAGGACGCGTGAGGGTGCATGCACATCTCGCGCTGGGACCTCGACAAGACGTATCTCCGGACGGAGTTCGACACCGTCCGTGATCTGGTGCGCACCGCGTTCGAGCGCGCGGACGAGAAGCGCACCAACCCCGGCGCCGCGACGCTCCTCCGCGAGATGGCCCGCGCGGGGGTGTCGATCCACATCCTCTCGGGATCGCCCGAGCAGATGCGGCGCCGCCTCGAGGAGAAGCTGCGCCTCGACGGCATCACGTGGGACACCTTCACGCTGAAGCCGAACCTGCAGAACGTGCTCCGCCTCCGCTTCCGCGCGCTGCGCGACCAGCTCGGCTACAAGCTGCCCGCGCTGCTCGCCTCGCGCATGACGAGCCCCGACTCGTTCACCGGGGTGAAGGAGACGCTCTTCGGTGACGACGCCGAGGCCGACGCGTTCGTCTACTCGCTCTACGCCGACATCATGTCGGGCCGGCTGAGGGAGGAGATCGTCCATTCGATCTTCCACAAGGGGCGCGTCTACGAGGACGTCGTGGAAGCGGCGCTCATCAACCTGCGCCGGGTCGTCGCCGAGGACGTGGTCGAACGCATCCTGATCCACCTCGAGCGTCAGACCGCGCCGCGCGACTTCCAGGTGTTCGGCAAGCGCGTGGTGCCCTTCTACAACTACTTGCAAGCGGCGTTCGTGGTGCAGGAAGACGGACGACTGCCCGCCGAGGGCGTGCTCCGCGTCGCGTCCGAGCTCGTGCTCCAGCATCGCTTCGACGGCGACGCGCTCGCGCGGAGCTACGCCGATCTCGCGAAGCGCGGGCACCTGCGCGGCACGGGCGTCGAAGCGCTCGCCGCGGCGCTGCCGGAGTGGGAGCAGGAAGGCGCCGCGCCGGCGCGTGCCGAGGTCCGGACGATGGTCGAGCGACTGCCGCCGCATGCCGATGTCGCGCGGGCGCACTGGGAGGAGCCGCGCGAGCAGCCGATGCCCGACTACCTCGCGCTGGTCGCGCGGCACAACCCGCGGCACCACAAGAAGAAGCGCTGACCGCGCTCAGACCCAGGCGTTGTTCAGGATCTCGCCGACGCCGCCGGCGCCCGGGACGATGTAGTGCTGCTCGTCGAGGCCGCGCTCCTCGTCCCAGTGCGTGCCGGGCACGGTCGCGAGCACGTTCTGCGGGGACAGTCCGCGATCGAGCCGCCACGCGTAGATCACGGTGTCCGGGTGCTCCTTCAGCACGTTCTTGATGAACTCGGGCGTGACCACGAGATGCATCGTCACGCACTTCCGCGGCGTGCCCTCGAGGCGCGTCTTGTAGTGCGTGAGCGCGCTGTTGATCGACGAGCCGGTCGCGCCCATCGGATCGGGCACGAGGAGGATGCGGCCGTCGACGTCGCGTCCGATCTTCGCGTCGTGCCACGTCGCGCCGATGACCTTGCCTTCGGCGTCCGTCGCGCGCGACATGAAGAGATGGTCCTGGCGGACGCCCGCCGGATCGAGCACGTCGTTGAGCAGGTCGTAGACGATCTGCGAAGGCATCGTCCCCGCCCGCGCGATCCCGACGGTCACGCACTGGGTCGACGCGTCGATCGCCACGCCGCGATACACCGCCTCCGGCGACTTGACCGCCATGCGCGTGGGCACCGCGACGCGCTCGCGCGGGAACTCGGCAGCGAGGACGATCTGCGCGAGCTTCTCGTAGAGCGCGCGAACGAGGCGCCCCACGTCCGGCTGCATCGTCTCGCGCGCGCAGAGGCGTGCGAGCTGCGTCCACGCGAGCGGATCGTCGAGCAGGTGGACGTTCGCCCCGTACTTGTGCGTGAGGCACGGGTGCTTGTACCAGCTCTGGGCGTACGCGGACTCGACCATGGCGGTCGGTCCATATCACGGCTCACTCGAGGAGCCGACGCACGAACGCGCGGAACGCGGGCGATGCCTCGACGTCGTCGCACGTCGCCGCGCCGGTGCACGACGACAGCTCGCCTTCCGCTCCGACCGACACACCATCTGCATCGACGGCGACGCCGCGCGGATCGGAGACGACGTCCCGCAGCGTGACCACGCGGACGTTCGCGCCGTCGACCTGCCACGTATGCGCGAAGCGCTCCGGCTCCGTCGAGCCGCCCTGCTCTCCGGCGGGCTTCGACGTGTCGGGCTCCCACTCGCAGAAGCGCACGCACTGGACGCTGACGAGCTCGCGCGTCGCCAGCCCGGGTGTGCACTCGAACGAGCATCGCGGCGCGGCGAGGGCCCGCGTCACCTGCGGCTCGAGCCAGCGCGCGACCGCCTCGCGCGCCGCCGCGCTCGGATGCGCGAGGCGAACCGAACGCACCGGCGAGGTCGAGTCCCGGAGCTCGACGGGATCCATCGCGATGCGGGTCGCCGCGACGCGAACCTCGGGCGCGCTCCGCGGGAGGACGGGCACGACGGTGCCGGCCGGCGGCGCAGGCGCGTCCACGTGCGGACGTGACGACGATGCGCAGCCGCCGGCGAGCGCCGCGGCTACGAGGCCGACCCCGACCCGTCCAACGTGCACGCGACCTCTCGGGGAGCTCGAGGGGCGGAGCCCCCTCGAAACGAGACTACGTCCAGTGACCGGCGCGCAGCGCGGCGGCGTCGATCACCTTGACCTTCGGGCCGAGGGCTTCGCGGAAGCTGTCCTCGTCCTCGTCGTCCATGATCGCGTCGCCGAACCCGGCGGCGATCTCCATCGCCGTCGAGAGGATGCGGAGGAACTGGGCGAAGCTCGAGGCCGCGAGCGTCGGCACCCAGCGCTCCTGACCGCTCATCGCGGTGTAGACCGGGCAGTCGCCCTCGGGGTCGGGCTTCGACGTGTCGAGGAAGTAGGGATCGCCGAGCAGCGAGCTCTCCGCGACCACCACCCACGACGCCTTCCAGTCCGCGGGAGGCGTACCGCCCTCGGGCGGGGTCTTCACCGCCTCCTGCGCCTTGAGGAGCTCTTCGGCGGGGAGGAGGCGGACGCGCTCGACCGGCGTCACCGTCTCGACCTTGGTCGGGTTGGCGGAGACGAGGAAGCTCCGGTAGCGCGACGGAACGCGGAGCTGCTTACGAAGGTCCTCGACGAGCGCCTTGTCCGCCTTGCCGAACGAGCATTCGATTTTCCTGCGCTGGAAGACCGACTTCAGGCCTTCGACTGCATCTGCGAGATCACTGTCCACGAGAACCCTCGGAAAGCGACGAAGCGCGGAGAAGGGTTTTCACCCTACCACTGGTCGAGGGCACTTTGATACGCCGTCGAAGGGCCCCGAAGCGATCGAAATCGCGATCGAATTCACGGCGGCCCGCCGGCGCCGCCCACGGCCGCGCTCTGTTTCCCCATGCCACGGGCGCGCCGCCAGGACCGGCGGCAGGCTGCGACCGCCGAGACATCGGCCCCGCTCAAGGTCTGCGCCGGGATGCGACGCAACGCGTCAAGCACGTCCTCGACCGGACCGTCGAGGTCCACGTCCGGCAGCGGCGGATCGGTGCGCGCGGACGCGGACGCCTGCGTGGGGTCGTTGTCCACGGCGTGGAGCGCGAGCACGACCTCGAAGGTCTCCTCGGATCGTCCGTTCACCGCGGGCTCGGACGCGATCGCCTCGCAGACGTATGCCGCGGCCGCCCGCGCGAAGCGCGCGAGATCGACGACCCCGTCCGCGAGGAGCGGCGCGCACGCCGGGGGCTCGCCTCGTCCGTCGCGCACGGATCCGGGCGGGCACGCGGGCGGCGAGCTCGGGCGCGCGACGCAGGCGACGCGGCCCGATCGCGCGACGAGCACGTCCGACGGCGAATCGCAGACGACGAGGTCCTCGTCGCCGACGAAGATCCCGCCGGCACGCGCGGCCGCCCTCGTGTCGCGCGCCGTCGCGCACGTCCGGGCGTCGAGGTCCCACGCGCGACCGCGCTCGCACGAAGCGCGAGCGGCGGGCACGACGCACGACCCGGGATGGCTGGCGCTTTCGCGATGCGCATCATCATATTCGAAAGCATGTCCGAAGGTCGAATTGACGATGGTCGCGTCGATCGCGCTCATCCGGTCGCCATAGACCGTAACCCGCGAG
>JBDHVD010000428.1:0-8140 GCA_039809525.1 Labilithrix sp. | reverse complement strand
ATGACCCGCCGTGGGCAGCTATGGAAAGTTTCGGGTACCGTCCTCTCCTTTCCCCAAGCTTTGCTTGGCGCACCACCCGTTCAATTGAACTGGTGAAACAGCCCGCGCGGGGCCACCCCGCCGACCGGGTGCGGCACGCCGCGCCGCGCGAGCCAGGACGACGCGCGACGAGAGCGACGCGCGACGAGAGCGACGCGCGACTAGAGCGACGCGAAGAACGACCACGTCACCTTGGCGCCCTCGCTCGGCCACACCACGTGGCCGACGCCGGGCACCTCGCACCAGACCACCGGCCGGCCGGGCGCGCAGCCCGTGTACTCGACGCACGGTGACGGATCGTGCGGCTTCGTCGTGGTCGCGCACTGGTTCACGCGGCGCCAGTAGTCGCGCGAGGAGATGCCCTCGCTGAGCGCCACGGTGCCGTCCGACGTGCCGTGCGACGCGAGCGCGGCGACCGGAGGCTCGGGGCAGACGAGGTTGCCGTTGTCGTCGTACTCGTCATCGGCGCCGTAAGGACCGCCCGCCGCGTGCGAGGCGACCGCGCGCAGCACCGAGCCGCGCCGGCAGCCGAGCTGGTTGGCGAAGTAGCCGCCGCTCGAGTACCCGGTCGCGAAGATGCGCTTGTCGTCGGCGCCCCACGTCTTCTTCACCTCGGCGACGAGGGCGTCGAAGAACGCGATGTCCTTGTTCGCGGGCGCCTTGTCGTCGAGGTTCCACGAGCGCCCCTCGCCGTCGGGATAGACGAAGATCGCGGCGTCGCCGGCGACCGCCTCGAGGTTGAAGCTCTTGCGGATCGAGGCGCCGGTCCCGCCGTCGCCGTGGAAGACGAACACCGCGGGGAGCGGCTTCGCCGGATCGCGCGTGGGCGGGACGTAGATCGCGTACGTGCGGGCGGCGCCGCCGGCGGTGATCTTCTGCGCGTCGAGGAAGCCCGGTCCCGCCGGTCCGCCGCCGCCGCCGCCGCCGCCGCCGCTGGACGACGACGAGGAAGAAGACGACCCGCCAGACGAGCCGCCGGAGGACGACGCGGTCGAAGAGGTATCGTCGCTGCACGCCGCGAGGGCGGCGACCGCGGCGAGCGCGGCGAGCGCGAGGAGGCCGAGGCGCTTCACTCGACGACGACGACGTCGCCGTTCTGGAGCGTGAACTGCACGCTCTTCGGATCGGCCGAGCGGAGATCGCTGTAGCGGAAGCGAACGCGCTGCGGGAGCGACTTGCGGACCACGAACACGCGGTCGCCATCGGCGTAGTCGGAGAGCCCGCCGGCGGCGGCGAGCGCGTGGAGCACGTTCGAGCCCGGCTGGACCTCGAAGACGCCGGCGTTCTTCACCTCGCCGACGACCGAGACCTTCATCGCGCCTTCCTGCTCCATGATGACGCTCACGGAGGGGGCGACGACGACGGCCTTCAGCCGGTCCTGGATCTCGGCCGCGAGCTGCGCCGGGCGCTTGCCGCGCGCGATGATCTCGCCGACGACGGGCAGCGCGATCTTCCCGTCGGTCCGCACACGCTCACGCGTGGAGAGCGGCTCCTGGTTGAAGACGCGCACGTTGATGATGTCGCCGTCCTGGATGATGACGTCCGACGAGGACGACGCGGACGCCGGAAGGCTGTCCACCCAGACGTAGGGGCCGGTGCTGGCGCACGCGGCGAGCGACAAAGCGATGCATGCGGCGAGCACTGCTCCCGACCGAGATCTCATCACGCGGGCCATCATACACTTTTCACGGCCCGTGCGGGCGCGCGCGTACCGACCTGCGGCAAGGGTGCCTCGACGATCGATCGCGGCGGGACGCTGCGCGACAGGACGCAGCCGGCCATGATCTTGGTCCCCTCCCCCACGGTGATGGGGCCGTAGAGGGTCGCGCCGATCCCGACGTGGACGCTCTTCTCGAGGAGGGGCGCCCCTCCCTGCTTCGTCTCGGGGTCCGGGCCGTATCCGAGGGTGACGTTCTGGAAGAGGATGCAGCCGTGCCGGACGCGGGCGGCGTAGCTGATCGCCAGACCGAAGCCGTGGACGACGGTGACGCCGGGCTCGAAATCGGCCTCCCAGTGGATGTCCGAGCCGTACGCGTGGCGGATCGCGCGTGACATGAACTGGGCGCCGAGCCCGAGCCCCGCCGCGCGGAAGAAACGCATGACGCGGTAGGCGATCATGACCTGGAGGCCGATCTTCTTCACCGCGTCGCCCGCGAGGACGAGCGGCGAGGCGTCGCCGATGGCCCCGTGATCGCGCGCGTCGTACTTGTCCGCGTAGAAGCGGACCATGCGGTGGTCTTCCTTGATGCCGGTGACGAGCTCGCGCCAGGCGGACGCGTCGCCGCGCTCGCCCTTGCGCAGCATGGCGATACCCTTCTTGAACTCCGCGTACTCGCGCGCGACGTCCTTCGCCGAGCCGGTCTCGTGGCGGACGCCGCGGTAGTACTGCAGCCCGTAGACGAACGTGGCGCCGGCGATGGCGACGGGCTCGAGGCCGACCTTGTCGAGCGCGGAGGCGGTGTGCATCGCCGCGTTCGCGATCACGCCTGCGGTGCCGGGCGACGAGAGCGCGAGGGCCATGAACGGGCGCGAGATGGGGTTGAGGTTCGGCAGGTGCCGCCACGGCGACGACTCCGGCGCGTCCGGGTGCTTGCGCGAGACCTTCGTCTGGTAGACGCCGTCGCGCATCGCGCGCTCCATCCACCGCTTCATCGACGTCCAGTCGGACGCGTGCACGCTCTCGGCGTCGTCCGCGAACGCGAAGCGAGCGCCCGCCTTCTCGAGGCGGATGCCGAGCTCCTCGTCCTCGAGCGCGCGGAAGTCGGGATCGAACCCGCCGGCGCGGAGGAACAGGGCACGGGGCATCGACACGTTGCCCGTGTAGAGGTTGTGCCCCCGCACCTTCTCCTTGCCCGCGACGAAGTCGTCGCCCTGCTTCGCGAGCACGCGCGCGTAGAACCGCTCGAACAGCGGCATCTCGGCGAGCTTCGCGTCCGGGCGCAGGCGGCCGAGGACGACGGTGTCCGGCTCGGCGTGATGCGCGAGGTGCGTGGCGAGGAACGACGGCTTCACCTGCATGTCGTCGTCGAGGAAGACGACGATGCGCCCGCGCGCGAGATCGACGCCACGCTGCCGCGCGACGGCGGGCCCCGCGTTCGATTGCCGCTCGATCCGGTGCTCGTAGCGCGTCTTCAGATCGGCGAGCTTCTGCCGCGTGTCCTCTTTCGACCCATCGTCGACCGCGATCACCTCGTACTCGGAGGGATCGAGGGTCTGCGCATCGAGCTGCTCGAGCAGCCGTCGAAGGAGATCCTGGCGGTTGTATGTCGCGATGACGACCGAGACGGTGGGCATTTCGTGCGTACCTGGAGCATACCGCGTGCCGGGGCGCTCTGCCCGGCGGCGGGCCGGCTCAGCGGTTGAGGACGAAGCTCCTCACGAAGCTCCGCGGGTGCTTCGCGAAGTGGCGGACCCAGGAGGCGGCGTCGACGAGCGCGGGCATCCGGTCCTCGGGGTCCCGGACGGCGTCGGTCACCCCTGCCCCGTGCGTCTTCACCCAGTCGCGCCAGTGCCGGACGTCGCCCTTCGACATCTGACCCGACAGGCCCTGGAGGGTGAGCACGAGGTCGAGCATCGTCTTGTGGCAGTAGACCTCGTCGCCCGTCGCGGTCCAGGCGCGCGCCTTCTCCAGCTCCGCGTCGACGCGCGCCCGGTCGTTCTGCGCCGCCCAGAGGACGAGCATCGGCAGCGGGAGGCCGCGCGCGATGTCGAAGCCCATCTGGCTGTAGAAGCGCGGGTTGAAGTCGATGAGGAGGCGCCGGTCGCCGTCGGCGATGAACTCGGACTCGAACGCGCCGTGGTAGCCGATCTTCCGGCAGAGCGCGCCGAGCTTGTCGACGAGCGCGGGCTCGATCGCGCGGCCCTCGAAGCAGAGCCCGATGCCGACCTTGCGCGGGCGCTGGAGGACCTTCATCGCCGCGCGCGTGACGATCTGCCCGTCGTCGGTGACGAAGCCCGACACGCTGAAGATGCTCGTCTCGGCCGCGGTCAGGTACTCCTGCACCATCGGCTCGGCGATGTCCCGGTGGCGGGACGTGAGCACGTCGTTGAAGCGCACGAGCTGGCGGAAGCGCGCGAGCTCGCTCTCGAGCTCCTGCGCGTCCTTCGCGATGAACCCCTTGATGCCGCTCTCCAGGTACACCTGCGTGCGCGGCTTCACCAGGACGGGGAACGCGAGCTCGGAGGCGCGCGCCGGATCGGTGGTGCTCGGCACGTCGATGCCCACCGCGGCGCAGGCGTCGTGGAGGCGCTTCTTGTCGAGCAGCGTGATGACCGCGCTCTCCTCCGGCTGGTAGGTGAGGAACACCTTGTCGAGCCGGTCACGCTCGGCGGCGAAGAGCCACGCGAGGTGATCGTTCGGCGCGTAGAGCAAGGTCTCGGGGTTCTCCTCGCCGAAGCGCACCAGCCAGTCGACGAGCGCGCCCGGCTCGGAGAGCGGCGGATGGATCCGCTTGTCCGTCACGTAGCGCGAGAAGAGCGCGCGGCCCGACTTGCTCTCGTCGGCCACCGTCACCTTCACGCCGTGCTTGCCGAACGATCGCGCCGCGGCGAGCGTGCCGTAATAGTCGGCACCGAGGAGGAGGACACCGCTCATCAGTCGTGGAACTTCCCCTTGAGACGCAGGAACTGCCGCTCGAAGTACTCGAAGCTGAGCCACGCGAGGCCGTAGACGAGGACGATCCCGCCGACGATGATCGCCGAGCAGAACGCCATCTGCATCGCGACGCTCATCGTCTTCTGCTGCGCGTCCATCCACGGCACGAGCAGGACGACGATCGGCCAGTGGAAGATGTACATGCCGTAGCTGACCTTCCCGCAGGCGACGAGGGGCCGCCACTCGAGGAAGCGCTTCGCGCGCGGCGACACGACGTGGTCGGCGCAGAGCGACACGATCGACGCGAACCACAGCGCGAGGGTGAAGTACCCGAGGACGATCACGCGCCGGTCGTAGTCGTTGAGACCGTTCGCGAGGACGTACAGGCCCGCGAGCGCGAACCCCGAGGCGACGAACGCCGGGAAGCGGACGCGGCGCCAAAGCTTCGCGACGGGATGACCCGCCTCGCGCTGGGTCACCGCGACGAACGCGCCGAGCAAGAGACCGTCCGCGCGGGTGAACGTGGTGCGGTAGACGAACTTCGCGATGCCGTAGGTGATGCCGGCGGGCTCGTCGGCATACGCGTTGGCGAGCGCCGCGATGCGGTCGCCGCGGAGGACCAGGCCGGCGCGCAGGAGCACGGTGCAGCCGATCAGCACGAGGATCGTCGGGATCAGCTTCTTCCGGCTGACGGTCAGGGCGACGATCGGCCAGACGAAGTAGAACTGCTCCTCGATCGCGAGCGACCAGAAGTGCGCCGTCCAGCGCATGATCTCGTGATCGAATGCGAGGACGTAGTTCTGCATGTAGAGCCAGTACGGCACGCCCGGGATCCACTTCGAGCCGAGCGCGACGGTCACGATCGTGCCGACGATCAGCACCGCGTAGTAGAGCGGGAAGATGCGGAGCACGCGGCGCATCCAGAACATCTTCATGCGCGTGCCGAGCACGTTCTTCGACGGAGCGACCAGGCCTCGGGTGATGAGGTAGCCGGAGAGGACGAAGAAGAGATCGACGCCGGTCCAGCCGGAGAAGAGGAACGCGTGCGCGTGCACGGCGAGCTTCTCGATCGCGTTCGTCGCCTGCGCGGGATCCTCGCCGGGGAACGTCCACGCGTAGTGGAACACGAGGACCGCGAGCACGGCGAGACCGCGCATGCCGTCGAGCGTGGGGATCGCCTTCGCTTCGGCGCCCTTCAGCGCGCGCTGGCTCGCCTCGTCGCTCGCGTCGGTGACCGGCGGAGGCTCGGGAGAGAGCTCGCCGAACGACTCGCCGTCCTTCCAGATGCCGCGGGCGGCGCCGATGACCACGAGACCGAACACGAGCACCATCGCGATGTCGACGCCGCGGAGGCCCGGCGGCAGCTCGAACCCGACCTCGCTCAGCGAGCCGGCGAGCACGCTGCCGTCGATCATCTCGCGGCCGAGCACGTCGCGCCGCGCCACCGGCGCGTCCTTGCGGAGGCGCATCCCGTTCTCGAGCTTCTCGAACCCGAGCTGCGCGAAGTACGCCTCGTCGGCCTCGGTCATGTCGACCGGCTCGACGACCAGCTGCGCGTTCTGCTTGCCGAGGCTGTACTCGTAGTCCCACTTGTCGTGGCCCGGCGAGAACACGCCGCGCGGTGAGAGCTTCGCGACGTGACGGTCGTTCTTGCCGAGGAGGTCCTCGGTGGGTCGCTGCGCGAAGTACGGCGTGGCCCCTGCGGCCGCGACCGCCATGCGGAGATCCGGCGGCGTCGTCGCCTCGATGAGGAGGCCGAGGCGCGTGTAGTTCGCCTCGTCCTGGTACTGCGCCGCGTTCTGCGCCGCCCACCGACCGAGCGGCAAGAGATGCGACGGCAGCCACACGAGCGCGGTGAGCAGCAGCGTGCCCGCGACGACGGTGCGCTGGCTCGCGAGCCGCGCGCGGAACCAGGCGAGCGCCTCGGCGAGGCCCTCGCGCGCATCGCGCAGGCGGAGGAGGAGGCCCGTGCCGAACATCGCGGCGCCGGCGGCGAGCGCGATCTTCGACGGGACGATGGTGGCGGCGATGCCCTGCTCGGGGAACGTCTTCGCGTAGAGGTTGAGGACGACGAGGACGACGCCCGCGACCATCATGCCGATCGACAGGCGCTTGGCGAACCCGGCCCGGTGCTCGACGCCCGAGGCGACGAGACGCGCGACCATCGCGGCGACGAGCACGATGAGCGCCGGCATGCCGACGCACATGTAGCGGTTCGCGTAGAGCATCCACTCCCACGCGTCGCCGCCGACGTAGGTGGCGTAGCCGACCTGCGCCGAGAAGAGGACGCCCAGGAGCACGAGGCGCCGCTTCGCCTTGTCGCGCCAGAAGCTGCGATCGAGCCCGGTGATCTCCGCGGCGACGATCGCGATGGGCACCGCGAGGTGCAGCGCGAGCACCTCCGCCGCGACGAACGCGCCGCGCTTGATGCGCGCGAGGGCGGAGATCTTGTAGAGCTTGAGGAAGTACGTGTTCGGCAGCGCCTCGTGGAAGTACGCCTTGCGGAACAGCATCTGGCCGCCGGCCGCACCGCCCGCGAAGACGCCGATGATCGCGGCGAACACCCACCGGCGCGAGCACGTGAGGAAGCCGTAGAGCGAGATGAGCCCGACCGGGACGACCGAGTCGGAGCGGATGAGGATGGCCGCGCTGGTGATCGCGCCCATCGCGACGGTGCGCGGAAGGCTGAACTCGTCCTCGTTCTCGAGCGCGAGCCAGAGGAGCGCGTACACGCAGAGGGCCAGCGCGCCGACCTCCATCCCGCGGAGCGTCCAGAAGACGAGCGGATAGTCGAAGAGCACCGCGGCGAGGACCGCGAGCGGGACCCACGACGCGCCCGGCCCGCCCTGCACCACCTTGCGCGCGATCTTCGCCGCCACCAGGCCGGTCGTCAGGAGGATGGCGACGCCGCTCAGCATGATGAAGAGCGAGATCTTCGACTCGGAGAGGCCGAGCTCGTGCGCGACGCTCATCCAGAGCACCCAGAGGAGGTTCGTGAACCCCTCGATGGGCGCCTCGCCGACGTTCCACACGAGGCCGTGCCCGTCCGCGAGATGACGCGCGTAGCGCATCGAGATCATCGCGTCCTCGAAGAGCACGAAGTAGCGCGTGCTCCCGACGACGAAGCTCGTCCGGAAGACGAACACCAGGTAGAACGCGAGCGCGGACAGGGCGACGCCGAGCCGCGCCTTGTTCGACGTCAGCGTCGCGAGGAGCAGCGAGGGCTTGCCGGCGACCGCCGGCTTCGTCTCCGCCGCCAGACCATCGGCGGCCATCAAGCGCCCTCCGTGATGAGCTTCGTGAGGTCGTCGAGCATGGTCTGCGCGTTCGGGTAGCGGTCGGCAGGGCGCCGCCGCAGCGACTTGCCGACGATGCGTTCGAAGCCGGCGGCCAGGTGATCGGAGCGTCCGGTCGTCAGGACCGGCGCCTCGCGCTGCAGCTTCTCGCGCAGGCTCTCGCGCGTGTCGAACGGCAGCGCGCCTGCGACCGAGCGGTAGAGGATCGTCC
>JBDHVD010000427.1:0-8141 GCA_039809525.1 Labilithrix sp. | reverse complement strand
GGCCGGTGACCTCGCCCGGGCTCGAGTGATCGGGCTCCGGAACGGGCTCGCTCGTCGCGCGCGAGGAGCTCCGCCCGGCAGGAGCGGTCTGCGGCGAGGTCGTCGACGCGGTCGTCGGCTCGCGAGGCTCGGGCGCGAGGGCGATTCGTCCCGAGCGGATCCCGTGCTCCTTCGCGGCCTCCTTCAGCGGGGAGTAGTCGTGCTGGCGGCGGGCCGTGGACTCGCAGCGGTCGACGCTGGACATGGGCCGCCCGTCGGCCGGCGCTCCCGAACGTTGCGTGAAATCCTCTCGCGCGAGAGCGAGCTACGCGAGCGACGCCGCGATCGGCCGCGTCGTCGCCACGACCAGCTCACGCAGCCACATCGAGGCCGGCGCGCGATCCGCCGATGCCGGCCAGAGCATCCTCATCTTCACACCGGGGAGCGGCAGCTCCTCGGGCAGAGCCTTGCAGGCGAGCGTCCCGTCGAGCGCAAGCCTTCTTCCGAACGGTGCGGGCACGAGCGCGATCGCGTCGCTCTCCACGAGCACGTGCGGAACGGCGAGGAACGACGCCAGCGTGACCGCGACGTGGCGCTGCCTCCCCGACGACTCGATCGCGGCGTCGATCGGCGTGCGCGCCGCGCCGGCGAAGCTCACGAGCACGTGCGGGTAGCGCAGGAGGTCGTCGAGGGTGACCGTCTTCTTCGTCGCGAGAGGGTGCTTCGGCCTCATCACGACGACGAGGCCGATGGGGAACAGCTCCTTCGTGCCGATGTGCGCCGGCACCGGACTGACCGGCGCGAGCGCGACGTCGATCTCCTTCGCGTCGAGCAGGGCGACCGCGTCGTTGGGATTGCACGGCCGAACGAGGAGCCGCGCATGGGGCGCATCGCGCATCATCCGCGCAGCGACCGACCGCAGCACGACGGCGACGACGGCATCGACGGCGCCGATGCGGAAGGTGGCGGTCGTCGTCGCCGGATCGAAGTCGTGCGGCTCGATCGCGGCCTTCAGATCGGCGAGCGCCTTCGCGATCGGCTTCGCGAGCCCCTCGCACTTCGACGTCGGCTCGAGCCCACGCGGCGTACGCACGAACAGCTCGTCATCGAACATCGCGCGGAGCCGCGCGAGCGCGGCGCTCGTCGCGGGCTGCGACAGGCCGAGCCGCTTGCCCGCGCGCGTGACGTTGCGCTCACGATAGAGCGCGTCGAACGCCACGAGCAGATTCAGGTCCATCGCGGAGAGATTCGGCGACGCGCGGCGATGCGAGGACCTGACGGACGCCATGCAAGTTGACCGCGACCATAAGCGGCACGACCACCCAAGGCAACGTCATGCTCGTGACGACGCCGGGGTGCTCCATCGCGAACGGGCGGACGACGAGGATCGCCTCCGTGACGACCATCATCATGTCGACGAGACCGACGCCGTGCACGACGGCGCGCGTCGCGCGCGACCCGGCGCGATCGAGGCTCCCGCGCGCGCCGATCGCGAGGCAGGCGGCAGCGACGTCGCCGATGCCGGCGCTGAGCGCGAAGCTCTCCGGCAGGACGCCGAGCGCGCCGTACCCGAGCAGAATGGCTCCGAACGCCGCGCGCGTCCCGACGAGGAGCCGTACGTCCCCGTCGCGCATCCGATCGAACGCGCGCCGCGTGCTCGACCAGAAGAGGCTCGCGACCGCGAGGCCGATCCCGAGCGCGAGGCCGGCGGGGAAGGCGCGCACCGCGAGCTGCGCGGCGGCGTCCACATGGCTGGCGACCGCGGCGATGGCCGCGATCGCGCCGAGCACGTAGCCGGCGCGGCGGCTCGCACGCCGGTCGGTGTCGCCGTTCGCGTCGCGGAAGAGCGTGCGATGCGCGGCGAAGGCGGTCGCGAGCGCGGCCGCCGTCACGACGGCGCGGAGGGCGGTCTCGACGTTGGGTTGCGTCATACACGTTTCGTAGAGGACCGCCGGCCCATCCACCAATCCGCTGACGTGATGGTCTCCATCCACGAGACGGATGACGCCGTCCGCTGCTCGAGGGCGGCAACGGGTTCACCTGACGATCATCGTCGCCGGCTCTGGCGCGCGCTCGGGCGCTCCTCCGACCCGTGCGAGCGCGAGGAGCCGGGCGGGGCCGATCGGCTCCTCGGTGACCCACGGGACGATCGCGACGCGTCGCGCGTGGCGCGCGCGCACGACCTCGATCCGTTCGAGCTCGGCGGCGATCCGCTGTCTCAAGCAAGGGTCCGACGAGCCGCTCGCGGCGAGGCTCCCGTTGATCACCCAGCCGAACGGCTCGATGTCCGCGCGACGGAGATCGTCCTGCAGCCGCGCCGCCTCGGAGACCGGCGTCGTCTCCGCGAGCGTCACGAGCAGGATCTTCGTGTACTCCGGATCGCGCAGCCGCATGAGCGGGGTGACGATGCGGACCGACGCCTTCTTCGCGTCCCCTTCCGTCGCGGTGACCTGGCGGTGATACGTCCCCGTCGTATCGAGGAGGAGCAGCGTGTGCCCGGTCGGCGCGGTGTCGAGCACGACGAAGCTCGAGCGCGCCTGCGCGACCGTCCTCGTGAACGCCGTGAACACGGCGACCTCCTCGTAGCACGGCGAGCGGAGATCCTCGGCGAGCAGCGCTCGTCCCGCCGCGTCGAGGTTCGCGCCGCGCGTGGCCATGACGTGCTCCACGTACGCCTTCGTCTCGGCGGCGGGATCGATGCGGCTGACCGTCAGGTTCGGGACCTCGCCCGCGAGCGTCGAGGCGACGTGGGCCGCCGGATCGGTCGTGCTCAGGTGCACGCGGTGGCCGCGCGACGCGAGCTCGGCGGCGATCGCCGCCGCGATGGTCGTCTTTCCGACGCCGCCCTTCCCCATCACCATGACGAGGCCGCGACCAGGTCGCGCGATCTCGTCGACGAACGAGGCGAGCGGCGACGGCGACGGGCGCGCGAGCGGAGGGACCGCGCGCGACAGCTCGGCGGACGCCCGGTCGTCGAGGAGGGCACGGAGCGCCGGGAGCCCGACCATGTTGAACGGTCGGAGCGGGATGCGGAGCGCGGGCAGGCGCCCCAGCCGTGGAGGCATCTCGCGCAGCGCCGCCTTCCCGCGCTCCTCCAGCGCGACCGCGACGACGTCCGCGCGATCGGCGGCCTCGAACACCGCGTTGATCGCGAGCTCCTGGTTCGCGATGCCGAGCGCCTCGAGCTCCCCCGACGTCCGTTCGAGCTCGCGGATCGCCGCGCGATCCGGGCGCGTCACCAGGACGACGGTCGTACGGGCGCGGTCCGCGAGCGCTTCGAGCGCGGCCTCGAAGCGCGCCTGCTGCATCTTCAAGCCCGAGTGCGGCCCGAGACACGAGGCTCCTTCCGTCGCGGAGTCGAGGAACGTCGTCCACGCGCGCGGCAAGCTGAGGAGACGGAGCGTGTGCCCGGTCGGGGCCGTGTCGAACAGCACGTGATCGTACCCCGCGGTCTGCGCGTCGCCGGAGAGGAGCTCGGCGAACGCGTCGAACGCGGCGATCTCGACCGTGCACGCGCCCGCGAGCTGCTCCTCGAGCTTCGCGATCCGATCCGCCGTCCAGATCGGCCGGTACGGTCCGATCACGCGCTCGCGGTACTCGTCCGCGGCCTTCTCCGGGTCGATGTTCAGCGCGAAGAGGCGGTCCACGCCGGGGACCGCGGTCGGGTGGCTCTCGATCCGGACGTCGAGCATCTCGTCGAGGTTGGACGCCGGATCCGTGCTGACGAGGAGGATCCGCTTCCCCGCGTCGGCGAGACGGATCGCCGTGGCGCAGGCGAGCGCGGTCTTGCCGACGCCGCCCTTCCCCGTGAAGAACAGATGGCGGCTCGGCCTGTCGAGGAAGCTCGTCACGGGGTTCACCTCCGGCACGCTCACGCTCGACGAGCAAGTCGCGGGCCGACCTCACCGTCGCGCGATCTCCGCTCGGCTCGGCGCAGCCGTTGCGGTCGAATGCACGCCGTGCGCGCCGCTCAGACGGCGACGAGGAACGTGGGCTCGAGATCGGCGGGCTTGCCGGCGAGCTCCTCGTCGGTGAGCCGGGCGTAGATCTCGACGAGGTTCCCGTCCGGATCCGTGAGCCACAGCTCGTGCAGCGGCGTCCCGCGCCACGTCGTCCGCGGAGGCTTGCTCACCTCGAAGCCGCCGCGCCGCGCGCGGTGGTACGCCTCGACGACCGCCGCCTTGTCGGCGACGGCGATCCCGAGGTGGTACAGCGTGTCGTGGTGGAGCTCCTTCCCGTCGGCCACCACGATCACGAAGTTCGTGCGGAGCTCGGGCGGTACGAACGTCGCGTAGCGGTGCGTCCACTCCTTGGGCGGCGCGCCGAAGAGCCACGCGTAGAAGCGGGTGCTCTTCGCGAGGTCCTTCACGCGGACGCTCGCGTGGACCTCCTCGGGGGCGGGCCCCTCGGGCACGTCGAGCAGGGCCGCGAGCACGTCGAGCCGGCCCGCGATCTGGTCGCGCGCGGTCCGGAACCGCGCGAGCATCGCGTCGCGCCCGAGCGACGGATCGTCGCTCGCAGGATCGGGGATCGGCCAGTGCACCCGCCGCGCCTTGCCGAGGAACGCGGGGCACACCTCCTCCGCGCAGAGCGTGATGACGGTGTCGACGGTCGCGGGATCGATCGTATCGACCGACTTCGACGCATGCGTCGTGAGGTCGACGCCCACCTCGCGCGCGACCTCGATCGCCCAAGGGTTCACGCGCGACGGGTTGCTCCCGGCGCTCTGGACGCGGACGCGATCGCCGAGCACCTTGCGCGCGAGGCCCTCGGCGAGCTGGCTGCGCGCCGAGTTGGCGACGCACATGAAGAGGATGCTCTTCACCCCCGCGAACGAGCTCACAGCGCCGCCTCCGGGAAGAACCTGCGCCCCGCCCACAGGGCGACGTTCACGAGACCGATGAGCACCGGGACCTCGACGAGCGGCCCGATGACGGCGGCGAACGCCGCGCCGCTGTGGATGCCGAACGTCGCGACGGCGACGGCGATGGCGAGCTCGAAGTTGTTCGAGGCGGCGGTGAACGACAGCGTCGCGGACTGCGCGTAGCTCGCGCCCACGCGCTTGCTCATGAAGAACGAGACCGCGAACATGATCACGAAGTAGACGAGCAGCGGGATCGCGATCCGCACGACGTCGAGCGGGAGCTGGAGGATGGCGTCCCCCTTCAGCGAGAACATGACGACGATCGTGAAGAGCAGCGCGACGAGCGTGATCGGGCCGATGCGCGGCACGAACCGCCCCTCGTACCACGCTCGTCCCTTCGTCGAGACGAGCACCCGGCGCGTGAGGAACCCCGCCGCGAACGGGACGCCGAGATAGATCGCCACGCTCTTCGCGATCTCGCCGATGGTGATGTGGACCACCGTGCTCTCGAGACCGAGCCACCCGGGCAAGAGCGTCGCGAAGAAGTACGCGTACACCGAGAAGAAGAGCACCTGGAAGATCGAGTTGAACGCCACCAGGCCCGCGCAGTACTCCGTGTCCCCCTTCGCGAGATCGTTCCACACGATGACCATCGCGATGCAGCGCGCCAGGCCGATGAGGATCAGGCCGAGCATGTACTCGGGCCGGTCGCGCAGGAACACGACGGCCAGCGCGAACATGAGGACCGGACCGATGATCCAGTTCTGCACGAGCGAGAGCGCCAGGACCCGCTTGTTGCGGAACACCCGCCCGAGCTCCTCGTACCGGACCTTCGCGAGCGGCGGGAACATCATCACGATCAGACCGACCGCGATCGGGATCGACGTCGTCCCCACGCTGAGCCGCTCGATGGCGGCGGGAACGCCGGGAGCGAGCGCCCCCAGGCCGATCCCCACCGCCATCGCCACGAAGATCCACAGCGTGAGGTAGCGGTCGAGGAACGACAGCTCGCGCGCCACGCTCCGGGGCGCCGGCGTGGCGAGGGCCGCCGTGGTCATGCGAGCGGCTTGCGCGCGCGCACGAACGCGCTCATCACGGCGCCGTCGAGGGAGCTCAACGCCTGCTCCACGTCCGCGCCGCAGCACGACGAGCCCATCGCCGTCGCCGCCATCTGCTCGGCGTCTGCCTTCTCGTAGATCCGCGTGGGCTCGATGCCGATGTCGGTGAAGCCCGCCGCGCGCAGCTTCGACTCGTACTCCGAGTCGAGCAGCGCCCCGGCGATGCAGCCCGTCCAGAGCTCCATCGACTTGCGCGCCGGCTCCGCGAGGGGCTTCCTCAGCACGATGTCCGAGACGGCGAGACGGCCGCCCGGCTTGAGCACGCGCATCGCCTCGCGGAGGACCTGGTCCTTGTCGGACGACAGGTTGATGACGCAGTTCGAGATGATCACGTCCGCGGTGTCGTTCGGCAGCGGGATGCTTTCGATGTTGCCGCGGAGGAACTCGACGTTCGTCGCCCCCGCCTTCGCCTTGTTCGCGTTGGCGAGCGCCAGCATCTCGTCGGTCATGTCGAGGCCGTAGGCCTTGCCCGTCGGGCCGACGCGCCTCGCGGAGAGGAGCACGTCGATCCCGCCGCCGGACCCGAGGTCGAGGACGACCTCTCCGGGCTTCAGCTCGGCCAGCGCCGTCGGGTTTCCGCAGCCGAACGACGCGAGCAGCGCCTCGGCGGGGAGGCCGGCGGTCTCGTCGGAGGCGTACAGGTCGCGCGTGATCGGGTCGGTGTCGAACCCGAGCGGCAGCTCCTTCGCCGACGATCCGCAGCACGAGGCCTTCGCGCCGCTGATCACCGCCTTCACCGCCTGGCCGTACCGCTCCTTCACCACCTCGCGAACGTCGTCCTTGGCGGCGGCAGGCTCGGCCTCCGGCGCGCAGCACGACGGCGCGCAGCAGCTCCCCTTCGCGTTGTCCTTCTGCTCTTCCATGTTCGCCTCTCCTTCGCGCAAGCTACGGTGCTTCTAAAATCATCGAAACATTGGGCCGCGCCGAACGGCGTCAGCAGCATCCCTTGCCGCGCTTGCAGCAGTCTTCCCAGAGGTAGCTCGTGAGCACCTTCAGCTCGTCGTAGTCGGCGCGGTAGTAGATGAAGGTCCCCTCGCGCCGCGAGATCAGGAGCCCCGCCGATGCGAGCCGCTCGAGGTGGTGGCTCAGCGTCGACGCCGGGATGTCGAGCTTCGCCTGGATCTCCCCGGCCGGGGTCCCCTCGGGCTTTCCCTGCACCACGTAGCGCAGGATCGACAGGCGCACCGGATGACCGAGCGCCCCGAGCTGCTCCGCGTGCCGTTCGAGCTGCTTCGTGGCCACAAGCTATTTCTAACAAACTCGAAGAATCTCGCAACCACATTCTTCGACTTTTTTGGAAGCGCCGTGCGGCGAGGATCGTCGCTCGAGCTCGGTGAGCATCGGCCGTCTACGAAGCGCGTCCCGCACCCACTCGTCGAGGGTTCATCTTCGGAAGATCACCGGCAGACACGATTGCCAGCACATTCCTACCATGGTAGGAATCCAGAATGACGAGAGCGGCAGAGAAGCTCTCCGTGAGCGTCCCCAGCGATCTCGCCCGTTCGGTGCGGCGGCGGGTCGGGCCGCGCGGCCTGTCGGGCTTCGTCGCGCGGGCCATGCAGCACGAGCTCGAGCGGGAACAGCTCGGCGCCTACCTCGAAGAGCTCGACAAGGAGCTCGGCCCGGTCCCCGCCCCGGCGCTCACGCAGGCCAGGCGAGCGTGGCGAGGACGCTGATCCTCGACTCCGAGGCGGTCAACGCCTTGGCTCGACCTCGTGAGCGCGCGGCCCTTGCCCTTCGTGCCCGTGCGATCCTCGCCGTAGCTCACGAGGAGCGGGCGCTCGTGCGCGTTCCCGCCCCCGTCCTCGCAGAGGTGTGCCGTGGCGGTGCGCGCGACGCGCCCATCGATCATATGCTCAACGACCGCGGGATCGTGGTCGCGCCGCTGACCGCGAGCATCGCACGGCGTGCCGGCGCGCTTCTCGCGCGGAACAAGCTCTCGAGCGCCCACGCCGTCGACGCGTTCGTCGTGGCCACGGCCGCAGAGCTCGGCCCCTCCATCGTGGCGACGCACGACCTCACCGACATCAAGCGGCTCTCCGCGGGCATCCGCGACATCCGCGTGGTGTCGATCTGACTGCCACGACGCAGCGACGAAGCACGTGACGCCGAGCGCGAAGGCGCCCGGATCGATCCGCCGGCGCTCCCTTTCACCGTTGCCGACGCGCCGCCGATCGGCG
>JBDHVD010000426.1:0-8156 GCA_039809525.1 Labilithrix sp. | reverse complement strand
GGTTCCTCGGCGCGGAGCGTCGCTTGCCGTACGGCATCGTGCTCTGGCCGTCCGCGATCGCGCTGGCGCACGAGATCGCAGCGCGGTCGGTGCGCGGGATGCGGGTGCTCGAGCTCGGCGCCGGGACCGGGCTCCCCGGAATCGTGGCCGCGGCGCTCGGCGCGCGCGTCGTGCAGACGGACATGCAGGAGGTGGCGCTGCATCTCTGCAAGAAGAACGCGGAGCGCAACGCAGTGACCGTCGAGCACCGCACCGCGGACTGGACCGCATGGGAGGATCGCGAGACGTACGACCTGATCCTCGCCTCCGACGTCCTCTACACGAACGGCATGCACCCCCATCTGCGCAAGATCTTCGAGACGAACCTCGCGCCCGGCGGCACCGTGCTCGTCGCCGATCCCTTCCGCAAGCAGAGCTTCCCCATCTTCGAGGCGATGGAGGCGGACGGCTGGACGATCACGATGAGCAAGTGGACGGTGGGCGTCGTGCCGCCTCCGCGCGCGATCGGCGTGTTCGAGATGCGTCGCGCCACGCGCCGCGACGACGGCGCTTGACGGATCTGCCGAGGGGCGATGCGCGCGCCACGCCCTCAGTGACGCGCGAGCCGGATGTCCGACTGGGTGACGCCGCCCCCGAGCTCGGCGGCCTCCATCGCGCTCGTTCGCGCGTCCGGACGCTGCGCCTCGGCGCTCGGCCTTCGCGGGCGCGCCGACGTGATCGCGTCGACGAAGCTCGCGAAGCCCGCCACGAAGCGCGTGAGCTCGCGCTGCACGCGCTCGTCCACGATCCGTCCGTCCTCGTCGAAGACCTTGTTCGCCTCGCCCACCTGCACGCGCGCGCCGAACCACGGCAGCGTCCCGAGCGTGCGCAGGACCGGGAGCCACGCAGCCTGCGAGAGCACGGTCGCGCTACGCATGGGCGTCGCTCCGAGGATCGCGACCGGGCGCCCGCCGAACACGCGGCCGATGTCGGCCGGCGGCCGCGAGAGCCAGTCGACGGCGTTCTTGAGCACGCCGGGGATCGAGTTGTTGTACTCGGGCGTGACGAGCAGCAGCCCATCCGTGGCGACGATGCGCTCCTTCAACGCGCGCACCGGCTCGGGCAGCCCGTGCTCCGCCTCCACGTCCCCGTCGTAGAGCGGGATGCCCCGGATCGAGGCGATCTCGATCACCGTCCCGGCGGGCGCGATGTCCCTGGCGGCGCGGAGCAGCGCGGTGTTGAACGAGCCGCGCCGGAGGCTTCCCGAGAGACCGAGGATCGTCGCCATGTTCGACGAGAGGAGGCAATCGGTGCGCCGCGGGCGAGCTCGGCATTTCGTCCCCCGAGCTCGACCGAGGCCTGCGGCATTCGACGTGCTTCATCCGCTGCCCATGCGCAGGGCGTCGAGCACCTTCACCGGCTTCGTGCACGTGCGAGGCGCACGCGAGAACAACCTGAAGGACGTCGACGTTCGCATGCCGCGTGACGCGCTGGTCGTCTTCACCGGCGTGTCGGGTTCGGGCAAGTCGTCGCTCGCCTTCGGCACGCTCTACGCCGAGGCGCAGCGCCGATACCTCGAGTCGGTCTCGCCGTACGCGCGCCGCCTCTTCCACCAGATGTCCGTGCCGGAGGTCGACGCGATCGAGGGGCTCCCGCCGGCGGTCGCGCTCCAGCAGCAGCGCGGAGCGCCGACGACGCGCTCGTCGGTGGGCAGCGTGACGACGCTCTCGAACCTGCTCCGGATGCTCTACTCGCGCGCCGGCGACTATCCCGCCCGTCAACCGCACCTCGAGGCCGAGGCCTTCTCGCCGAACACGCCCGCGGGCGCGTGCCCCGAGTGCCACGGGCTCGGTCGCGTCTACACCGTGACCGAAGCATCGATGGTGCCCGATCCCTCGAAGACGATCCGCGAGCGCGCCATCGCGGCGTGGCCGCCCGCGTGGCACGGCGGAAACCTGCGCGACATGCTCACGTCGCTCGGCTACGACGTCGACAAGCCGTGGCGCGAGCTGCCGAAGAAGGACCGCGCGTGGATCCTCTTCACCGACGAGCAGCCCGTCGTCCCCGTCTACCTCGGTTACGACGCCGCCGAGGCGAAGCGCGCGTGGAAGCGCGGAGAGGAGCCGAGCTACCGCGGCAACTTCTCGAGCGCGAAACGCTACGTGCTCGAGACGTTCGCGAAGACGGAGACGCCGTCGATCAAGAAGCGTGTCGAGCAGTACATGATCAGCGCCGACTGTCCGGTCTGCCGGGGCAAGCGGCTCCGCCGCGAGTCGCTGTCGGTGACGTTCGGGGGCCTCGACATCGCCGAGATCTCGAGGCTCCCGTTGAAGAAGCTCGACGCGCTCCTCCGGCCGTTCGCCGAAGGCACGGCGCGCGGCCTGAAGAAGCTCTCGGCGGAGCATCCCGAGAAGGCGGTGGTGACCCGGCGCATCGCCGAGGACCTCGTCGGACGCCTCGACGTCGTGCTCGGTCTCGGCCTCGGCTACCTTTCGCTCGAGCGGAGCACGCCGACGCTCTCGCCCGGCGAGCTGCAGCGCCTCCGCCTCGCGACGCAGGTGCGCTCGAACCTCTTCGGCGTCGTCTACGTGCTCGACGAGCCGTCCGCGGGGCTCCACCCGGCCGACACCGAGGCGCTCCTCTCCGCCCTCGATCGGTTGAAGGGCGCGGGCAACTCGCTCTTCGTCGTCGAGCATGACCTCGACGTCATCCGTCACGCCGACTGGATCGTCGACGTCGGTCCGGAAGCGGGCGAGCGCGGCGGTCGCATCCTCTACAGCGGACCGCCCGCGGAGCTCGCGCGCGTGAAGGGCTCGCGTACGGCGCAGTACCTGTTCGGGAGCGACGCCGCCCCGCCGCGCACCCCGCGCAAGCCCGCCGGGTGGCTCCGCCTCGGCGACGTCACGCGCAACAACCTGCGCGGCGTCGACGTGTCGTTCCCGCTGTCCGCGCTCACGACGGTGACCGGCGTGTCCGGCTCCGGGAAGTCGAGCCTCGTGAGCCAGGCCCTCGTCGAGCTGGTCGGACGCGCGCTCGGTCACGAGGTCCCGGCGATCGAAGAAGAGGGCGAGGAGCTCGAACGAGCCGCCGCCGTCCGCACCGCCGGCACGATTCGCGGCGGCCTCGAGGGCATCAAGCGCCTCGCCCGCGTCGATCAGAAGCCGATCGGCCGCACCCCGCGATCGAACCTCGCGACGTACACCGGGCTCTTCGATCACGTCCGGAAGCTCTTCGCCTCGACGAAGGCCGCACGCGCGCGCCGCTACGACGCCGGCCGCTTCTCGTTCAACGTCGCGAAGGGACGCTGCGCGACGTGCGAGGGCGAGGGCTTCGTGATGGTGGAGCTCCTGTTCCTCCCGAGCGTCTACGCGCCGTGCCCGACCTGCCACGGCGCCCGCTACGACGCGAAGACGCTGGAGATCACGCATCGCGGCAAGAACATCGCCGACGTGCTCGGCATGACGGTGGACGCCGCGTACGACTTCTTCGCCGACGTGCCGCCCGTCCGCCGCGCGCTCGAGATGCTGCGCGAGGTCGGCCTCGGCTACCTGCGTCTCGGCCAGCCCGCCACCGAGCTCTCCGGCGGCGAGGCGCAGCGGATCAAGCTCGCGACCGAGCTCCAGCGCCCGCAGCGCGGCGACACCCTCTACCTCCTCGACGAGCCCACCACCGGGCTGCATCCCGCCGACGTCGAGAAGCTGATCGCCCAGCTCGAGACGCTCGTCGACGCGGGCAACACCGTCATCGTGGTGGAGCACGAGATGCGCGTCATCGCGCAGAGCGACTGGGTGATCGACATCGGTCCGGGCGCCGGCGACGAGGGCGGCCGGCTCGTCGCGTGCGGGCCGCCCGCCGAGGTCGCACGCTCCACGGAGAGCCGCACCGCGCCGTACCTGAAGCGCTTCCTCGCTCCGCGCGACCGCCGCGCGGCGTGACGAGGTTGCGAAGCGAGCTCCACCGAGGCTGCGAGCGGCCCGCGGTGTGAATCCACCCGCTCGTCATGGCGGGCCTCGCGAGCGTCCTCTTCGGCCGGCCGATCGCGACCTCGCGCGACGAGGGCGAGCGCGTCGGACCCGCCCGGGGCGTGGCCATCCTCGGGCTCGATGCGCTCGCGTCCGCGGCGTACGGACCGGAGGCGCTGCTCACCGTCCTCCGCCCGCTGGGGCTCGGCGGCGTCCGCTACGTCGTCCCGCTCACGGCCCTCGTCGTGGTGGTGCTCGTCGCGCTCGCGCTCTCGTACCGGCAGACGATCGACGCGTACCCCGACGGCGGCGGCGCCTACACCGTCGCGAAGAAGAACCTCGGCACGAAGGCCTCGCTCCTGGCGGCCGTCGCGCTCGCGCTCGACTACGTCCTCAACGTCGCCGTCGCGATCTCGGCGGGCGTCGGCGCGCTCGTCTCCGCCGTGCCGAGCCTCTTGCCGCACGCGCTCGCGATCTGCCTCGGCCTGCTCGCCGTGCTCGTGGTCGTGAACCTCCGCGGTGTGCGGGCGACGGGCCTCCTCTTCATGGTGCCGACGTACCTGTTCATCGGGACGATCCTCGTCGTCCTCGGCATCGGCGCGGCGAAGGTCCTCGGCGGCGGCGTTCACCCGGGTCCCCCGGCGGCGAGCACGGTGACGGCGCCGGCGTGGCTGCTCGTGCGTGCGTTCGCGAACGGGTGCACCGCGATGACCGGCGTGGAGGCGGTGAGCAACGGGACACCCATCTTCCGCAAGCCCACCGAGGTCGGTGCGCGCCGGACGCTCACCGCGATCGTCGCCGTCCTCGTCGTGCTCCTCGCCGGCATCGCCCTGCTCGCGGCGAGCTACGGGCTCACCGCCACCGAGCCGGGCGCCCCGGGCTACGAGAGCCTGCTCTCGCGCCTGACGAGCACGATCGTCGGACGCGGTCCCCTCTACTACGTCACGATCGCGAGCGTGATCGCCGTGCTCGCGTTCTCCGCGAACACGAGCTTCGCCGACTTCCCGCGCGTATGCCGGATGCTCGCCGTCGATCGGTTCCTCCCCGAGCCGTTCGTGCATCGCGGCCGGCGCCTCGTGTTCTCGCACGGCATCGTGGTGCTCGGGCTCTTCTCGGCCGTGCTGCTCGTGGTCTTTCGCGGGATCACCGATCGACTCATCCCGCTGTTCGCGGTGGGCGCCCTCTCCGCCTTCACCATGTCGCAGATCGGCATGGTCGCCCACTGGCGCAAGCAACGCGGACGGCACGCCCGCCGCGCGCTCGTCCTCAATGCGGTGGGCGCGGTCGCGACCGGCGCGACGCTGATCGTCGTGCTCGTCGCGAAGCTCGCGGAGGGCGCATGGATCTCGGTCGCGCTCGTCGCGGGCATGTTCGTGGTCCTCGAGAAGGTCCGCGCGCACTACGACTTCATCGCGCGCGCGACCGCCACCGCGTCGTCGCTCGCGCTCGGTCCGCCGCGCTCGCCGATCGCCGTGGTCCCGATGCGGCGCTGGGATGCGATCGCGCTCAAGGCCATGCGGTTCGCGATCGGCTTCGCCGACGACGTCGTCGCCGTCCAGGTCCTCACGGGCGACCGCGAGGTCGACGATCTCTCCTCGCGCTGGGATTCACTCGCCGTCGAGCCGCTCGCCGCGGAGGGACGCAAGCCGCCGCGGCTCGTCGTCCTCCGCTCGGAGTACCGGCAGCTCTACGCGCCGCTGCTCGACTTCGTCGCGCAGCTCGAACGCGACCACGCGGACCGAGCCATCGCGGTCATCGTCCCGGAGCTCGTCGAAGCGCACTGGTACGATCACCTCCTGCACAACCACACGGCGTCGATGATGAAGGCGCTCCTCCTCTTCCGCGGCGGACCGCAGACCGTCATCGTGAACGTGCCCTTCTACCTCCGCGAGTGGGGCCCCGAGCGCATCCGCCTCGCGGTGCCCGGCTTGCGAAGAGGCAAGCGCCTGCTCCGCGCCCGCTGAGCACGGAGCGTCAGCGCGAAGAGCGCCCGAGCATCTGCCAGCCGCCGCCGCGCTGCCGCGCGCGGTGCTCCTCGCGGAGCTCGCTGCGCGCGTCGGGCCGGAGCAGGTCGCACGGATCGAACCAGTGAGGGGTGACCGCTCGCCCGAGCATCGGCGGAAGCTCGCCGGAGAAGTCGGCGACGTGCGGGCAGCGCCAGTGCCAGAGCGCCCACGGATCGGGGACGCGCTCGAACGCGAGCACCTCCTTCACGCCGCCGTTGCAGTTGGTCGCGACGACGAGGACCTGGTCGGCGACGCGGACGACGACGTCGTGGTGGAACTCGCCCTGCTCCCAGTGCGCGACGAGCTCGTATCGCCCATGCCGTGCACGCAGCTCGTCGAGGAGCGCTCCGAGGACGAGCGTGTCGGCGAGCTGCTGGAGCCGAGCCTGCATCACCACGAGCGTAGCGCTCGGATGAAGAAGCGGCACGGGCCGAGCATTCTGGAAGAACGCGGGTGCCGCGGCAGTCGTCACTCGGGCTCGAGGTTCGATTGGAGCTCGATGAGTGCGAGCGGAAGATCGAGTTCCTCGAAGTCGTCGGGGATGAACTGCCCCATCGATCCGGGCTCGAGCACGGTGCTCTCCGTGCTCGTGTGAATCGTGCTCGCGGCCCCGGCGAGGTACGCGTTCGAGATGATCCCACTGAGCGAGCCGATCATCTCGCAGCCGTCGCCCCACTCCTGCTTGTCCTCGGTGGGGGCGAAGAGATGATCGATCCAGAGCATCCGGTTGCCGGCGCGTTCGACGTGCTGACCAACCTCGACCCAGGTCCCGTGCCACAGAAGCTTTGAAGCGATCGCAGCCGCTCTGCCGCTGAGAGGCCGATCGCGCGAGACGAGCTCAACGCTCGCAATCGTTACCTTCATGCGCCCATTCGATACTGGAATCGGCTCTGACTTGTCGGGATCGACATTCACGCGGAAACGAAGGGGGGCGGGGGTCGCAATGAATCGGTCGCCGACGACCGCCATCTCGCTCGTCAGGTAGGCGCGCACGAAACCGATGCTCCACTGCTTCTCGCCGCAGCTTCCTGGCTCAAACGCCGCCAGCGGGTTGAGCGTCCAGGTACGCATGCGATCCCAGTAGATTGCGAGCCGCAGGTCGGTCTTCATGCGATCCGCGTACCGGCGAAGCTGCTGCACGTAGGTATCGCCGAGCTTCAACTTCGCGTGGATGCTCTTCATCCGAACCACCTTCACTTCGACGAGCAGCCCACGCCCGTCCGGCAGGACGACGCGGAAGTCCGGGCATTGCACGCCGTCGCCCTGGTAGTAGGCGTCGCCTTCGTCCTCGGACTTGATGAGTCGGACCTTTCCGAGTCCGGCTACGACTGCCAGAAACATCGCCTCACCGCGGATGCCGGTGAGGCGGCTCTCTTGCGTCAGAAAGGCCGCGAGATCTCGGGATGTCTCGTCGCCGAAGGCTCGAAGGGCGTCCGGTGTGTACTCCCGGATGCCGTTCTTCTTCGAGAAGTCCGCAAGCAAGCGGACCTGGTCGATGGCTCGGTTCTTCCGCTCAAGGCGCTTCATCGCGATCGCTCGCTTCCATGGTCGGATCCAAGAGCCGCTTCATCCAACTGAAGATGAAGACCCGCGCGGGCGGGGCTTCAGCTCACGGCGGGGTGCCGTCTCCGGGAACTCCCATGCCCCGGACCTCCACGAGGAAGCCGGCGGGGTCGCGGCAGAAGAACAGGAGATCGCCGAGGTGCTCCTCGGGCTCCTGCGCGATCACGACGCCGTCGCTCCGCATCCTCTCGCATAGCTCGGCGGCGCGCGCGCGCGTCTCCACGAAGAACCCGAAGTGGACGCACGCCGGGAGCGCCGGCAGCTCGTCCACCTCGTGGATGGCGAGCGCGAAGCCCTCGTCACTGGCGAGGAGCCCGGGCCCGGGCCCCTGCCGGAAGCCGAAGTACGTGCAGTAGACGTGCTGCGACGCGGCCACGTCCCGGGCGCAGATGGCGAGGTGATTGAGCTTCATGACCCGGCCTTCAAGGTACGGGCTGGGGCGGTCATCGGCACCCCGTCGCCACGCGACGGCGCCACGGGGACGAAATGACGAAGGCCGCTCGCGGTGTGCGCGAACGGCCTGTTTTTCAGCTACTTCGTAGGCGCGATTGGGATTGAACCAACGACCCCTACCGTGTCAAGCGGGGATACCCGCTCCGACCAGCGCTGAAGAGCGCGAGATCACATCGCCGGGAGCGCCGCTCAC
>JBDHVD010000425.1:0-8172 GCA_039809525.1 Labilithrix sp. | reverse complement strand
GTGGTCGACGCGGGCGCGGCGGCGGCCACCTCGCGCGCGGCCGCAGCGGCCGGAGCCGACGCGGGCGCGGGCGCGACCTCGCGCACCGACGGCGGGGCCGGCGGAGGCGCGACCTCGCGAACGGACGGCGGCGCGGGCGGAGGAGCGACCGGAGCTTCGGCCTTCGTCTCGACGGCGACGCCGTCCTCGACGAGCTTCTTCGCGCTCGGACGCTCGGCCGGAGCGGACGGGGCCGCGGGCGGAACGACGAGGGACTCGGTCGCGCTGCGCCGATCCTCCGGGACCTCGCGCAGCATCGCGCGGGTGCTCTCGCGGTCCTTCGCGATCACGTCCGTCTGCCCGGCAGGCGCCGGCTCGAGCGCGATCTGCGAGATGTCGCGGCGCGAGGCGATGTCATCGAGCGGCCCCGACTGCGGGGCGAGCGCAGGTGCGGAGGGCTGCGCCGCGGGCGCGCTCGCGACGGAGGCGGGCGACGACTCGGCGGCGCCGGTCTTCGCGACCGCACGACGCTTGAGCACCATGCCGGCGCCGCGCTTGATCTTCTCCTCGACGACGTCGTGGGTCTTCTGCTTCTCGAGGTGCCGCTTCACGCGCTCGACCGCATCCGGATCCACGCTGGACATGTGGTTCCGGACGTCGGTGACGCCGAGCGACTGGAACAGCGTCACGACCGCCTTCGGGTCGAGGTTCAGCTGCTTCGCGACTTCGTAGATCCGAACCTTGCTCATCGAACCTCCGACGACGACCATGCTCCACCACTCCTACTGCCAGTCTTGAACGGTCCGGACATCCGGTACGTGGTGCCGATGGCGTCGGCGACCTTGTCGTGTACGACGCCGCAGACTGCGACCTCGTCCCGGGCCAGGAGCGCGCCGAGGCGCGCCTTCACGTTCCACGCGATCGCCCTGCCCGCGGCGACCGCATCTCTCACTTCACCGAGCTGCGCCGCGGCTGCGGCGTCCGTTGCCACGATCACGAGCGCGACCTTTCCTTCACGCAGCGCCTCCACCGTCGCGTCCGCACCGATGACCAGGTGCCGGGCTCGACGCGCGCCCATCAAGAGACCTTCGATCCGCCGGTCCGCGCCGGCGACGATCCGATCCGCGATGTCCTCGGCCTTCGCGACGACCTTCGTCTTGAAGGCCTTCGAGAGCCCGCCCTTCACCGCCTTGCCCACGCAGTCGGGCGAGGGGTGGACGTGCGCGCCGTGCCCGAACGCCGAGCCGGCGAGGTCGACGACGACCGAGGGTGCATCGCCGCCGGCGTCCTGGGTGGGATCGAGCAGGAGACGGACGAGATCCGCCTGCGGGCCGCGCTGTCCGCAGCCCGCACAGGTGCGCGTCGGCGCAGGCTTCTTGCCCGTCCTCTCGCGCTTCTCGTTCGTCATCGCCGCTTCCGTCATCCGTCGACCTCGTCCTGCGCTCAGGCGGTCACGCCCTCGCTCTTTTGGGCGGCATTCTTACGCGCCGCCTCGATCTGCTTCCACTCGCTCTGGAGGAAGTGCTCGGCGCCCTGCTTGAGCGCGCGCGCCTTCTTGATCCCGAGCCCCGTCTTGATCGCGAGCTTGTCCTCGTCCTCGCGGAGGATGTCGTCCACGCTGCGGTAGCCGGCGTCCTCGAGGAGCTGCACCGTGCGCTCGCCCACGCCGCGGACGAAGAGGAGCTTCTCCTTGTCGCTCAGCGGCTCGGCCTTGCTCGACGCCTGCTCGATGCGCTCCTGGCGGAGGCGCTCCATCGTCGTCTCCGCCGCCGCGCGGATGGCCGCGGCGTTCTCCGCGCCGACGCCCTGGATGCCGCCGAGCTCCTCGGTCGAGGCCTCGGCGACCTCCTCGAGGGCGCGGAAGCCCATGCGGTACATGTTGCGCGCGACCTGGTCGCTGACGCCGTCGATGCGTCCGAGCTGGGCGATGGCCTCTTCCTCCATCTGCTTGAACTTCGACTCGCTGATGATGTCGAGCTTCCAGCCGGTGAGGTGCCACGCGAGGCGGACGTTCTGACCCTTGCGGCCGATGGCGAGCGAGAGCTTCTCGTCGGGGACGACGAGCTCCATGCGCCCGTCGGCCTCGTTGACGATGACCTTGTTGACCTCGGCGGGCTGGATCGCCGCGCAGACGAAGCGCGCCGGATCGCGGTCCCACGGGACGATGTCGATCTTCTCGCCGCGGAGCTCCTGCACGACCGCCTGGACGCGCGAGCCCTTCATGCCGACGCACGCGCCGACCGGATCGACGTCCGCGTCGCGGCTCATGACGGCGATCTTGGAGCGGGCGCCCGGCTCGCGCGCGCACGCCACGATCTTCACGATGCCCTCGTAGATCTCGGGGACCTCGCTCTCGAAGAGCTTCTCGACGAGCTTGCCGTCGGCGCGCGACAGGATGATCTGCGGGCCGCGGGCCTCGCGGTCGATCGTCTTGAGGAGCGCCACGATGCGGTCGCCCGGGCGGTACGTCTCGCGCGGCGTCTGCTCGCGGAACGGGAGGATGCCCTCCGTGCGTCCGAGGTCGACGATGATGTTGTTGCCCTTCTCGAACCGGCGGACGACGCCCTTGATCAGCTCGCCCGTCTTGTCCTTGAACTCGTTGTAGATGAGGTCGCGCTCTTCGTCGCGGACGCGCTGGATGAGCACCTGCTTCGCCGTCTGCGCGGCGATGCGGCCGAACTGCGAGCGCGCCTGCTTCACCATGAGCAGGTCGCCGAACTCCTTGTCCTGCTCCGCGGCCTTCTTCGCGTCGGCCGGGTGCCAGAAGATCTGGAAGCCCAGCTCCTCGCCGAGCTCCGCCTCGAGCCCGTGCTTCTGCGCGTCCTCGAGGGCGATCTCGCGCTCGTCGTCGGAGACGTCGTCGACGACGGTCATGAACTGGAAGAGGTCGACCTGGCCGGTCTCCTCGTTGAACGTCGCCTGGAGCTCGCGGTTCGGGCCGAAGACGCTCTGCGCCGCCTTGAGGATCGCCTCCTCGATGGTCTTCACGAGGCGCGCACGGTCGATGCCCTTCTCCTTCGCGACCATGTCGATGGCCTGAAGGAGGTTCGCGTCACTCTGGGCTGCCTGCTGCTGAGTGGCCATGTTCTTCCTCTTCGAAACGGGGGCTGTGCTTCTTGCCCCTTCGGGGCGTCGGTCCGCCTTCGGCGGAACCTCAGGGCTGAGCGTCACGACTTCCTCTTCTTCTTCTTGCCGCCCGACCCGGGCTTGCTCGCCGGGCCGAACTCGAAGACGAGCCGTGCGGCGACGACATCGTCGAGGGGAACCGTGTAACTCCGGCCCCCGTCTTCGATCGTCAGTTGGCGGTCGCCGTCGACGCCGCGAAGCGTTCCGACGAGGACCTTCTGCCCGCCCACGCCCTTGTCGAGCTTCAGCTTCGCCTTCTCGCCGGAGAACCGGTCGAAGTCGGCGTCGCTCTTGAGCGGACGCTCGAGGCCGGGCGAGCCGACCTCCAGATTGTAGCGAGTCGGGATCGGATCCGCGACGTCCAGCGCCGGCGAGAGATCGCGCGCGATGTGCGAGCAGAGCTCGAGATCGACCGCGGCCTCCTTCGTCGACATCTTCTGCTCGGTCGCGCCGAGCTTCTCGACGTAGACCCGGAGCACCCAGCCGTTCTCGTTCTTCAGCTCGAGATCGACGAGCTCGGCACCGTGCGCGCGCACCACCGGCTCGATGACGGCGATCAGCCGATCTCGATTCGGGAGGTGGGGAGTGCTCTTCGGTGCTGCCTGATGCATTCGGAGGGACTGGGAGACCTGGGCGATGGACAAAAAAAAGGCGAACCACAGATTGGGGTCCGCATTGCGACATCCACCAATTGGGGGCGCGAAGATAGCGCCAAGAAAGGCGTCGATCAACCACCTTCCCTCCCTCATCGGCGCAGGCGCGTGCGCTCGAGCTCGACGCTCCGAGGTTCAATGATTTCGATGGGTTGACCGTGCCCCCTGGACGCGCGCCGCCGTCCTCGACAGAGGAGGGTCGCGGCGCGAGCACGCCCCGTGCACGCGCTCCGCCCCGATGAACGGCCTCGACGCCTGGGTCTATCGCGACGGACGGAGGACCGTCGACGGAGCGGCGGCCGCGCGCGATCTGGCGACGCGTCTCGCGCGGACCGGCGCGGCGACCGGCGACCGGCGCAGGCGCGAAGCGGTCGACGCGCTGGTCGCATGCGGGATGCTCGAGGCAGGCGCGGCCGATGCCGCGCATCCGTCCGCGTCCTCGCTCGCGAGGCTCTCGGACGCCCTCGCCGACGCGGCGCTCGGAGGCACGGTCCCGCTTCCGCGGACCGCGGCGGCGCTCGTCCTGCCCGACGCGCTCGCGGTGTCGACGCCGGAGGGCTTCGCGTACTACGCGCTCCATCCGGAAGGCTACGCGCGCGCGACCGCGGCGATCGACGCTCGCGGACGCGTGCTCGTCGTCGGCATCCGATCGATCGGCACGACGCTCTCGGCGATCGCCTGCGCGGCGCTCCGCCGGAGAGGCATCGACGCGTCGCGCATCACCGTGAGGCCCACGGGCTCGCCGTACGACCGTCGGCTGGATCTCGACGACGGCGCGCGACGCGCGGCCTCCGCCGCGACCGACGTGGTGATCGTCGACGAGGGACCCGGCCTCAGCGGCTCGACGTTCCTCGCGACCGCCGAGGCCGTCGAGCGCGCGTGCTCCGGCGCGGTCCGCATCACGATGATGTGCAGCCGTGCGCCGCCGACCGAGCGCCTGATCGCGCGCGATGCGGCGGCCCGATGGCGCCGGTTCCGCACCGTCGTCGCGCCGCCGGACGCGCGCGTGCGCTTCGAGGGCTACGATCTCTCGGGAGGGGCGTGGCGCGCGCGGCGCTGGCCCGATGCGTCGCAGTGGCCGTCGGTGTTCGTGCAGGCCGAGCGACGCAAGCTGCTCGCGTGCGGTCGGCTCTACAAGTTCGAGGGGCTCGGTCCGCCCGGCGAGGCCGTCCGCTTGCGCGCGCTCGCCCTCGCGGAGGACGGCTGGGCGCCCGCTCCGCGCGACGAAGGCGACGGGTGGGTGTCGTATCCGTGGCTCGAGGACCGCGGGCCGCCGCCGTCGCTCGATCGCCTCGCGCGCTACTGCGCCGCGCGGCCGGTCCTCTGTCCGGCATCGAGCGAGCCCGGGGACCTCCGACCGATGGTGGCGAAGAACGCCGCCCTGCTCCTCGGCGAGGCGCGGAAGATCGGCGAGCTCCCGATCGAGCGCGCCGCCGTCGCGGACGGCCGCATGGACCGTCACGAGTGGGTCGGCGGCCTGAAGACCGACGGCGCGGCCGACGGCGACGGTCACTTCTTCCCGGGCCCCACGGACGTCGCATGGGACCTCGCCGGCGTGATCGTCGAGCACGCGCTCGACGAGGCTCGGCGGCAGGCGTTCCTCGACGCGTACCGCGCGGCCTCCGGCGACGACGCGTCCCGGAGGATCGACGCGTGGATCGTGGCGTATGCCGCGTTCCGCGGAGGGCTCGCCGCGCTCGCCTGCGCGTCCGCGCGCGGCACGAGCGAGGAGGCGCGGCTCGCGCGCGACGTCGCACGTTACCGTGGCGTCTGCCGCGCCGGGCTGCCTCCCGCCTGAGCCTCCTCGATCTCCTCGAGCACCTTCTCGGGCGCGACCGGCCGGCGGAGGGCGTCGACCTCCTCGCGCTCGGGGACCTCGACGCCCAGCTTCGTCGCCAGCGCGACCGACAGATCCAGCAGCCGCGTGATCTCGTGCTCGGACAGCAGGTTGATCTGCAGATCGAGGTCCGCGCGCCGATCGGCGACCTCGCTCATCCGGTTCTGGCTGATGAGCACGAACGTCGAGAGGAAGATCGCCTCGACCGACGCGGCCATCGCGAGCATCACGAACGGGAAGCGATCCCACGGCATCACCCCGGGCACGATGCCGGTGTTGACGAGGATCCAGCCGCCGTAGAGCGCGCCGTGCGCGTAGACCGACCACATGCTGCCGGCGAACTTCGTGATCGCGTCGGCGATCCGCTGCTCGCGCGTCTTCCGCTGCTCGAAGCGGCCTCGTGCCTCGATCAGCGCCTCGATGTTCCGAGCGACGACGCGCAGCTCGGACCGGGCCATCAGTCGTAGTACTCGGCGCCGAGGTGCGTGATCAGCTCCTCGTTCATCAACCAGCGAAGGGTGTTCTTGAGCTTCTTGAGCTGGATGAACAGATCGTGCTCCGGGGTCAGTCCCGGTGCGGCCATGGGACTCTTCCAGTAGAACGAGAGCCACTCCTGCGTGCCCCGCAGACCGGCGCGGTGAGCGAAGTCGAGCAGCAGCGCGAGGTCGAGGACGATCGGCGCGGCGAGGATCGAGTCGCGGCAGAGGAAGTCGATCTTCATCTGCATCGGGTACCCGAGCCAGCCGAACAGATCGATGTTGTCCCAGCCCTCCTTCGCGTCGCCGCGCGGCGGGTAGTACTCGATGCGGACCTTGTGGAAGAGATCGCCGTAGAGCGCGGGGTAGAGCTGGGGCTGGAAGATGGTCTCGAGCGATCCGAGCTTCGAGACCTCCTTCGACTTGAACGATCCCGGCTCGTCGAGCACCTCGCCGTCGCGGTTACCGAGGATGTTCGTCGAGAACCAGCCGCGCACGCCGAGCATGCGCGCCTTCAGCGCGGGCGCGATCACCGTCTTCATCAGCGTCTGGCCCGTCTTGAAGTCCTTGCCCGCGATCGGCACACCGCGCTCGCGCGCGAGGGCCCAGGCGGCCGGGAAGTCCACGGTGAGGTTCGGCGCGCCGTTCGCGAAGGGCACGCCCTCGTGCAGGCACGCCCACGCGTAGATCTGCGAGTTGGAGATCGCCGGATCGTCGTCGCGCAGGCCGCGATCGAACGAGGCGATCGACTGATGGACCCCGGTGGGCTCGAGGTAGATCTCGGTCGATCCGCACCACACGGCGACCGCGCGCGCGCAGCCGTTGTCGCGCATGAACGTGCGGATGTCGTGCCGCACCTGCTCGACGAGCTCCGCCTTGTTCGCGCCCTTCTTCACGTGCGTGCCGTGGAGCCGCTTCACGTAGGCGGGATCGAAGACCGCGCGCATCGGCTTCACGCGCGCGAGCTCCTCGGCGACGGCATCGAGGTGCCGCGCCTCGAGCACGCTCGCGTGCCGCGCGGACTCGAGCGCGTCCTCGGGGAAGATGTCCCAGCCGCCGAACGCGATGTCGCCGAGCTTCGCCAGCGGGAGGAAGTCGGAGAGCTTCGGCGTGCGCGCGTCCTTGCGCGGCCCGAGGCGTATCGTCCCCATCTGCGTGAGCGACCCGATGGGCTGCGCGAGCCCGCGACGCGCGAGCATGACGCCCGCCATCGCGGTGGTCGCGACCGCGCCCATGCCGGGGAGCAGGACACCGAGCTTGCCGTTGGCCGGCGGAATGTGGGTCGGCTTCTTCATGGGGACTCTCCTACGCTGCGGATGCCGCGCCTCTCGGGACGGATCGAACGAGCTCGATCAGCTCGACGGCGCGATGGTGCGCCGTGTGCTCGGCGAGCGCCCGCTCGCGCGCACGCCGAGCGAGGTCGGCGACGGCGCTCCGGGGGAGCGACACGGCCGCGGCGACGTCGTCGGTCGTCCGCGCGACGAGGATCTCGCGCCCTGGCTCGAAGAACCGATCGAGCCCGTCCCAGTCGTCGCTCACCAGCGGCACGCCGCACGCCGCGGCCTCGAACAGTCGACCCGACGGACAGTAGCCGCGCGCGGCCATCGCCCCTCGCGTCACGTTCAGCGTGAGCCTCGACGATCCGTAGAACGCCGGATGCTGCCCGGGGGCCACGTGGGGCAGCCACCGGACGTTCTCCGGACGTCGCATGCCCGGCGGATACATCGGCCCGCCGAGGAGGAACCGCCGCTCGGGGAGCCGCGCGGCGACGTCGAGGAAGAGCCGCTCGACGGCGAGCTGCCGGTCGACGGCGTACGTGCCGAGATACGAGAGATCGCATGCGTAGTCCGGCGAGCGCTCCGCCGGCCGATGCGCGTCGACGTCCACGCTGCCGTAGAGCGCGGCGACGCGGCGCGCGCCGAGCCGCTCGCGCATCGCGTCGAGCGTCGTGCCGCCGGTGTAGCTGAGGACGAGGTCGAACTCGCCGAGGCCGCCGGCGGGGACGTACGGCACGCTCACGCCGCGCTCGAGCGAGTCGAGCGTCACGCCGCTGTCGAGATCGTAGAACACGCGAACGCAACGCGACGCGAGGACGAGCTCC
>JBDHVD010000424.1:0-8177 GCA_039809525.1 Labilithrix sp. | reverse complement strand
CGGCGTCAACGTCTTCGGCGACGGCTCGACGCACAAGGGCAACGACATCCAGCGCTTCTACCGCTACGGCCTGTTCGTCCACCCCGAGCTCAAGATCTACAAGCCGTGGCTCGACACGGCGTTCGTCGGCGAGCTGGGCGGGCGCGCCGAGATGTGCGCGTACCTCGAGAAGGTCGGCCTGCCCTACTCGATGAAGGCGGAGAAGGCCTACAGCACCGACAGCAACATGCTCGGCGCGACGCACGAGGCGAAGGACCTCGAGCACCTCGACAAGGGCATCGAGATCGTCGAGCCGATCATGGGCGTCGCCGCGTGGCGCGACGACGTGAAGATCGAGAAGGAGCGCGTGAAGATCGCGTTCGAGCGCGGCGTGCCCGTCGCGCTGAACGGCAAGAAGCTGGGCTCGCTCACCGACGCCATCCTCCAGGCGAACCAGATCGGCGGGCGCCACGGGCTCGGCACGAGCGATCAGATCGAGAACCGCGTGATCGAGGCGAAGAGCCGCGGGATCTACGAGGCGCCGGGCATGGCGCTCTATCACATCGCCTACGAGCGCCTGCTCAGCGCGATCCACAACGAGAACACGCTCGAGCAGTACGCGACGCTCGGCCGTCGTCTCGGCCGCCTCCTCTACGAGGGCCGCTGGTACGAGCCGGAGGCGCACCTCCTCAAGGAGGCGCTCGTGCGCGGCGTCGCGGTGTACGCGACCGGCACCGTCGAGCTCGAGCTCCGCCGCGGCGACGACTGGTCGTTCGTCGCGACCGAGGCGAAGGCGATGACCTACGCGCCGGACAAGCTCTCGATGGAGCGCACCGAATCGGTGTTCACCCCCGAGGACCGCATCGGCGCGCTCGAGATGCAGACGCTCAGCGTGCTCGACAGCCGCTTCCTCGAGCGTCACCGGGCCGAGGCCGAGGCCGGCGCCGATCTCTCGGTGCTCGCGCCGAAGCTCGACTGAGGAGCGAGCGACCGGATCCAGGCTTCGACGCGCGCGACGCCCTCCGCGTCGACCACGTCGGAGCCCACGGTCGGCATCTGGCCCGGCCCGCGCGTGCGCGCGAGGCGCACGATCAGGCTCGCGCCCGGATCGCCGGCGACGACGCGGGTCTCGCCGTCGAAGTCGGGCGTGCGCGCCGTCACCCCGACGGTGGTGGTGAACAGATCCCAGGCCTCGACCGGACGCGCGGCGATCTCGTCTGCGCCGATGCGGAGGCGGAGGCCGGTGCCGTACGCGGTCGCGGTCGACGATCGGCCGTGGCAGCTCCCGCAGTTCGCGTGGAGCCACACCAGCCCGGGATCGACGGCCGGCAGCGCGGCCTTCGGGGGCAGGCGGTCGAAGCCCTCCGCTCCCGGCAGGGACATCGACACCGGCTCGAGGCCGAGCAGGCGATCGAAGGCGCCCTTGTGGCAATCGTTGCACTCTGCATTCGTCGGCACGGCGTGCGATCGGCCGCTCCCCAGATCGACGCGCGTGCCCTCGCCCCGCGTGGCCTTCGTCCCGTCGGCGTTCCACACGTACGCCGCCGAGATCCAGCGGTCGTCCCTCACCTTCTGCATGAAGCGCGTCTCGACGAGACGCCCGTCCATGCGGAATTCCTTCCACGCCTTCGTGCCGACCGGGAAGCGCCACCCGCCGGGATCGTGCGCGTCGATCGCGGCTCCTTCCGGCAGATCGAGGTAGCGCGTCTTGTCCGCGCCGTCGCTCCACAGGACCGCGCCGGGCGCGTAGCGCCTCGCGTGCGCGGACAAGCCGGTGCACGCGAGGTCGTCCGGAGGTCCGTCGCCCTCGCTCGGGCATGCGCTCTGGGCCGCGGTCGCCGTCTCGAGCCCGGCGTCCTCGTCGAGCAGCGCGCCGGCGGGCAGCGCGGCGAGGAGGACGAGCGCGGCCCTCACCGATCGCCCCCGCGCCCGCCGCCCCCGCCGTCACCGCGGCCGCCGCCGTGTCCGCCGCGGCCCTTCCAGTCGACGGGCCCCTGCGACTTCGGCTCGAGCGAGCGGAGGTAGACGACGAGGCCCTTCGTCGCGAGCTCGGTCATCGACCACTGATGGATCTTCGACCAGCGCTCGGCGGGCATGATCCGCTGCTCGACGCCCGCGGGCTTCTTGCCCTTGGTGAAGATGTCGACGAGCTCCGCGTCGGTGTAGCCGCCGGTCTGCATCGGCGTGTGCTCGACGTCGTTCGAGCCCGGCCCGTGGCAGTTCGTGCACGCGGCCTGCTTCGCCTGCTCGCGGTTGCCGCCGCCGTCGCCGCGCCGCCGCTCGAGGACGACGCCGTTGTTGTAGCGCTCGCTCCCCGCCTCCCATTCCTCGGGCGTCGCCTGCGTGATCGTGAGCTCGCTCGTACCGGAGAGGCCGCCGTTCTTCGCCGTGATCGTGACCGTGCCGGCCTTGCGCGTGGTGATGATCACCGTCCCGTCCGGCTGCGGATCGAAGTCGACCATCGACGGGTCGGACGCCGACCACTTCACGTTCTTCACCCCGTCGACCTTCGCCGGCACCTTGAACTCGTGCTGGCCGTCGAACGCGGAGTACGCGGGCGAGAAGAGGATCTCGAGGTCGTTCGATCCCGTGCTCGCGGCCTCGCTCGACCCTGCGTCTCCCGCGGGTGCGGTGCAGGCGACGGCGGCGGAGATCCCGAGGGCGGCGAACGCGAGGGCGAGGCAGGTGGAGCGCATGACGAGCGCAGGCTGCAACGGGGGTGCCTGCGCTCCGGCACGCGAAGCGACGCCCCGCAGGGGATGATCCGGGCGCACGAGAGGCCGCGCCGGATGTCGGCTCACCCCACGATCCGGCCGATCACTCCTCGATGCAGAAGAGGCGATGGCCCGTGCCGCAGCTCTGCACGCCGGAGTTCGTCCACGTGCTGTCCTTCGCCTCCGCGCGCCCGACGGTGCCCTTGTCGTCGGCGCCGCCGATCGTCCAACCGGTGCACGTCGTCGGCGTCGCGTTGCCGAAGATGTCGCTGCCCGTCCATACGAACCCGGCCGGCGCAGGAGCGTTCGCCTCGTCACGATCGATCGGATGGAAGAGCGAGCCCTGGGTGAGCTGGTTCCAGTCGTTCGCGAGGAGCCTTCCGTCCGGCAGCACGTACGGCTTGGTCCCGTGCGTGAGCCGCTTCGACGCTTCGAAGCCGACCTCGCTGATCCACGCCTTGAACTTGCGCACCTTGATCTCCGGCGTACCCGTGGCCGCCGCGCGGTTCGTGCACTTGCCGTCGGCGGCGATCGCGCCCCCGAGATCCTCGCCGGTGAACGTCTCGCTCGTCACGAAGACGAAGCGCTGGCAATCCGCGGCGCCCTGACAGGGACCGCCGTCGACCCCGACGCCGGGGCGATCGCCTGCATCGGCCGCGCCGCCGTCGGGCGGCTCCGGGACGTCGGCCGTCGAAGCTTCGACCGCCGGCGCCGCGGCGTCGGGCTCGGGCTCGCGCTCGACGCCGCCGAACGTGCCGCATGCCGCGAGCGCGACTGCGAAGACGGTCGCGACCCATCGCCTCATGGCCGCACGCTATCACGCCGTCACATGAAGATGCCGACGCCGACGCTCCACGCGAAGTAGTCGCGCGCCACGTCGACCGCGCCGCTGAACCTCCAGATGGTGCCCGGGTCCGCGAGCCCGAACGCGTCCCACTCGAACATCCTCACCTGGAGGCCGCCCGTGCCGTGCACGCGCGAGCTCGAGTGCCGGAAGCGCGAGGGCTCGAGGTAGCTGCCCGCGCGGAGCACGAGCCAGTACGGCACGATCTCGGACTCGACGCCCGCGCGCAGCGTGAGCGACATGTCCTGCCCCGATCGTTCGAGCTTGCCGGTGAGCATCGACTCGACGCCCACCGCGTTCGCCACCGGACCGCTGAGCATGGCGCTCGTCGTGAGCAGCACCTTCTGCCGCGGGATCGCGCGGTACTGCTGCTTCAGCATCCGGCGCGCGCCGCGGGACGGCGGCTCGATCTGACCGTTCTTCGTCTGCCGCCAGCGCTCGGTGTCGGCCGCCGGCACCTTGTCCTCGTCCTTCCACTGCACGTTGAACGGACGCTTCCAGAGCTGGATGGCGAACCCGCCCTCGACCTCCCACGGCAGATCGGCGCGCTTCGGCAGGTACACCTCGCCCGCGCGGATGTCGCCGGCCGCGTCCGCCTTGAACCCGCCGCCGAACTGCCCCTCGGTCGCCGCGAGCGGCGAGCGCGCCGCGCCGCCGATGCGGATGGGCAGCGCGTACGGCGCCCAGAGGATGCCGGCCTGCGCGCCGACGGCGTAGTTGGTGAACAGATCGGTCGGCGAGCCGCCGCCGTCGGTGATCGACCCGTCGGGGTTCACGTTCGAGAGGTCGCCGGCGATCTGGAAGTACACGACGCGGAGGCCGCCTCCGACGTGCAGCTGATCGTCGAGGAAGCCGTACGAGACCACCGGGTCGACCTTGAAGAACCGGATGTCGACCTGATCGGTGGCCTTGTCCGGGACGGCGCCGCCCGAGGGATCGGCGGGCTGCGCGATCCGGAGGATGGGGCTCTGCGACAGTCCGTAGTTCTGGAGCGAGACCATCGCGCCGAGCGCGACGTGACCGTACTGGATGTAGCCGCCGAGGGTGCCGAAGAAGAAGTTCTGCTGCCTCTGGAAGCTCCGATCGCCGTTGTTGTCGAAGTCCGTCCCGGAGACGCTGGTCGGGAGCGTGATGCCGCCCGACAGGTCCCAGTCGACGTTCGTCGTCGAGTACGGCATCCGGAGCGACGCGGACGCCGGGTTGAACGGGATGCCCTCCGATCCCTCGGCGAGGGCGGTGTACGCGCCGCCAAGCGCGGTGATGCGCGTCGTCGCGAGGATCGGGCCCTGGAACAGGTCGACCGAGTAGTCGCTCGTCCGGATCGGATCGCCGCGGTTGGCCGGCAGCGGTCCGGCGGCGATCGCGCTACGCGGAGTCAGGCAGGCGCACAAACCGAGAATGCCCGCGGCTCGACGCACGCGGGCACATTACACGAGACGAGGTTCGTTCAGCGCGGGGGCTTGATGCCGGTGAGCACGCGCGTTCCGAGCGCCACGAGCACCATCGGCGCGAGGATCGCGCCGGCGATCGCCCACGGCCCGTACGCGTAGAACTTGTAGGGCGGCACCGCCACGTACGCGGCGAAGACCGCGAGCGGCGAGAGGAACGCCGCGCCCCAGCCGCGGCCGCCCGCCGGCAAGGTCCGGACCTTCACCCCGAGGAGGAGCAGGTCGACGACGACGAGCATCAGGCAGTAGACGAACGCCCACAGGCTGCCGATCGCCATGCCGACGGCCCACGCGACGCCCTTGCCGAAGATCCCCCGGTCGATGCCGAGGAAGGCGATGGCGGTCACCGCCCCGTAGGTCGAGAGCCACGGCGCGATCAGCGTCGGGCGCAGCCATCCACCAACCGTCGGCCTCACGTAGCGATCGCTCATCGGGCTCGTGCTCCTCTGACTCTTATACGCAGTAACGCTCGGAAAGACGTACGCCAGCGGTATTTTGTTCCGGCCGAGCTCGCCGGCCCGCGAGAAACGAGCACGACCGTGGGCGGGCCCGTAGCGGGATCGTTGGCGTTCCTACTATTGTGCGGCCGGGATGAGCCCGACCCTGCGGAGGATCTGGGGCGCGCCGCGGTTCGCGGCCCTGCGCGGGCACCTCGCCCTCGCCGCGCTCCGGCTCGTCCCGACGGAGGCGCAGCGCCTCCTCGCGCTCACCATGGCCATCGGGGTGGTCTGCGGCCTCGCGGCCGTCCTCTTCCACGAGGCGATCCGGGTCGCCGAGGGGGCGCTCATCGCGCCGTTCGTGATGACGCGCCCGCAAGGATGGGTGGCCTGGACGCTCGCCCTGCCGACCATCGGCGGCCTCGTCGCCGGCGCGGTCCTCACCTACGTGCTGCCGACGGCGCGCGGCAGCGGCATCCCGCAGGTGAAGGCGTCGTACGCGGGCAAGCTCGGACGCGTCCGCCTGCGCGACGCGGTCGGCAAGTTCTTCCTCGCGACGATCCAGATCGGCACGGGCGCGTCGCTCGGACGCGAGGGCCCGACGGTGCAGATCTGCGCCGGCGTCGCCGACGCGCTCGGCCGGGTGTTCCGCGTCTCGCCGCAGGCCCGGCGCCGCCTCGTCCCCGTCGGCGCGGCCGCCGGCGTCGCGGCGGCGTTCAACGCGCCGATCGCCGCGGTGACCTTCACCATCGAGGAGATCGTCGGCAAGCTCGACGACAACGTCCTCTCCGGCGTGATCGTCGCCGCCGCCCTCGCCGCGGTCATCGAGCGGAGCATCCTCGGCGTCCACCCCGTCCTCGAGGTGCAGGCCGCCTACGGCCTCGACGACTGGCGCTCGCTCCTCCTCTACGCGATGCTCGGGGTGACCGCGGCGTTCGTGTCGGTCGCGTTCACCGACGTGATGCTCAAGCTGCGGGCCGCGTTCCGCAAGCTCGCCGGCGTGCCCGAGTGGGCGCGCCCCGGCCTCGGAGGCCTCGCGACCGGCGCCCTCGCCGTCGCCGTCATCTCGACCCTGGGCACCACCGGCGTCACCGGCGGCGGCTACGCCTCGCTGCAGCAGGCGCTCTCGGGCGAGCTGACGGTGAAGGTGATGCTCGTCCTCTGCGTCGCGAAGCTGCTCGCCACGTCGTTCTCGTACTCGAGCGGCGGCGCGGGCGGCATCTTCGCCCCCACCCTCTTCGTCGGCGCGATGCTCGGCGGCGCGTTCGGCTCGCTCGACGTCTCGCTCTTCGCGCACCCCGAGAAGACCATGGGCGCCTTCGCGCTCGTCGGGATGGGCGCGGTGTTCAGCGGCACCGTCCGCGCGCCGATGACCAGCGTCCTCATCATCGTGGAGATGACCTCGGGCTACTCGCTCATCCTCCCGCTGATGATCGCGAACATGACCTCCTACGTGATCGCGCGGAGGTTCCGCCCGAGGCCGATCTACGACGCGCTCCTCGCGCAGGACGGCATCCACCTCCACGACCGCAAGCTGGTCGACGCGCTCGAGGGCTTCACCCTCGCCGATCTCACGGTGAAGGACCGGCCGTTCATCTCGTTCGAGCCCGGCGCGTCCGCGAGCGAGGTCCTCCGCCGGACGAGCGAGCCGTCCTGGCAGGACCTGTTCCCGGTGCTCGACGCCGAGGCGCGCATGATCGGCGTGATCACCAACGAGGAGCTCCGCATCCTCGCCGCCGAGCCCGAGCTGGCGCTCGTCGTCACCGCGATCGATCTGATGCGGCCGCCCGTCGGCGTGAAGCTCACCGACGATCTGCGGAAGGCGTTCGAGACGATGCGGAGGGAGGGCCTCCGCGATCTCCCGGTCATCGACGACGATCGCCGCATCCTCGGCTTCATCGACGAGGGCTCGCTCGCCCACGCCTACCTCCAGGCGTCCGAGGAGCGATCGACCCGCGTCCCGGAGCCGCCCCGTTCGCCCGACGAGCACCGTGGCTAGACAGCCGACACGGCCCCACAGGATCGCCGCCGCACCAGATCACAGTTTCCTCGACACCTGACGGCATTCGCAGCATTTTTGAACCATGCACGTCGCTCGCGTCGCCGCGTCGGTCCTCGCCACCACCGTCACCCTCCTCGCCGCCTCTTGCGGAAGCGAGTCGAGCGACGATCCCGGCAGCAGCAGCAGCGGCGCCTCGGGCGCGAGCGGATCCGGCAGCTCGTCGGGCGGCTTCGGCACGAGCTCGAGCAGCGGCGACAACACCTCCTCCGGCTCGAGCGGCAACAACTGCGCGGCGACGGCCGCTCAGACGCAGAAGGCCAAGGTCGACATCGTCTTCGTCATCGACAACTCCGGGTCGATGAGCAACGAGATGGCTCAGATCAAGACGAACGTGAACAACTTCGCGTCGAAGATCTTGAACGTGGGGCTCGACCTGCACGTCGTCTTCATCGTCGCGAGGGGCACGGGCTCCTTCCAGATCTGCGTGCCGCCTCCGCTCGGCGGCGCGAACTGCGCGGACAACCTGCCCACGTTCTTCCACGTGCCCCAGAGCGTGGGCAGCACGAACTCGTTCGCCCTCGTCCTGTCGACGTACGACAACGCGAACGCGACGCTCCGGTGGAGCGACAAGCTGCGCCCCGACTCGACCAAGATCTTCGTCGAGGTCACCGACGACAGGTCGAACAAGCCGTACACGGAGTTCGATCTCGAGCTCGTGCAGAAGAAGCCCGACGGCATGTTCGGCACCCATCA
>JBDHVD010000423.1:0-8201 GCA_039809525.1 Labilithrix sp. | reverse complement strand
TCCGGAAGATCCCCTGGACGGCGCCCTGACCGCTCGCACGCACGCTCGGCCTGGTCAGATAGAGATAGGTCGTGACGCCCGCAGCGAGGATCGTCGCGCCGAGGAAGACGTCCGACGCGACGTTCAGCGTCTGTCCCGTCGAACGCAGATCCGCCGCGCGATCGGGCTGCGTCCCGTCGTTGGCCGCATCGAAGTCCGAGCGCGTGCTCACGGCGAGCACCCCGGTGATCACCGTCGTCGCCGCGAAGGCGCCCGTCGCGATCCCGCCGGCGACCACCGACGTCGGGACGGGCCGCGTCATCCGCAGCTCGGGTGCCTCCTTCGTCACGTGTACGGGCGGGGCCGGGGCCGGCCGTTCGAAGACGTGGTGCTCGCCGCCGTCGATGTCGGCCTCCCACGTACTCTCGCCCCCATCCGGGAAGCGCGCCTTGAGGACGTGGTGCCCGCGCCGGATGGCGAGCTCGGTCCGTCCCTGAAGGGCGCCGTAGAGGTTGGTGATCGGCTCGCCGCGCGCGGGGATACGTGTATCTTGCACGATGGCGCCGTCGGGGCGGCTCTCGAGGGTGACGCGGGCGAGGCCCGCCTTCAACGTGACGAGGTCGCGTTCCGCCTGCGCGCGCTCCGCCGGATCCAGGTCGGTCACCTCGGCGAGGTAGCGGGTGTATGCCTCGATCGCCTCCGCATCGCGTTCGAGCTTCATCGCGCAGAGGCCGATGTTGCCGAGGATGGTCGGCGAGCGCGCGAGGTCGTACGCGCGCCTGAACTCGGCGTACGCCTCCTCGTAGCGCGGCCGGTCGGGGTCCTGGAGCAGGTTCACGCCGGCGGTGAAGTGCAGGCGCGCCTCCTCGCGGTTCTTCGTCGCCGCGTCGTCCGTCGCGGCCGGGGCCTCGGCGGCGGCGGCGGGGCGGCTCCGAACGACGGTCGCGACCGCCACGACCACCATCACGACGCCGAGACGCAAGCGCGCGCGGATCGAGGTCCCCACGATCGTCGAGCGTACCACCTCGTCCCGAACGTGTCGCGGAGCCCGCGCGTGGCGCGCCGCGTGCTTCGAGGGTCCTCGTGCAGCGAGGCCAGGTCGAACCACGCGTCATCTCGATCGAGCCACACGCACGGTTTGCGACGCCACGAACGACTTGCACCACGGCCACCACGGCCACCACCAGCAGCGAAGGCGACACACCATGACCGCGACACTCCAGCAGGGCCTCGTCGAGCACGCGGCGATCGACCGAGCATTCCGCGACGTCATCGCTGCCTTCAAGGAGCGACGGACGGCCGACGCCTCCACGCTCTGCCGGATCCTCTTCGATCGCCTCCGCGCGCACCTCGTCGCGGAGGACCCGCGCCTCGAGGAGCTCGCGGCGACGGACCCCGCGGAGGCCGAGGCGCTCCGCGACGATCACCGTGGCTTCTTCGCCACCATCGACGAGCTCACGGGCGCGATCGAGGCCGGGACGATCGTCGCCGCCGACGTCCACGCGTTCAAGGCGCGCTTCTCGCTCCACGAGGCACGCGAGGAGACCGGCCTCTACCGCTGGCTCCGCTCCGCGAGCGTCGAGGCGAGCGCGGTCTGAGCCGACGTCAGAGGTTCTCGACGGTCTTGAGCAGCTCGACGACGAAGTTCATGCGCGGCCGGATCAAGGCGAGGCGGGTGACGCCCGGAGGACGGCGGATGGTGTCGCCGTACGCGCCCCCCGGCGGGCTCGCCAGCTCGTCGCCGACGAACGTGACGATCGCGTCGCCGCCGAGGTTCTTCTCCACGTAGTCCGGGGTCTGACGAGCGGTCGGCTGCGTAGCGCCCTGCGCGGCGGCGAGCGGCGTGGCGAGGGAGATCGACGTCCCGACGGCGAAAGAGGCGAGGGAGCGGAACGAGCGGTACGAATTAGCCGGCTTCATGACCGTCAGACCTTGCGGTCGCGCTCGGCTTGGGGCGAAACTTCGTCCGATCGCCCGAACTGCCCGGCGATCGGAGGTCCCATGATCGGCAAGACGCTTAAGGTCCTTTCGCTTCTCTCGTTCGCGGGCGCGTTGGCGCTCGTCGCTTGCTCCTCCGACGATGCCGGGGAGAAGTATCCGTCGTCCGAATCGTTCTGCACCGAGAAGGCGGACGTGGAGTGCACCGCCGCGGCGAGCCTCTGCGCGGCCACGGTCGATGCCTGCAAGAGCCGGCGCACGACGCTCTGCCAGCAGGCGGCGGCGGCCGCCTCGGCGACCGGGCGCACGTATCGCCCCGGCGCCGCCGAGAAGTGCATCAACGACACGCGCGATCTCTACGCGGCCAAGACGATCGATCTCGCGAAGGAGAAGACGGTCGACGCCTCCTGCCAGCGCGTGTTCACCGGCTCGAAGAAGAAGGGCGAGGCCTGCGCGCAGCCCTACGACTGCGAAGGCACGCTCACCTGCGACAAGGTCTGCAGCGACGCGACGCCGAAGAAGAAGGGCGAGGGCTGCAACAACCCGGGCGACACCTGCGAGACGGGCACGTACTGCGGCCTGCAAGGCGAGGTGAAGTTCTGCCTCGCGAAGAACAACGTCGGCGACATCTGCGGCGCGAGCAACCCGTGCCTCGAGACGCTCCGCTGCGTGACGCGCTGCCAGGAGAAGGTCGCGGCCGGTCAGCCTTGCGACACGGGCGACGACTGCACGACCGGCTTCTGCAACGCGGAGAAGAAGTGCGCCGCGAAGCTCGTCGGCGACAGCGGCAAGTGCTCCGACTTCGGCGGGACCTGATCCGCGCCTTACGCCGCCTCGTCCCGAAATGCGAAAACGCCGGCCCGCGCGAGAGCGCGAAGCCGGCGTTTCCGTTTTCGAGCGTCGTCTACGACGAGACGATCACTTCTTCGGGGCGCCGGTCGCCGCGGCGGCCGGGGTCGCGCCCTTCTTGTCGTCCTTCTTGGCCGCGTCCTTCGCGTCCTTCTTGTCGCCCGCGGCCGTGCCGCCGGCCTTGCCGTCGCTCGCCGCGACGCCCTGCGCGCTCGGGCCCTGGTCGGCCTTCGCGACGTCGGTCGGCTTGCCGTCGAGCTCCCAGATCTTGAACTCGACGCGGCGGTTGGCCTCGCGGTGGGGCTCGGTGTCGTTCTTCTCGAGCGGCTTGTCCTCGCCCCAGCCCTTCATGTCGAGGCGGTTCTTGTCGACGCCGTTCTTCTCGAGCCACGCGGCGACGGCCGCGGCGCGGTCCTGCGACAGCTTGTGGTTGTGCTCGGTGCCGCCCTTGTCGTCCGTGTGCCCCTCGACGCGGAGCTTCGTGATCGACGGGTTCTCCTTGAGGACGTCGGCGACCGTCTTCAGGATCTCCTTCGTCTCGGCGTCCTCCTTGATGGTCGCCTTGTCGAAGTCGAACTTGATCTTGCCCGGGATCTTGATCTCGTTGTTCTCGATCTTCGCCTTGCCGAGCGGCTTGAGCACCGCGGTCTTCACCTCGGGGGCAGGCGGCGGCGGCTCGGCGGGCTTCGCCGGCTCCGGCGGCGGGGGCGGCGGCTCGGGCTTCGCCTCACCACCGGCGTTGATCTTCGCCTCGGCCTTGCAGCCCATCGAACCGGCGGCGAGCCCGAGCGACATGATTGCGATAAGCGGGAAAACGACCTTCTTCGACATGACCGAATGCCTCCCTGGTCCCGCCCTTCCTCTGGGAAGAGCCTCCGGACACCCAGCGCTGATGACAGGCAAACTGCGCCTTCGGATGACCGGCCGAGGACGCTACGGGAATCCCGCCCGGATGGGAAGGCCCAGTGCTAGGTTCTGCCGCGGTGCGGCGTGACATGACGCGAGAACCCCACGAAGAACCGGCCCGAACGGTCCACGACGCGCAGACTGTGGCACGTGTCGCAGCCTCGGTGCGCCAGCACTGGGACGAGCTCGCGGCCAAGCTCGCCGCGGGCGCGCCGGAGGACGGCATGCGCCTCGGCCATGCGCGCGCCGAGCTCCTCGATCGGATCCTCGGCGAGCTGTTCGCGGCGGCCGTCGCCAAGTCCGGATACCGCGATCCGGTCGCCCTCGCCGCCGTCGGCAGCTACGGGCGCGACGCGGTCGCTCTCCGCTCGGATGCCGACGTGCGCATCGTCGTCCGCCCCGGCGCCCGGAGCCGGGAGGCGGCGGCGGAGATCGCCGACGCGCTCCTCTATCCGCTGTGGGACGCGGGCCTGTCGGTCGGTCACCAGGTGCTCGACGCGGGCGAGGCGCTCGACCTCGCGCAGGACGATCTCGCGACCGCGACGTCGCTGCTCGATCTCCGTCCGCTCGCGGGCGATCGCGCGCTGGTCGACGACCTCGTGGCGCGCGCGTATGCGGGCCTCTTCAGCGAGGGCGAGCTCGGCCGCTTCGTCGCGCGCCTGGAGGAGGAGACCGCGGGCCGTCACGCGCGCTTCGGCGGCTCGGTCTACCTCCTCGAGCCCGACGTGAAGTCCGGCGCGGGCGGCCTGCGCGACGTCGACATCGCGAGCTGGGCGGCGCGCGCACGCTACCGGGTCGATGCGGCCGGGCCCGGCGGCACGTGGCAGGAGCTCGTGCGCGTGGGCGTGCTCGTGCCGCGCGAGGCGAAGGAGATCGCGCTCGCCGAGGAGCTGCTCTGGCGCGTCCGCAACCGCCTCCACACGCACGCGGGGCGGAAGAGCGACCGCCTCACGTTCGATCAGCAGGAGGCGATCGCCATCGAGCTCGGATACGCCGATCCGGACGCCTCGGCCGAGGCGCCCGACGCGCGGGCCCGCGCCGCCGAGCGCCTGATGCAGGACTACTTCGGTCACGCGCGCGTGATCACGCGGTCACGCGAGGCGCTCCTGCTCCGCGCCACGCCGCCCAAGCGTCGCGGGCGCCCCGTCGAGATCGATCTCGGTGGGGGCGTGCGCCTCTTCGACGGGCACGTGACGCTCGATCCCGCGGCGCTCGCCGGCGATCCCGCGCTCGCGCTTCGCGTGTATGTTGCATGCGTTCAGAAGAAGGCGCCCATCCTCCCGTTCGCGCGCGACGCGATCGCCCGGGCCGCGGCCGATGCGACGTGGGCGGCGTCGCTCCGCGCGAGCCCGGAGGCGGCGCGGCTCTTCGTCGAGCTCCTGTGCACCGTCGCCGAGACGCCGCTCCGGCGCGGATCGATCACCGGCGAGCTCCACGAGGTGGGCCTGCTCCTCGCGATGATCCCGGAGTTCCAGCCGGTGACCGGCCGCGTGCACCACGACGTCTACCACGTGTACACCGTCGACGTTCACAGCGTGGCGGCCGTCGACTGCCTGCGCTCGCTCTGCCGCGGGGACCTCGCGCACGAGCGCCCGCTCGCGAGCCGGCTCGCGGCGGAGATCGCGCGGCCGCGGCCGATCTTCCTCGCGACGCTCCTGCACGACGTCGGCAAGGGCTACCCCGACGCGAGCGGCTCGCGGAAGAACCACTCGGTGACCGGAGCCGAGCTCTGCGAGACGATCCTCCCGCGCCTCGGCATCCCCAACGACGAGGCGCAGGAGGTGCGGTCGCTGGTGAAGAATCACCTCCTCATGTACCACGTGGCCACGCGGCGCGACCTCGACGACCCGTCGACCGCCGCGGACTTCGCCGCGCAGGTGCAGGGCAGGGAGGGCCTCCGCGATCTCTACCTCCTCACCGTCGCGGACATCACCACGACGTCCCCGACCGCCATGACGTCGTGGAAGGCGCGCATGCTCGACGAGCTGTACTTCGCCGCCGACGCGCACCTCGCCGGCGAGGCCGGCGGCTTCGACGCCGCGCGCAAGCAGCGGGTGAAGGACGCCGCGCTCGCGATCTGGACGGGCAAGAAGCCGGAGCTCGAGGGCTTCATCGACTCGATGCCGGAGCGCTACGTCCTCGCGAACGCGCCCGAGGCGATCGTGGCGCACGCGCGGGTGGCGCTCGACCGCGCGCGCGCGACCGCGCCGGTCCAGGCGGCCCTCGTCCCGTCGCGCCATCCCGAGGTCCACGAGATCTGCGTCGTCGCCGACGACGCGCCCGGCCTCCTCGCGCGCATCGCCGCGGCGATCACCGGCAGCCGGCTCGAGGTCCTCGGCGCGCAGGTCTACTCGCGTCCGCGCGTCCCCGGCGCCGCGCAGGCCGAGGCGGTCGACCTGTTCTGGGTCCGCGACAGCCGCGGATCGGCCGACGGCGTGGCCACCGCGATCCCCCGCCTGCTCCGCGATCTCGAGGCGGTCGTCACCGGCGCGATCGACGCGAAGCAGCTCCTCGAGGAGCGCATCGGCACGTCGTCGCCCTGGCGCGAGCGACCGAGCCCGGCCGTTCTCTCGGAGGTCGTCGTCGACGACCGCGCGTCACCACGCCACACCGTCATCGAAGTCTTCGCGAAGGATCGGCCCGGACTCCTCTACAATCTCGCCCGCGCGCTCCACGGGCTCGGCCTGTCGATCGCGCTCTCGAAGATCAACACCGAAGGAACGAAGGTCGCGGACGTCTTCTACGTCAACGAGCTCGACGGCTCCAAGGTCGCTCCCGGACCGCGTTTCAAAGCGGTGCGCGAGGCGCTGCTCGGAGCGGTAACAGAGGGAAGAGCCTGATGAAGATCCAGCATCTCGCAGCGGTCATCGCGTTCGGCTTCGTCGCATCCGCCGCCGTTGCGTGCGGCGGAGGCAAGCCCGCCGAGTCACCGGCTTCCGCAGGGTCGACCGACACGGCGAGCAAGTCGGCCACGACCGCGAGCGCCCCGTCCACCGCCTCCTCGCCGGCGGGCCCGATGGACGGCCCCGCGGCGCCGAGCAACAGCGACGACGTGAAGAAGGGCATCGCGGCGATGAAGGCGGGCAACTGGAACGCCGCCCGCGACGCCTTCGAGGCCGCGCTGAAGAAGAACCCGAAGCAGGCCGACGCGCACTTCTACCTGGGCGTCGTCATGGAGAAGACGGGCGACAAGGCCGCCGCCGAGAAGCACTACAAGGACGCCCTCGCCGCCGATCCCAACCTCGACGAGGCCGCGGTGAACCTCACCGCGTTCTACATCGACACGCAGAAGTGGGACGACGCCATCGAGCTCGCGAAGAAGGCCGTCGCCAAGAACAACAAGAACGCCGCCATGCAGCTCTCGCTCGGCCTGGCGCTCGCCGGCAAGGGCGATCAGGCCGGCGCGATGAAGGCGTTCGACGAGGCCCTGCGCCTCGAGCCGAACAACGCCGAGTACTTCCTCGCGTACGGCCACCAGCTCGCCGAGTGGAAGAAGCAGCCCGAGGCGGTCACGAAGCTGAAGCAGGCTCTCGCCGTCGCGCACGACGACGCCGGTCTGCTCGGCCAGATCGGCCTCGAGCTCCGCTCGCTGCGCGCGGTCCCCGAGTGCATCCAGGCGATGGACAAGGCGATCGCGGCGAAGGACAACGCCGAGTTCCGCGTCATCCGCGGCCAGTGCAAGATGGCGAACAAGGACAAGGCCGGCGCGCTCGCCGATGCGCAGGCGGCCGTGGCGAGCCAGCCCGACTACCCACCCGCGCACTACTGGCTCGGCAGCTGGCTCGGCGAGGACGGCAAGTACAAGGAGGCGGTCTCCGAGTTCGAGACGTACCTCAAGCTCGCGCCGAAGGGTCCGTTCGCCGAGTCCGCCCAGAAGAAGATCAAGCTCGCGAAGGACAAGTCCGGCGGCAAGAAGTAGCCGCCGCCGGCGACGGCGCGCTCCGTCGCGCGTCGCGGGCGCCCTCCCGTCGATCGTCGTCGATCGTCGAGCGGCGCTCGAGCGGCGCGGGGGGTGACGCTTCGCGGCTCGCTCGTTTGCGCAGAGAAGCGTCGTGATCGGTCCTCAACGATCCCACGCACTTGCGTCGCCGAGCTTCTCTGCAGAACCGACCCTCGCTTCTCCGCAGAAGTCAGACGGGCTCGCTTCTCCGGAGAAGTCACGCCTCGGCTTCTCCGCAGAATCCATCCGCCCTCGCTTCGCTCTGCTGGAGCCACTCGGCTTCGCTTCTCTGCAGACGTCAGACGGGCTCGCTTCTCTGCAGAAGCCTGCCGGAGCTTCGCTCCTCCGCAGAAGCCAGACGGGCTCGCTTCTCCGCAGAAGCCTGCGGGGCTCGCTTCTCTCTGCTCGAGTCACTCGGCTTCGCTTCTCTACAGAAGCCTGCCGGGCCTCGCTTCTCTGCAGAAGCCGGCGGGGCCTCGCTTCTCTGCAGAAGTCAGACGGGCTCGCTTCTCTGCAGAAGCGGAGCTGGGTTCAGCGGTGAATCGTCGGCGGACGAACCGTGCGATGTCGCGGACTTGGGGAAGCATCC
>JBDHVD010000422.1:0-8207 GCA_039809525.1 Labilithrix sp. | reverse complement strand
TTCCCGATCGTCAACGACAAGCCGATCATCGTCGGCCGCTCGAGCGATCTCGACATGGTCCTCGTCGAGGACATGGTGAGCCGCAAGCACGCGCGCATCACCATGCAGCAGGATCAGATCTGGATCGAAGACCTCGGGTCGACGAACGGCACGTTCGTCAACGGCGAGAAGATCAAGCGCGCGCGCCTGAAGGAAGGCGACCGCGTCCTCATCGGCACGAGCATCCTCAAGGTGATCGCCGGCGAGGGCGCCGCCAGCTCGAGCGACTCGGCCAAGCGCGATCTCGAGAACGTGGCCGCCGCGCGTCGCACGACGCAGGCGCGCACGATGAGCGGCTCGATCGAAGAGGTCCCGCTCCCCGACCTGCTCCAGCTGTTCGCCACCTCGAAGAAGAGCGGCGTCCTCGTCATCCGCACCGAGTCCGACGACGTCGGCAAGATCTACATGCGGAAGGGGCTGATCTACTACGCGTCGATCAACGACCTCGACGACGTGCCCCCCATGAAGAGCATCTTCCGGATGCTCACGTGGCAGAAGGGCCTCTTCGATCTCGATCCGCCGGACGAGCGCGAGTTCCCGAACGAGATGAACCTGAGCGTGCAGGAGGTCCTCATGGAGGGTCTCCGCCAGCTCGACGAGTTCAACGAGATCCGGAACGAGCTCCCGGACCTCAACACGCGCCTCGTGCTGAGCCAGCCGGTCATCCCGCCGCTGCGCGATCTCAAGCCGGAGGAGCTCGACATCCTCCAGCTCGCGCACAACTACGGTCACCTCGAGACGGTGCTCAACAAGAGCCTCTCGACGGACCTCGATACCGTCCAGATCATCCTGAAGCTGATCAAGGGCGCGTACCTCCGCCCCGAATAGATCGTGGTCCGCCGCTTCGCGGGGGCCGTCTTCGATCTGAACGGGACGCTGGTCGACGACCTGCGTTTCCACTTCGAGGCGTGGCGCGCGTTCGCCCGGCCGCGCGGCATCACGCTCGACGATGGATTCCTCCAGTCGATCAACGGTCTGAAGCCGCGGTGGTCCAGGTGCGGGCACGAGGACATCTTCCCGAAGATCCTCGCGAGGAGCTCGCCGCGTTCGAGCGCGAGAAGCACGGGCGCGAGGTGCGGCCCGTGGAGATCGCGGTAGCGCCCCTCTCGACGACCGTCGACGCCGTCACGCTTCGCGCGACGGGCGCGGAGCACGCCGTCGCCCACTTCGAAGAGCCGCGAGACACGACGTTCACGTCGTGAGAAACTCGCACGATGGCCAAGCTCGTTGCGCTCGCCTTGGCGAGCCTCTTTCCGTTCGTGGTCCTCGGGTGTGACGGGGACGACGCGTCCTCGTCCTCGTCGTCCTCTACCTCATCGTCGGGCGGCTCCTCGTCTGGCGGCTCGTCGTCGTCCAGCGGCTCGTCCTCGGGGAGCACCAGCGCATCCAAGGTCGTCGGCGGCGTGACGATCCCAGGCGGGCTGAAGCTCTGCGCGCAGAGCCTCACCGCCGTGTCCTCGCAGACCGTCGCCGGCTTCTCGTGGAACGCCGTGCCGACGGCGACGCGCTACGCGGTCCTCGCGCAGAAGGCGGCGAAGGACGCGACGGTCACGACCGAGCTGTTCAACGGGATCGTCGATCCCACGCCGCAGGGCGGAGGCAAGTACGAGTTCCCCGAGCGGATCCCGGGCACGACGTACCTCATCGAGGTCTACGCCTTGAACGGCAGCGATCCGGTCTGTCAGCTCGACGGCGTCAACGCGATCACCGCCCGCTGATCGGGTCTACTCTGGTGGCAATGGCCACCACCGTCGTCATCACGGGCGCATCGATGGGCATCGGACGCGCGCTCGCCCTCGCCTGGGCGAAGCGGAAGGCGACGTTGATCCTCTCGGCGCGCGGGCAGGACGCGCTCGAGGAGGTCGCGCGCGAGGTGGAGGCGGAGGGCGGGCGCGCGATCGTCGAGCCCGGCGACGTCACGGTGGAGGAGCATCGCGCGGCGCTCGTCGCGCGGGCGCGAGAGACCGGCTCGCTCGACGTCCTCGTGAACAACGCCGGGCGCGGCTTCCTCGCCCCCGCGCTCAAGATCGATCTCGAGAAGATGCGCGAGCTCTTCGAGCTCAACGTCTTTGCGCCGCTCCGGCTGGTGCAGCTCGCGGCGCCGGAGCTCCAGGCGTCCCGCGGGACGGTCGTGATGATGTCGAGCATCGCGGGCGTCGTCGCCGCCCCCAAGTACGCCGCGTACTCGGCGTCGAAGTTCGCGGTCGAGGCCATGTCGATGGCGATGCGGTCCGAGCTCGCCGCGCTCGGGGTGCGCGTGGTCGTCATCCGCCCGGGCCCCGTCGCCACGCCGTTCCGCACGAACGCGACGGTCGCGCCCGGCGAGGGCTACGACGCGCCGGTCGATCCGAAGGCGCAGCCCCCCGAGCTCGTCGCGGAGCTCACCCTCCGCGCCGTCGATCGCGCGACGCCGGTCGTGGAGACGAGCGCGTACGTTCGTCTCGCTTCCGCGGCTTCGCGTCTGGCCCCTCCGGCGGTTCGCGCCGCGCTGCGGAGGATGGCGACGAGAGCGTCCAACTGACGCGCTCGACGGCATCGCGCAAGAAGCGCAGCGCGGGATCGTCGTCGGTCGTCGCAGGCCAGAGGAGCTCGAGCGCAGAGCCGGTCATCTCGAACGGCAGCTTCGCCGCGCGGAGGTGCGGGTAGCTGCGGCGTGCGTAGTCCGCGACCACGCTCGGGACCGTCGCGAGGAGCGACGTGCCGTCGACGATCTTGCCGACGTACGCGAAGCCCGAGACCGAGCAACGCACGTCGCGCGTCCGTCCCAGGAGGTCCTCGACGACACCCCGCAGGTCGCCGTTGTACGAGACGACGACGTGCTGGTGCGCGAAGTACGTCTCCTCGTCGACGCTCGATCCGATGCGCACCTTCCGGGGATCGAACAGGCAGACGTGCTGGCCGCGCGTCGTCAGCGGCTTTCGTCGGATGTTTGCGGGCAGCTCGTCGGCGACGGTCACCGCGAGATCGACGCGTCGCGTGGCGAGCGCCTCGCCGACGGTGCGGAACTGCACCGGCAGGACGATGAGCCGCATGCGCGGCGCCTCGCGCTCGAACAGGCGGAGCAGCTCCGGCACGAGGCTCGCCTCGCTCACGTCGGACAGGCCGATGCGGAACGTCCGTTCGTTGGTCTTCGGATCGAACTCGCCCGGCGAGAGGGCCGCCTCGACGAGCGCGCCGAGATGCGTCCGCGCCTCGGCGAAGAGTCGTTCGCCGCGGTTCGTCAGCGCGAGCCCGCGACCCTCGCGCGCGAAGAGCGGCGCGCCGACGGCCTCCGTGAGCCTGCGCAGCGCCGCGCTGATCGCAGGTTGCGTGAGGTACAGCTTCGACGCGGCTGCGGTGACGCTCCCGGCCTCGGCGACGACCACGAACACGCGCAGCAGATTGAGGTCGAGGTTCCGTCCATAACCGGCATTCATGTGACGCATATAAAGCATTCACTGGTTCGATACGATGGTCGGACGCAGGATGACGCTCATGAAGACCTCACAACTGGCTCTCGGCTGCATGGGCATGTCCGACGTCTACGGCCCGTCCGACGAAGGAGAGGGCATTCGCACGATCCACGCGGCCATCGAACGCGGCATCACGATGATCGATACCGGCGACTTCTACGGCATGGGGCACAACGAGATGCTCATCGGCCGCGCCCTCGAGGGCCGGCGCGACAAGGCGCGCATCTCGGTGAAGTTCGGCGCGCAGCGCGGCCCGGACAACTCGTGGCTGGGCTACGACGCACGACCGGCGGCGGTGAAGACGTGGGCCGCCTACAGCTTGAAGCGTCTCGGCGTCGAGCACATCGACGTCTACCGCCCGGCGCGTCTCGATCCGAACGTCCCGATCGAGGACACGATGGGTGCCATCGCGGACCTCATCGAGGCCGGCTACGTGAAGCAGGCGGGGCTCTCGGAGGTCGGCATCGACACCATCCGCCGCGCGCATGCGGTCACGCCCATCCACGATCTGCAGATCGAGTACTCGATCATCAGCCGGAAGCCCGAGGAGAAGATCTTTCCCGTGCTCGCGGAGCTCGGGATCGGCGCGACGCTGTACGGCATCCTCTCGCGCGGTCTCCTGAGCGGCAGCAAGCCGGCAGCGAAGGGCGACTTCCGCGCGCACCTCCCGCGCTTCGCGGGGGAGGTGGGGGCGAAGAACGCGGCGGTCATCGAGAGGTTCCGCGCGTTCGCCGAGAAGACGGGCCGCACGCCCGCGCAGCTCGCGCTCGCGTGGGTGATGGCGAAGCAGCCGCGGCTGACGCCGCTGCTCGGCGCGCGGACGACGAAGCAGCTCGCCGATTTGCTCGCGGTCATCGACCGCCCGCTCACGGCTTCCGAGGTCGCGGACGTCGAGGCGATCCTCCCGCCCGATGCGATCGCCGGACCGCGCTACCAGGCGGCGCAGATGGCGCATCTCGACAGCGAACGCTGAACGTCCCGGCGCGATCAGACGCGCACGCAGACCGCCTGCCAGTATCCGACGGGGAACGCACGCTCGAAGGCGCGGCGCGCGAGCCGTCGGAGCCGCCCCCGGCCATCGGCTGCGTGCTCGTCGCTCGCGCCGTGGGGGATCTCGTCCTCCCACGCGATCCGGAAGCGGGCGCGCTCGACGAGGCGCACGGCGTCGCCCCGGCGGAACGCGTACGGATGCGGCCCGAGCCGATCGACCGCCCGAAACGGCGCGACGAACCGCTCGTGCGCGCGTGTCACGAGCTGGAACGGCAGGCGGTGGACGTTCAGCGCGAAGTAGAAGACGCCGCCCGGCTTCGTCACGCGCGCGATCTCGCGGACCACCGCCTGCGGATCGCGCGTGTGGTCGAGGACGTTGTCGCTGATCACGAGGTCGAACGACCCGTCGGCGAAGGGCAGCTCCTCGCCTCGCGCCCGAACCGTCCGGACGTTCGCGCCCTCGCGGGCCCACGCGAACGCGCGATCGTAGAGGTCGGCCAGCGGGTCGAGCGCGACCACCTCGCCCTCGCCGAGGAACAAGCCGATGCCGTGTGGACCGCAGCCGACCTCCAGGACCTTCGTCGTCGGTCGGAGCGCGATCCACGGCGCGAGCCGCTCGCGGATCTCGCATGCGTAGGCCGTGCAGCCGGCGAGGAGCTCGCGTTCCCGACCGCGGATCTGCTCGGCCTTCGTGCGCTGGAAGACGGCCTCGTGATGCTGCGCCCAGCGTCGTTCGCTCACCGCGCGCACGTCGCGGTTCTACACCCGCGGCCACAAAACACGAACGCCCCGGCTCCGAAGAGCCGAGGCGCTCGAGAGGATGCCTCTCTTCAGGAGAGGCGCCGCGTCAGTAGACGCCCTTCAGGCCGCCGAACTGCACGTAGCCGAGCCACGTGCCGAGCTGCATGAGGAAGCGCGGGACGGACACGTAGTTCTTCATCTTGAGGCACTCGCGGTTGTTCTCGCACGAAGCGACGCCGCCCTTGATGACCACGTTGCCGTTCGCGTCGAGCTTCGCGCGGTAGCCGACGGTGCGCGCACCGCGGAGGACCGGCTCGGTCTCGACACCCTTCTGGAGGAGGTCGTTCGCGAACTCGAGGATGCGCGCGCCGATGCCCTTCTGGACGGTCTTGCCGAAGAGGACCTCGGTTCCGAAGGTCTGCGCCACGAGGACGTGACCGAACGGATCGTGGAACTCGATGCGGTTCTCGAAGCCCGGGTCGTTCTCGACCGAGAGATCGTAGATGCGCATCTGGTCCATCCACTGCGTCTTCTGGTTGTCGTTGATGTAGAGCAACGAGAAGAGCGCCGCGAACTTCTGCTGCTCCCAGCCGACCTGCGGGTCGACCACCTGCGTCGGGGCCGTCGCCGGCGCGGTGCCGTCGAACGGGTTGCGGCAGGTGATGCGGTCGTCGGTCGGGAAGCACGCTTCCGCGCCCGTCGTCGGCCACCACGAGGTCTGGCCGAGGACGACGTAGTCAGCCTCGCCCGGCGGAGGCTGGACGCCGCCACCCTGACCGGCCGGACGGACGTAGACGCCCTTCACGACCTCGTCGTTGGTGAGGTTGTTCGCGAGCCAGCGGCGGAAGCCATCCGGGAAGACGTCCGCGAGCGAGACCGCACGGAAGCGCGGGTCGACGAAGTCGTCACGGCTGGCCGAGATGAAGTTGTCCGCGGACTCCGCGAACAGCATCGCGGTGAACGCCTTCTCGTAGTACGAGCCGACGTTGAGCGTGTAGTCGCGGTTGTAGTCGCGACCCTGGTTGCTCGCGAGCGCGTTCTCGATCGGACGACCGCCGAGCGAGATGGTGCCGAAGCCGCCGGTGACGCCGTTGGCGACCTTCACCGTCGCGCCGCCGCCCGCAGGGCCGTTGCTGCCCGTGCTGGCGAAGCCGGTGCCCTCGAGCGAGCGGAGGATGCTGACCGCGCCGCCGTCCTCGTTGCCGAGCTTGGCGTGCTCACCAGGCTGCGGACGGGCGAAGACGTGGGCGAAGTGGTCGAACGCGATCGAGCTGGCGACCGTGTTGTCCGTGGCGATGGCCTTGAGGATCTCCGCCGCGAACGCCTGCGGGTCCGTGCCGTCGTTGTAGAGGGTGACGGTGTCCTTCGCGAGCGTCACGTAGAGGCCGATGGCCTTCGCCGCGTCACGCATCTTCTCGTGGTAGCGACCGAGGGTGCGCTGGAAGGCGCCCCAGATGCTGAAGTCACGGCGACCGCGGCGGTAGGAGCTGAAGATGTGGTTCATCTCCTGCTGCGCGATCATGAAGTGCATGAGCTCGTAGAGGTCTGCACCGTTGTCGTGGCGGAAGACCGCGACGTTGCCGAGGTCGGCCCAGTCGTCGCTCGCGAAGCCGTGCGGGACGCGGACGCGGCCCTTGGTATCGACGGCGTGCGTCTTGTCGCTGTCGTCCTTCATCGACGTCCACTGGACGAAGTCGGTGCCCGGCTCCTGGCAGCGGACGTACTTGCCTTCCTCGTTGGTGACGAGGTGGCCGTCGACGATCGGGTTCCACGTGCCGTCACGCTCGTCGTTCCAGCTGGCGGGCTTGAACGCCTGCGGATCGCTGACCGTGTCGCACTTCGTGATGAGGCCGATCTCCTTGTCCAGGTGCGAGTAGTGGATCGGCGAGGAGAAGTCGCCGTAGCGGTAGCCGAGGAGGCCGCCGAACTCGTTCTGGTGATCACGGGCGAACGCGCCGGCGATCTGCTTCACGTTGAACTTCGAGTCCGTGTAGACCGTGGCGGAGTCGGCGTAGAACATACGCGCCGCGCCGAAGTCGTAGCGGCCGAGGCCGAGGAGGTCCTGCGAGGGCTCGCCCGGGTACTCCATCGTGGACGACTGCGCCCACATCTGGATCATGTTCTTCGACTCGTTCGGCGTGACCTTGTCGAGCCAGCGCGGGCCGACGCAGCTCTTGCCGTCACCGGCCGACTGCTCGTCGCACTCGGTCGTGACCTTCTTCGCGTTCGTGCGGAGCGCCCAGTACTGCCAGCGGAAGTTCCACGCGTCCGACGACGACACGAAGTTGTGGCGGAGACCGATCGAGTGACCCATCTCGTGCGCGATGACCGCGTACTGGGCCCGGCGACGGATCCAGTCCTTCATGCGGTCGGCGCGCTTGACCTGCTCGTCGACGGGCTCGGCCGGATTGAACTTGCCGAACTTCTCCTGGAGGATGTCACCGAGAGCGACGTAGCCGAGCGGCGCGGTCGCCTCGTAGTTCATGATGCACGCGCCGCGCTCCGCGAGCCCGAGCTCGAGCTTCTGGTAGAGGTTGCGGCGCAGGTTCGGGTTCAGGCCCTGGAGGACCGACGACGCCTTCAGCATCGCCTGCATGTTGCCGCCGTTGGCCGCGGCGACGTCACCGAGCGCCGAGCCCGCGAGCTGCTGCATCGCCGGCGTCTCGATCGCCGCCTCGACGGGCGAGTTGCGCAGCATGTTCATGCGCGCCTCGTAGATCGGGGCGTTGACCGACGGAGCGTCGAGCGAGCCCTTCATCTGCGAGATCTTCTTCAGGTTGGCGACGAGCGCCTTCTTGAGCTGCGCGTTCGGGCCGTAGTTCGCCTTGGTCGCGAACTTGCCGAACTTGCTCTCGACCTCGCGCATCTTCTCGACGGTCGTGCCCGCCACGGTGGCGATGCGCTTGTCGATCTCTTCGCCGCTCATGCGCGGCGTGAGCCCGCTGCCGCTCGACTGACGGGCGGCCTCGACCCACTGGTTCACGT
>JBDHVD010000421.1:0-8226 GCA_039809525.1 Labilithrix sp. | reverse complement strand
GAACGAGCCGACCGACCTCCTTTCGGATCGGGATGTTCTGCAGGTTCGGATCGGTCGACGACAGCCGGCCGGTCGCCGCCACCGCCTGCTCGAAGCGCGTGTGGATGCGGCCGGTCTCCGGGTTCACCGCGCGCGGGAGCCCTTCGAGGTACGTGCCCTTCAGCTTGTCGAGCTCGCGGAACTCGAGGATCACGCCGGGGAGCGGGTGCTTGTCGGTCAGCTCCTCGAGCGTCGCCGCGTCGGTGGACCGCCCGCCCTTCATCGTCCGCTTGACGACCGGGAGCTTCAGCTCGTCGAAGAGGATCGTCTCGAGCTGATCGCGCGAGCGCAGCGCGAACTTCTTGCCCGCGATCTCCTGCGCCTTCGCCTCGAGCCGCTGGCACTCGCTCTCGACCTTCGCCGCGATGGTCGCGAGCTTCGAGACGTCGACGAGGACGCCCTTGCGCTCCATCGCCGCGAGCACGCGCGAGAGCGGCAGCTCGACGTCCTCGTACAGCTTGCCGAGGCCTTCGCTCTCGACGCGCGGGTCGAGGCGATCGGCGAGCGCGAGCGCGAGCTCGGCCTGCGGCGCCGCGTAGGTGGTCGCGCGCTCGACGTCGAGCTGATCGAAGGCCACCCGGTCGCTCTTCCGCGTGCCGGTGTTCTCCTCGTAGATCGGCAGCTCGGTGCCGAACTCGCGCCGCACGAGGTCCTTCATGTCGTTCGGCGCCTCGGGATCGAGGAGGTACGACGCGAGCATCGGGTCGCTGATCCGGCCGGCGAGGAGCACGCCGTGGCGGGCGAGGACGTTCTCGGTGCGCTTGAGGTCGTAGCCGACCTTGCGCACCCCGGCGTCGGCGAGGACCGGACCGAGCGCGGCGCTCAGGTCGGCCCACGCGATCTGGGCGGGCACGCCGAGGTAACGGTGCGCGACGGGGACGTAGATCCCTTCGCCCGGCGCCGCCGAGAGCGCGACGCCGAGGATCTGCGCGCGCATGGCGTCCGGGGAGGTCGTCGCGACGTGGAGCGCGAGACGGCCGCTCGCCTTCGCCTGCGCGAGGACGCGCGCGACCTCGTCGAGGCTCGTCACGTGCCGGTAGGTGCGCGCGATCTGCGGCGCGGGCTCGGCCGCCTTCGCCGCGCTGACCATCGCCACCGCGCGGCCCGCGCCCTTGTCGCCGACGCGCGCGCCCTGACCGGTCTGGAGTCGATGCTGCGCGGCGCCGATCTGATCGAGCAGGCGCGTGAACTCGAGATCGATGAAGAGCTTCCTCAGCTCCTCGACGTTCGCGCCGCCGTACTTCAAGCGCTCCTTGTCGACGTCGACCGGCACGTCGCGCTTCAACGTCACGAGGGTCTGCGAGATGCGCGCGTCCGCCTCGTGGTTCTTCAGGTTCTCGCGGAGCTTCGGCTTCTTGATCGTGTCGACGGCCGCGTAGATGGCGTCGATGGTCTTGAACTCCTTGAGCAGGTCGGCCGCCGTCTTCGGTCCGACGCTCGGCACGCCCGGGATGTTGTCGGACGTGTCGCCGGTGAGCGCGAGGAGATCGCGCAGCATGCTCGGGCGCACGCCGAACTTCGCCTCGACCTCCGCGGGCCCGTAGGTCCGGTCGCGCATCGAGTCCCAGAGGAGGACCTTCTCGTCGGCGTCGTGGACGAGCTGCATGAGGTCCTTGTCCGCGCTGACGATGACCACGCGGATGCCCTGCGCGATCGAACGATCGACGATCGCCGCGATCAGATCGTCCGCCTCGATGCCGTCCGCCTGGTAGACCGGGATGCTGTAGGCGCGCGCGATCTGCTCGACGCGCGCGAGCTGCTGGGAGAGATCGGCGGGCGCGGCCTGGCGCGTGGCCTTGTAGCGGGCGTCGAGCTCCTTGCGGAACGACGGGCCGCGGCAGTCCATCGCCACGGCGAACATGGCCGGGCGCCGCTCGTTGACGACCTTCTGCAGCATGTTGACCGTCCCCATCACGGCGTGGGTCGGCTCGCCCTTCGAGTTCGAGAGCGGCGGCAGCGCGTGGTAGGCGCGGAAGACGTAGCCGGAGAGGTCCACCAGATAGAGGACGTCTTCGCTTCCGGGCGGCGGGAGGACGGCGGCCTGCGACATGGCCCCCGTGCCTAGTCGGTAAGCGGCGGGAATTCCATGGGGCGCCGCGCGTTTCGCCCCCGGTTTCTCTGGTCGTCACGGTCGCGCTAGGATCGAAGCCAGGTTCGTGGCGATCGTTTTTGAACCCTTCGCCGAGCTCGTGCGTCGAAACATGCTGTCGTCGCTCGGCCCCCGACCTTATCCTTCGAGACCCTTGGGACTCCTCCGATGAACCAACCCGAAACGCCCCCGTCGACCGGCCTCGTCGCGGGGAAGTACCAGCTCGTCACGATGATCGGGCGAGGTGGTATGGGCTCCGTCTGGGAGGCCCGCCACGCGTCGCTCGGGACGCGGTTCGCCATCAAGTTCATCGAGGCGGAGTACGCCGACAGCCAGGAAGCGCGAAGCCGCTTCGATCGCGAGGCGCGCGCGGCCGCGACCATCCAGTCGAAGCACGCGATCCAGATCTACGATCACGGCGTCACCGACGACGGCAAGCCGTACATCGTGATGGAGCTGCTCGAGGGCGAGCCGCTCGACAAGCGGATCGATCGGCTCGGGCGCGTCTCGCTCCAGGACACCGCGCGCATCATCCAGCAGGTCTGCCGCGGCCTCGCGCGCGCGCACGAGCGCGGGATCGTCCATCGCGATCTCAAGCCGGAGAACATCTTCCTCGTCCGCACGTCCGAGGACGACGACGAGGTGGCGAAGGTCCTCGACTTCGGCATCGCCAAGGTCTCGAACAGCCCGCATAGCCCGGGCATCACCTCCAGCACGAAGACGGGCGCCGTGCTCGGTACGCCCTTCTACATGTCTCCGGAGCAGGCGCGCGGGCTCCGCAACGTCGATCACCGCACCGACGTCTGGTCGCTCGGCGTCATCGCGTACAAGTGCGTGACGGGCAAGCTGCCGTTCGACGGCGAGTCGGTCGGCGACCTCCTCGTGAAGATCTGCACCGCGCCGATCCCCGTGCCGTCGCAGGCGATGCCCGGGCTGCCGCCGTCGTTCGACGCGTGGTTCATGCGCGCGCTCGAGCGCGAGCCCGATCGGCGCTTCTCGAACGTCACCGAGCTCGCCGAGGCGCTCGGCCATGCGGCCGGCGTCGCGCCCCGCTCGGCGCTCGGCAGCCAGCACCACGGCATGGCGCAGGGCGGTGGCATGGCCACCCAGCCCTCGTCGAACCAGGGCGCGATCACGCCGCAGGGCCTCGGCCCCGGGATGGTGCCGACGCCGCCGCCCGGACCGTCGCCGCTCGTCGGCTCGCAGGGCGGATACGGGCAGCCGCCGCAGCAAGGTTACGGAACGGGCCCTGGTGGTAGCTACGGCGCGCGCACGCCGAACCCCGCCGGGATGACGAACGCGCCGTTCACGTCGTCGCAGCCGGTGCCGGGCGTGGGCTCGGGCAAGGGCAAGCTCGTCGCCGGCATCCTCGGCGGCGTGGTGGTCGTCGCGGGCATCGTCGTGGGCGTGAAGCTCGGGATGAAGCCGAAGGAAGCGGACGGCGCGCGGCTCACGCCTCCGCCGGCGGCGAGCAGCGTCGCCGCGCCGGCGGCGACCGCGGCGAAGCCGGCCGATCCGCCGCCGGCGACGGGGACCGCCGGCACCGTGGCGGCGGTCGACACGCACGCGGCGACCCCCGCGACCGCGACGGCCGCGACCGCGACGGCGAAGACCGGCAAGACGCCGACCCCCGCGAAGACGACGCCGACGACGACGGCGAAGACCACGCCGACCGCGCCGGCCACGACCGCGGCGCCGGCCACGACGACGACGGCGGCGCCGACGGCGACGGCGACGGCGACGGCGAAGAAGAAGCCGGCGAACCCGAGCGACCCCGGATACTGATCCAGCCTTCGTTCCTGGTAGTCTCCAGCGCATGAAGTTCCGCGCCGTCGTCGCGCTCTTCTTCGCTTTGCTCGTCTCTTTCGTCTCGTCCGCCGCCCGTGCGCAGATGTCCGAGGGCGAGAAGAAGGCCGCCGCACGCGCCGCCTACCAGGAGGGCGTGAAGCTCCAGGATCAGGGCAAGCCGGCCGACGCGCTCGCGAAGTTCGAGGCCGCGCAGAAGCTGTACGACGCGCCGACCCACCTGCTCCACATCGCCGAGTGCCAGGCGCTCCTCGGCAAGCTCGTCGAGGCGGCCGAGACGTACGAGACCATCCGCCGCGACACGCTCCCGCCGGGCTCGCCGGAGGCGTTCGTGCAGGCGCAGGAGCACGCGAAGCAGGAGGCGCCCGCGCTGCGCGAGCGCATCCCGACGCTGAAGATCACGATCACGCCCGCTCCGAGCACGCTCCAGAACCTCACGATCACCATCAACGATCGGCAGATGCCCACCGAGCTGGTCGGCATCGCGCGCCCGGTCAATCCGGGGAGCTACCGGATCGCGGCGTCCGCGAGCGGCTACGCGACGAAGACGCCGGTCGACCTCGAGCTGAAGGAGAAGGAGACGAGGTCCGTCGAGCTCGTGCTCGTGCAGGGCAGCGGGGGCGCCGTCGTCGTGCCGGTCCCGCCGCCGTACGGGACGGGCGGCCCGCAGGCGACGCCGGGGACCGATCCGAACGCGCAGCCGCCGGGGGCGGACAAGCCGCCGACCCCGGCGAAGCAGCAGGACGAGAAGCCGTCGACGGGCCTGCTCATCGGCGCGCACGGCGGGCTCTTCGTCCCCGCGGGCAGCGTCGCGAAGAACACCGACTTCGATCGTGTGGGCAGCGCGGGCGGCGGCATCGGCATCGACTTCATGGCGCGCTTCTCGAAGGTGTTCCTCGCGGGCGTGCGCGCCGAGGGCATCTTCCTCGGCGGGCCGGACTCCAAGACGGTCAGCGCGGGTCAGACGATCACGTCGTCCACGAACATGTTCGGCGCGGCGGTGGCGGTGGGCCTGCTCACGAGCACCGAGAAGGTCGGGTTCTACTCCGACGTCGGCTTCGGCTTCCGTCAGCTGAACTACTCGCAGACCGCACCGACGTCGGTCGAGACGTCGTTCAACGGCTCGTACCTCGCCGTCGGCCTCGGCGTGTCGATCCCCGCCGGACCGATGCGCATCGTGCCGAAGGTCGGGGTCGACTTCGGCTCGCTCTCGCCGACGGACACCAAGGTCAGCGCGCCGAACACCAACGTCACGTCGACGGTGAACACCTCGGCGCTCGACAACGGCGCGTACCAGATGTTCTTCGTCGGCGTGACGCTCTTCTACAACCACGATTTCGGGAAGAAGCCGACGACGACGGGCGCGATCCCCGGCCGCGGCCGCTCGACGCTGTAGGCAAGGCGCCCACACGCCCTCACCTACAACGAGCTACAACGAATTACATCCTGATGACACTGGCGCGGCGCGTAAATGACACGCTCGCGCTATGCACGTCGCCTTGTGTTTCGCGTACTTCGCGGTGCTTCTCCTGCTCGCGATGTACGGGCTTCACCGGTCGCATCTCGTCTTCACCGTCCTTCGCCTCCGCAAGAAGCTCGAGGCGCTGCGCACGGGCGTCCCTGCGGTCTCCCTGGACGCGGATCCGGAGTCGCTCCCCCATGTGACGATCCAGCTGCCGCTCTACAACGAGGCGACGGTCGTCGCGCGGCTGCTCGATGCGACGGCGCGCATGGCGTACCCGCGCACGAAGCTCGAGATCCAGGTGCTCGACGACTCGACCGACGAGTGCCGGCAGATCGCGCGCGCGAAGGTGCAGCATCTCCGCGCGAACGCCCCCGCGCTCGCCGACGGCGTCCGCGCCGACTGGGGTGGCGAGCTCGACATCGTCTACATCCATCGCGTCGATCGCACCGGCTACAAGGCGGGCGCCCTCGACGCCGGACTGAAGGTCGCGAAGGGCGAGCTGGTCGCCATCTTCGACGCCGACTTCATCCCGGGCGAGCGCTTCCTCGCCGATCTCGTCGGCCACTTCATGGGCGAGGAGAACGTGAAGACGGGCATGGTCCAGGCCCGCTGGGGCCACATGAACCGCGACCTGTCGCTGCTCACGCGCGTGCAGGCGCTCATGCTCGACGGCCACCACCTCGTCGAGAACCGCGCGCGCGCGGCGGCCGGCTGGCTCTTCAACTTCTCCGGCACCGGCGGCATGTGGCGCAAGGCGGCGATCGAGACGAGCGGCGGCTGGCAGCACGACACGCTCACCGAGGACCTCGATCTCTCGTACCGCGCGCAGATGGCGGGCTGGAAGTTCGTCTATCGCGAGGACGTGGTGACGCCGGCCGAGCTGCCCGAGGACGTGAGCGCGTTCCGCGCGCAGCAGTTCCGCTGGGCGAAGGGCACGGTGCAGACCGCGCGCAAGCTGATGAAGCGCGTGCTCACGTCGGACCTCACGTTCACGCAGCGGCTCGAGGCGTTCTTCCACATGACGCCGCACTTCGCATACCCGCTGATGGTGATCCTCAGCGTGCTGCTCCTGCCGGCGCTCATCCTCATGCCGGCGACGAACCCGACGACGATGCTGCTCATCGATCTGCCGCTCTGCATCGGCACGACCGGCTCGCTCGCCGCGTTCTACGCGATGGCCGAGACCGCGCAGGGACGCTCGCGCAGGTCGGCGTTCAGGACCCTGCCCGCGCTCCTCGCGCTCGGCGCCGGGCTCGCGCCCCATCTCACGAAGGCGGTCTGGTCGGGGCTCAACTCGATGGCGGGCGAGTTCGTCCGCACGCCGAAGCACGGCGCCAATCACAGCAACCGCTACCGTGCGCGCGCCGATCTCCCGACGACCGAGGTCGCGCTCAGCCTGGTGTCGTTCGCGAGCGTCGTCGCGTCGCTCGAGACCGGCCACTGGTTCGCGACGCCGTTCGCGATGCTCTTCACGTTCGGCTACGGGTACGTGGCGAGCCTCGTCGCGAGCGAGCAGCTCGCGCGCCGGCGCGCCGCACGCCTCGCCGCGGCACGCGGCGCGGCCGAGCTCGAGAGCGTCCCTCCCCCGGCGCCCGCCGCCTCGGAAGAGCTCGCGGCCTGACCCGCGCGGCCGACCGGCCGCTCGTTCGGGTAAATTTCCCTGCGAGCTCAGGCATTTGGATCGCCCCGGCGGAGGGCCGCGGACGCGCCGCGATCCGCGGGTTTTTCCGCTGGCCGGGCTCCAACAATCCGTTTACTATCCGGTACCTGCGAGACGCGCTCGACTTTTTCGTGCCCGGACCGCAGTGCTCCAACGCGAAGCTCGGGGGTTAGAGACGATCATGACGAAGGCCGAGATCGTCCAGGCGCTGTACACGAGGGTCGGCGGTTTCTCGAAGAAGGAGTCGGCGGACATCGTCGACCTCGTCTTCGAGATGATGAAAGAGACCCTCGGGCGCGGCGAGAAGATCAAGATCAGCGGGTTCGGCAACTTCGTGCTCCGCGACAAGCGGCAGCGCCCGGGCCGGAATCCGCAGACCGGTGATCCGATCAAGATCAGCGAGCGTCGCGTGCTCACCTTCAAGGCGAGCCAGATCTTGAAGCAGGCGCTCAACCCGAAGAGCAACGGCAACGGCAGTCATGCCGCGCCGAGCTCGCCCGCCATGAACGGCGGAGGAGCGCCGGGCGCGGACGGACCGCGCACGATGGACGGTGCGCCGCGTCCGGCGTCGCCCTCGGGCGTCGTCAGCCCGCTCGGCGTCTCGGCGCCGCCCCCGGTCGCCGCGTCGGCCGCGAGCGAGAGCGCGAAGGAGTAAGCTCCGCGAATGGCCGAGCTGCCGCCGAAGCTGTTCTTCCGCATCGGTGAGGTGGCCGGGCTGGTCGGCGTCGAGCCGCACGTGCTCCGCTACTGGGAGCGCGAGTTCCGCAGCATCCGGCCGACGAAGAGCGCCAAGGGGCAGCGCGTCTACTCGCGCAAGGACGTGGAGAACCTCCTCCGCGTCCGTGATCTCCTCTACCGCGACGGGTTCACGATCGCGGGTGCGAAGAAGAAGCTGCAGCGGGGCGGCGTCGAGCCCGAGGCGGCCCCTCTCGCCGCGAGCGTCCCGGCGCCGGTCGCCGCGCCCGCGCCCGCTCCTCCGCCGGTCGAGACGGTGAGCGTGCGCGCCAAGCTCGGCGAGCTGCGCGCGGAGGTCGAGGCCTTCCTCGAGGAGCTCTCGCCCGGTCCGCACGCGCGCTGACGCGGATGCTCGCGCCCGTCGTCGTCGCCGAGCCGCCGCCGGCCTGGGTGGCCGCGGAGATCGCGCGCCCGCCGATCGCCGCGTCGACC
>JBDHVD010000420.1:0-8229 GCA_039809525.1 Labilithrix sp. | reverse complement strand
GTGAGCGCATGCGGTGCGGACGTCGTCATGATCGACCGCCGCCATGCGCCGGGCGGACACTGGAACGAGGCGTACCCGTTCGTACGGCTCCACCAGCCCTCGGTCTACTACGGGGTGAGCTCGCTCCCGCTCGGGAGCGAGACGATCGATCGCCACGGACCCAACCAGGGCATGTACGAGCGCGCCGGCGCGGCCGAGATCTGCGGCTACTACGACCGCGTGATGCAGGAGAAGCTCCTCGGCTCGGGACGCGTCCGCTGGTTCCCGATGAGCGAGTACGTCGGCGAGCACCGCTTCGTCTCGCGCCTGTCCGGCGCGCTGCACGAGGTGAAGGTCCGGAAGAAGCTCGTCGACGCGCGCTACCTCGAGGCGTCGGTCCCCGCGAGCTACGCGCCGCCCTTCGCGGTCGCGCCCGGGGCGCGCTGCATCCCGGTGGGCGAGCTCGCGTCGGTGAGCGAGCGACCGGACGGCTACGTGGTCATCGGGGCAGGGAAGACCGCGCTCGACGCGTGCTCGTGGCTCCTCGACAACGGCGTGCCCGCGAGCGACATCCGCTGGATCAAGCCGCGCGAGGCGTGGTTCCTGAACCGCGCGTTCACCCAGCCGGGCGAGCTCGTGGGGACGATGTTCGAGGGCCTCGCGCTCCAGCTCGAGGCGGCCGCGCACGCCTCCTCGATCGAGGACCTGTTCCACCGGCTCGAGGCCGCGGCGCAGCTGCTCCGCGTCGACGACACCGTGCGCCCCACGATGTACCGCGGTCCCACGCTCAGCGTGGACGAGGTCGCGCAGCTCCGTCGGATCGACGGCGTCGTCCGGCTGGGGAAGGTGCGGCGGATCGAGCGCGACGCGATCGTGCTCGACGGCGGGACGGTCCCGACGAGCCCGCGCCACCTGCACGTGCACTGCGCGGCGCCCGGGCTGAACCCCGCGCCCGCGGTGCCGATCTTCGCCGCCGACCGGATCACGCTCCAGTCGATCCGCACCGGCCTCATCCCGTTCAACTGCGCGCTCGTCGGATTCGTCGAGGCGACGCGCGAGGACGACGCGCAGAAGAACCGCCTCTGCCCCCCGAACCGACAGCCCGACGTCCCGCTCGACTGGTTGCGCGGGACGCTCATCGGCATGAAGGCCGACAGCCTGTGGTCGAAGGAGCCCGACATCGCCGCTTGGCTCGAGCACACGCGGCTCAACCCGTCACGCGGGCTCCGCACGCGGCGGGGCGATCCGCGGATCGAGCAGGCCGGCGCGCGCTTCGCCGCGAGCGTGCGGCCGGGCCTGGCGAACCTCGAGCGCTTGCTGGCGTCGGCCTGACGTCCCTTCTTCGTCACGCGGCGACGCGGAGGACGATCTTGCCGTGCGAGCGGCCGGCCTCGTTGAGGTCGAGCGCGCGTCGTGCTTGCCGGAGCGGCAGCACCTTCGTGACGTGCGGGCGCACGATGCCGCGGTCGACGAGGCGGACGATGCGCGCGAGATCGCGCGTGTCGTAGGTCATTCCGAAGAGCACGCCCTTGACGCCCGCCTTCCGCGCGGCCGCGCGATCGAGATCGCCGACGAGGTTGATCAGCATGCCGCCCTTCTGGAGCACGCGGAACGAGCGGCGCTGCGTCTCGCCGCCGAGCGGATCGATCACCACGTCGACGGGCTCGATCTCCTCCTCGAAGCGCTCGTGCTCGTAGTCGACGATCTGGTCGACGCCGATGCTCCGGAGGAACGCGAAGCTCGGGCGGCTCGCGGTCGCGGCGACGAACGCGCCCCTCCACTTCGCGAACTGCGCGGCGAACGAGCCGACGCCGCCTCCCGCGCCGTGGATCAGGAAGCGCTTGCCCTTCGACGCCTGCGCCGTGTCGACCACGGCCTGCCACGCGGTCAGCGATGCCATCGGGAGCGAGGCCGCGGTGACGAAGTCGACCGACGTCGGCTTCTTCACCAGGTCCAGGGCGGGGACGACGGCGTACTCGGCGAAGGCGCCCCATGCCTCGCCGAAGACCTCGTCGCCCACCCGGAGCGCGGTGCGCGTGCCGGACGCGATGTACTCGACCACGCCGGCGAAGTCCTGGCCGAGCGTGAGGGGCACGTGGTCCATGCCCTTGGGGTTGTAGACGTGCTCGCAGACCATCCAGTCGACGGGGTTCACCCCCGCCGCGACGACGCGGACGAGCGCATGCTTCGGCCGGAGCGGAGGCAGGGGGACGTCCTCGATCGCGATCTCGTCCGACCCACCGAAGGCGTGAATGCGTGCGGCTTTCATGGCGGCTCCTCATCGCGCGGGCGCGGCGCAGAGCATGTCGCCGCGGCACTGTCCGATCTCGCCGAGGCCTCGGGCCTCGCAGGCCTGGTTGCGGACGTAGGCGAGGCACGTCGTGAGGCGCGCTTCGTCCACGCCCGCCGGACACGCCTCGTCGCGGACGACGCTCCACGCCTCGCGGAACGTCGCGTCGGTGCATGCGCCCGAGCTCGTGAAGCGCGCGGACTTGCCGACGTGCCCGCATGCGGTCTCGTGCGCGCAGCGCGCCTTCGCCAGGCGCATCGCCGCGTCGTCGTTCATGAGCATGCGGGCGCCCGTCGTGGTCGTGGTCCCCACGGCAGGCGGGGCCTCCTCGTGATGGCCGTGCGCGCAGCTCGTCGACAGTACGAGCAGCACGGCCGCGCCATGTGTCCGCGTCCCTCCCATCGCGCCTCTCCCTCCGCCGCGACGGGGTGCAAGCCTCGAACCGGCGTCGCCTGCGGGCACGCTTTTCGCACCTCTCCGCGGTCATGAGTCGCCTGCGCCGGTTGCGTGAGCTCGGGCAGAGCGTGTGGCTCGACTACGTCGACCGCCGCATGCTCGCGTCCCAGGAGATGGATCGCATGCTCGCGGAGGACGGGCTCGCAGGGATGACCTCGAACCCGACGATCTTCCAGAAGGCGATCGGCGGCTCGGCCGCGTACGACGGCACGATCAGGGCTGCCCCGCCGGGCGACTCCGACGCGCATGTGTTCGAGCGCATCGAGGTCGAGGACGTCGCGCGGGCGTGCGACCGCTTCCGTCCGCTCTACGAGGAGACCCGCGGCATGGATGGGTTCGTGTCGATCGAGGTCGCGCCCGAGCTCGCGCACGACACCGACGCGACCATTGCCGAGGTCGAGCGGCTCTACGGGGCGGTCGCCCGGCCCAACGTGATGGTGAAGATCCCCGGCACCCGCGCCGGCGTCCCCGCGATCGAGCGGTGCCTCGCCGCGGGCATCGACATCAACATCACGCTCCTCTTCGCCGTCGAGCGCTACCTCGAGGTCGCGCGCGCCTACCTCCGCGCGCTCGAGACGCGCGCGGCCCAGGGCCTCCCGCTCGACACCGTCTCCTCGGTCGCGAGCTTCTTCGTCTCGCGGATCGACACGAAGGTCGATCGCGCGATCGATCGCTCGGGGGCCGGACGCGAGCTCCGCGGACGGATCGCCATCGCCAATGCGAAGGTCGCCTACGACGCCTTTCTCCAGATCGCCGCCAGCGAGCGGTGGCAAGCGCTCGCGGCGAAGGGCGCGCGCCCTCAGCGCCTGCTCTGGGCGTCGACCTCGACGAAGGATCCCGCGTACCCCGACGTCTACTACGCCGACGCGCTCGTCGGCCCGGACAGCGTCGACACGATGACGCCCGAGACCTTCCGCGCCTACCGCGATCACGGAAGCCCCGAGGTGCGGATCACCGAGGAGCTCGATCGCGCGCGCGACGACCTCGCGTCGCTCGCGAGGGCGGGCATCGACCTCGCCGCCGTCACCCGCGAGCTCGAGGACGAGGGCGTGCGCTCCTTCGAGGAGTCGCACCGCCGCGCGCTCGCGACCATCGCCGACAAGCGCCGCGCGGTCGGCGCCGCGCCGTCGATGCCGGCGCACTGACGGCCGCTCGCGCCGTGCTAACGTGATCGTCGATGGCTCGAGCGAGCGGAGCGTCACCGAAGACAGCGAAGAAGGTCGTCCGGCGCTCGACGACCGCGACGAAGGCCGCGGCGCCGAAGCCGGTCGTCGTCGCGCGCCCCGCATCCGTCGCGCGCACCGAGAAGACGTTCAAGGTCTCTGCCCGCCGCTCGCGGGACATCGACGCGCTCATCGACGAAGCGGTCGGCTGAGCCCGTGACGAGCAGCGCGACCGACGTCTTCTTGAACATGCCCTTCGAGCCGGAGGGTCGTTACCGCGACCTGCTCGTCGCGTACGTGTCCGGGCTCGCGGGCCTCGGCTTCACGGCGCGGAGCGTCCTCGAGCTCCCGCAGCACATCCATCGCCTCGACCGGCTGCGCAAGATCATCGAGGCGTGCGCGAGCTCGGTGCACGATCTCTCGTGCGTGTCGCTCACGAAGGGGTGCCCCCGCTTCAACATGCCGTTCGAGCTCGGGCTCGCCGTGAGCCGGCCCTCGGCGAGGTGGTTCGCGTTCGAGGCGCAGCCGTTCCGCCTCCAGATGACGCTGAGCGATCTCAACGGCCACGATCCGCTCGTCCACGGCGGGCGCCCTCGCGAGGTGATCGTGAAGCTGCACCAGGTCTTCCGGAACGCGCGCCGCGCGACGACGGCGGCCGAGCTCCTCGCGATGCACGCGGACGTCCGCAGGCTCGCGGCGCTCATCGAGCGCGATCAGGGCTCGCTCCTCGGCGCGCGCTCGTTCGCCGACCTGGTCGTCGGCGCGCAGAAGATCGCGCGCCGCCGCGGCCTCATCTGATCGGCGTCAGTCCTGCCCTCGGACCAGCGTCGCCACGTGCTCCGCGGCGTTGCCTTTCGGGTCCCACATCGTCACGCGCACGGTGATCTGCCGGACGTCGTCGGCGATCACGAGGTGTCCGACCGCGTCGTCGAGCACCTGGCAGCGCCCGTCGACGACCGCGAGCTGGGTGAGCGCGTAGCGGAACGTCCGCTCGCGGTTGTCGATGTCGCTGCTCGGCCAACCGCCCCCGAGCTGCGACGTGGCCGAGCCGAAGTCGACGAGCTGCTTCGCCCGGAACGACGACGGCGCGGCGACCGACTCGTACACGTGGTCGAGCGCGCAGCGCGGCAGCTCCGCGAGCTTTCGCCCCGACCCGTCCTCGATCACGTACGCGAGCGCGCCGAGCTCGAGGTTCCGGTCGGAGTCGTCGTCCCGATCGGAGGCCTCGAGCACGACGTCGATGTTGCCGGAGACCAGCGCGTCGCCCGTCCGCGCCGCCTCGTCCGCGACGTAGACGCGCTTCGCGCTCGGCGCGACGGCGTCGTGGTACCCGGCGAACAGCCCGGCGGGGTTCAGGATGATCTTCCTCTCGCCGTCGATGAAGTCGACGTGCGTGTGGCGCAGGCGGTCGGCGCTCTCTCCGGCGAAGGGCGAGTCCGCGATCTCCCCGACGACGTCACCCTCGCGGACCTCGACGGGCTCGGTGGCGGCGGCGAGGCTCGGCTCGGCTTTGACGTGCATCATCTGGGTGACGACGTGCGAGACCGGATCGTAGATCGCGACCACCGAGCTGTAGCTCTGCGCGGGCGTGGCGCGGTTCCCGTACCAGTCGAAGACGACGGCGAGGCCCGCGTGCGGCGCGTGCACCTGCGTGCCGGTCTCGTCGGGCGCGCGAAGGACGTCGAACGCCGTGTGGTAGTAGCCCGTCGAGCCGAGGAAGATCGGCGTGCCGACCCGGTTCAAGACCGCGGTCTTCTCCGTCGCCACGGGCCAGCGAGGCGCGAACGCCGTCGTGTCGACGTGCAGATCGAGGCCGCGCGCGCCGAAGTACTCCGCGACCTTCGCGTACCCCATGCCGTCGTGGTCGCGCTCGTAGACGGCGCCGTTGGGCAGGAGATCCTGATCCGCCGTCGAAGACCGCTCCTCTCCCGGCTGGCCACACGCGAACGCTGCGAGTCCGAGGGACGACGTGCAGAAGAGAAGGAACTTGCGCAAGCGAGGAGGCATTCGCGCTCGGGCGGTGCACGACACGTGCCGTGGCTGGCATACTACGAGGGTCGGACGAGCGCGGCTCGCGCGCGGCTCCGAGCGAGGCCATGAAGCGCGGACGATCCACCCACGAGAGACGCCTGTACGCCGAGAGCTTCGCGCCGTGGTGCGAGAAGGCACGCTGGGCGCTCGATCATCGCGAGCTGCCGTACCAGATCGTCGAGCACGTGCCGTTGATCGGCGAGCCGGCGCTGCGGCTGGCCGCGCGCCGTCCGTTCGGACGCGTCACCGTCCCGCTGCTCGTCGACGGCCCCGAGATCGTCATGGGCTCGCTCGAGATCGCGCTCCGCGCCGAGCGCGACGGGCACGGCGCCCCGCTCTTTCCGCGCGGGCGCGAGGACGAGCTCGCCGCGTGGAACGAGCGCAGCGAGGCGGTGATGGTCTCCGGCCGCGCGATGCTCCTGGCGCGCATGCGCGAGAGCCCGGACGCGCTGGCCGAGCAGCTCCCGCCGTTCGTCCCGGGGGCGCTCCGGCCCGCGCTGCGCGGCCTCGCGTCGGCGGGCGTGCGCCACCTCGAGCGCAAGTACGCGATCCGCGCGGGCGAGGACGCGCCTCACGAGGCGACCTCGCGCGGCGCGCTCGACGCGCTCCGGTCCGCGCTGTCCGGCGGCCGCCGATACGTGGTCGGCGACGCCTTCACCCATGCCGACGTGGCGATGGCCACGTCGCTGCAGTTCGTCCTCCCCGTCGACGGGCGGTACATCGCGCTCGGCCCGGCCACGCGCGCGGTGTGGACCAACCCGACCCTCGCCCGGGACTACCCGGATCTGCTCGCCTGGCGCGATCGCCTGTACGCCGACCACCGCGCCGCGCCGGCGGTCACGACCGCACGAGCATGACGAGCGCGATCCCGACGAGGGCCGCGAACACCGCGATCTCGCGCCACGGACGCCAGGGGGCGTCCTGGATGGCGTAGGACATCGTCTTGATCGGCGACACCACCGGCGGCGGCGCGCGGTCCTCCGCGAGGGGGACGTGGAAGCGGTGGAAGTAGAGCTGGATGAGCGTCCCGCCGATCCAGAGCCCGCCGAGGAAGCTCGACGCCTCGACGCCGCGCCAGAGGAGCAGGGCCGCGACGGCGACGGTCAGGCCGAGGAGGACGGGATCGGAGACGCGCGTCGCGCACGGCTCCGCGCCGTAGCTCTTGTCGAGCGCCGCGCGTCGCTTCGGATAGGGAAGGGCGAAGAAGGCGAACTTGAGCAGCGTATGCACGCCGAGGGCGAAGGCGACGATGGGCACGAGCCCGGAGAGCTTGTCCATTTCACACCCGATGCTAGATATTTCAGTAGTGACTGAAAGAGCTAGCATCAAGCGACCCAAGGCGCACGGCAAGGGCGCCGCCGCGGTCCTCGCCTGGGTCGAGCGGGTCGCTGCGTTCTTCGCGGAGCAGCACGGAATGCCGCCGATCACCGGGAGGGTCCTGGGGTGGCTCCTCATCTGCGATCCGCCGGAGCAGTCCGCCGCGGAGATCGCCCTGGCCATCGGTGCGAGCCGGGCGTCGCTGACCACGAACACGCAGATCCTGATCGCCGCGGGCCTCGTCCGGCCGATGACGAGGCCGCGAGAGAGGACGACGTACTACCGGGTCGACGACGACGCGTGGGAGCGCATCCTCCGCCGGCGGATCGAAGGGATCGCTTCGTTCCGCGCGATCACCCGCGAGGGCGTCGCGATCGCGGGCGGCGGCGCGCGCGCGTCGCGCATTCGTGCCGCCGACGAGGTCTACGCATGGTTCGGCGAGCTGATGGCGAAGAACCCGGGCCCGAGGCGCGCCCTCACGCGGACGACCAGCTCGCGGCGTCGATGAGCGCGTGGACGAAGGACGCGAGGTCCTCGTCCGGCACGAGCTTCGGCTGCGCGCGGTAGATCTGGAGCGACCTCCGCGTCTCGGCGATCTCGTTCATCGCCCGCAGGACCTCGAGCGAGGTCTTCGACGCCGACACCGCGTAGTCGAGCCGCCGCGGATCGACCCGCTTCTCGGCCACGTTGTGGTTCACCTGGTGGACGCACCGGCAACGGTTCGCGCGGTCGGCGACGCCGCAGTGCTTGGCGAGGAAGCCGTCGAGCGTCGCCCGCGCGCGAGAGAGCCGCTTGCGGAACGCGGCCTCCGAGATGCCGAGCGCGTAGGCCGCGTCGGCGGACTCGAGCTCGCAGATCGCGCCGAGCACGAACGCGATCCGCTGCTCGCGATCGAGCGCCTGGAGCATCGCCTGGGTGCAGCCGATGAACACCTGCTCCTCCAGGAGCCGCTCCTCGGCGACCGCGAGCGTGCTCTCGTCGATCGCGTTCGGC
>JBDHVD010000419.1:0-8230 GCA_039809525.1 Labilithrix sp. | reverse complement strand
GAGTTGTCGACCTGGCGGAAGTCCTGGAACACCGCCTCCTGATCCTGGGGCGCGATGCCGATCCCGGTGTCCGCGACGGAGATCCAGATCTCGTCCTTGCGCTTGTTGTGTTGCGCCGACACGGTGACCGATCCCGCCGGCGTGAACTTGAGCGCGTTCGAGATCAGGTTCATGAGGATCTGCTTCACCTTCGGACGATCGGTGCGGAGGACCGGGAGCTTGCGGGCCACCTCGGCGCGCACCGTCAGCTTCGCGCGCTGGATGAGCGGGTCGACCTCCGCGAGGACCTCGTTCACGAGGTCGCCGAGCGCGAACCTCGCGACGTTGAGCGGCATCTTGCCGGCCTCGATGCGCGCGATGTCGAGGATGTCGTTGATGATGGTGAGCAGGTGCTTCGCGTTCGAGTCGACGCGCGTGAGCTGGCGCACGATCGGCGGCGCGATCGGTCCCGAGACCCCCTGGAGCATCATGCTCGTGTAGCCGAGGATGGCGTTGAGGGGCGTACGGAACTCGTGGGACATGTTCGCGAGGAACTGGGACTTCGCGCTGGACGCGGCCTCGAGCTCGATCGCCTGCCGCTGGAGCAGCTCGTTCTGGCGGACGAGCTCGGCGGTGGCGTCGCGGACCTTCTCCTCGAGGAGCGACGACGCTCTCTTCAGCTCCTCGTACAGGCGTGCCTTCTCGATCGCCTCCGTGCGGTCGTGGAGGATGGTCACGATCGCGGTGACCTCGCCCATCTCCGAGAGGACCTTGCCGCTGATCGCCTCGACGGGGACGTGCGTCCCGCTCTTCGGATCGACGAGCCCGAGCTCGCCGCGGAAGCGCCCGGTGGGCTCGAGGAAGAAGAGGTTCGCGACGTGCGACGAGAAGTGCGCGTCGTTCGCGCGCACGCGGAGCACCTCCTCGACGGGCGCATCCGGGGTCGCGGTGAACAGACGCTCGGCCGGCGCGTTCGTCATGATCGTCGCGCCGTTCGCGTCGGTGACGACGATCGGGTCGGCGACCGAGTCGATGACGAGATCGAGCCGATCGCGCTCGGCGCGGACCTCGGCCTCCGCGCCGCGCAGCTTGCGGTAGTTCTCCTCGATCTCCTGCGACGCGAGCTGGAGGTCGGTGACGTTGCGCAGGACCGACACGATGCCCGGCCCGTCGGGCGTGGTGATCGGCGCGCTCATCAGCTCGAACAGGCGGTCCGAACCGTCGCTCGGGTCGACCAGCGGGAGCTCTCGCCGCGCGAACTCGCCGCCTTCGATCGCGTGGCGCGAGAGCGCGGCGGAGAAGAGCATGTTGTTGAGCGCGACGGCGCGGCGACGGCCCTCGCTCTCGTCCTCCTCCGACGCGAAGTACAGCTCCGCGCGCGGATTCGCGAGCACGAGGCGGCCCTCCGGATCGGTGAGCAGCACCGGATCGGGGACCGCCTTGAGGATGCTCTGCATGAGCGCGCGCTCGCGCTCGAGGCGGCGCTCGGTGCCGGCGAGCACGCGCAGGTTGCGCAGGTCGACGAGCTTGCGGCCGAGCACGCCGAACAGCCAGCGGATCTGCGGATCGCGCGCGACGCCGCCGACGAGGGCGAGACCGACCGGCTCGAGGTCCTGCTTCGAGGGGAGCGGCATCGGGTATGCGGTGCAGCGGCGGCTGCCGAACCCGAGATGCAGCTGCTCGAGCAGTTGCAGGGGGACGACGGTGGGCCGCGTGGTACCGAGCGCGTGCACGAGGACGTGATCGCGCTCGTCGAGATCGATCGAGAGCGCGGCGGCGGCCCCCAGGTCGACGCCGTGCGAGGCGACGCCGACGAGCCGCCCGCCGCCCGAGCGCTCGAGATCCACGAGCGCGAAGACGATCTCCCGCACGCCCGCATGGCGCGTGAGCCACTCGAGGCCGAGCTGAACCGCCTCGACGAGCGTATCGCAGTCGAGCAGCGCCTCGACGAGCGCGAGCTTGCTCGACGTCGCCGACGTGGGCTGGCCGTTCGCCCTGGTGGCTGCGGCTCGCTCCGCCATTCAACCTCGCTTCAAGCGCGCGGCGGACGACGCCGCCGCGGACGCGAGGGAGCGGCGGCGGTCGGCGCCGACGCCCCTTCGCTGCCGAGCGCCGCGCTCGTGGCCGCAAGACGCGCGCGGAGCGCGGCGTTCTCCGCCATCACTGCCTCGTGCGACGCGGGAGCCTCGAGCGGCAACGGCTTCGCCACGGGGGCGACCGTTCCGACGGCCTCGGAGTACTTCAGGTACGTGTCGATCGACGCCACGACGACGCGGGCCTCGACCGTGATCAGGTCGATGCCGACGAGCGAGACGCGCACCCATGCATCGATGACGATGCCCTTGTCGAGCACGCGATCGAGGACGTCGATGAGGCTCGTTCCACCTGAGGTGCGTTCAACCGGCATGCTGCGTCTCCCTCGAAACTTCCGACTGCATCAGCGCCTGCGCTTGGCCGGCCCCGCCGGCACCGTGCGCCGGACGGCGACGGTCTCCTCCGCGAGCTGCGCGACCTTGCGCTCGAGGATCTGGATCTGCTTGCGGAGCGCCTCGTTCTCGGCGAGGAGCGGCTGCTTCCCCGGCGCGAGGTGGTGATCGTACTTCCACCAGTCGAGACCGACCTGCTCCGCTTTGTCGATCGAGCAGACGATGAGGCGGATGCGGATCGTGAGCAGCTCGACTTCGGCGAGCGAGATCTTGATGTCGCCCGCGATGACGAGGCCCTTGTCGAGCACTCGGTCGAGGACATCGACCAGGCCCGTCGAGCGCTGACTGCCCCATTGCAGATCCTGCCGCATCGTCAGGGCAAACGAGCGTGCCCGTTAATCTCGGCGAAAGCTAGCCCCATCTTCGCGGCAATTCGCCGCGGACTTGCCGCGGCTTGCCTCGACTTGCCTCAGGGCCAGACGCACGTGCCGAGATCGCAGCGCCCGATGACGCAACGGACGCCGCACGCGCCGCAGTTGCGCTCGTCGTTCAGCAGGTTCCGCTCGCAGCCGTCCTGGGGCTTGCCGTTGCAGTCGCCGTAGCCCGGATCGCACGTGGCCGTGCACGCGCCCGCCACGCACGCGGTCGCCGCGTGCTTGCGCGCCGGACAGACGATCCCGCACGCTCCGCAGCTCGTCACCGCCGAGAGATCGGTCTCGCATCCGTCCGTGGGGTCCGCGTTGCAGTCCGCGAATCCCACGACGCACGTGGCGACGGCGCACGCCCCCGCGACGCAACCGGCGGTGGCGTTCGGCACGTCGCAGCGCGCGCACGTGGGTCCCGCGCAGCCGAAGAACGGGTCCTCGGGCGAGACGCAGAGATCGCCACACGCCTTCGAGCCCGGGGCGCAGCCCGTCGATGCGGCGTCCGGAGCCGCGGCGTCGGGCGAGGGCCCGACGACGCGCGAGGTCGCTCCGCCGTCCTCCTGTGACGTGGGGCCACGATCCGACGCAGCCGCATCAGCGCCGTCGCCGGGCTCGTTCGGCCGATCGTCGGCCCCGAGCATCGCGGGTTGGTTGTCGAGGATGGCATTGCAGCCGGCAGCTCCGACGACGCCGGCGAAGGCGGTCGCGCCGAGCACGAGGAGCCGGCGTTCGAGCTGGGCCAGGCGTCGCATCGGACGCGCTTCGTTTCAAGCTCTGGACCAGCCCGCGCGCGGGTTGGACGGATTCGTGCAGCCGCGATCGCACCGTGGAGCTCGCTCCGAAGAACGATCCCGAAGAGCTCACCCGCGGCGAGATCGTGCTCGGGATCGTACGGCTCATGGTCGGGCTCGCCGCGCTCCTCGGCGTCGTCGCCTTCCTCGGATGGGCGTTTCGCGCCGAGCTCCAGCACTTCGGGAGGTGGTTCGTCGGCCGCTTCGGTCTGATCGGAATGGCGTGCGGTTCGTTCCTCGCCGACGGGCTGCACTTCCCGCTCCCGCCCCAGTTCTACCTCCTCACCGGCATCGCCGGCGGCATCGGCACGCCCGCCGCGCTCGGCAGCGTCATCCTGGGCTCGGCTCTGGGCGGGCTGACCGCCTTCGCCGTGGCCCGACGCGCGGCGCGCATCCCGCTGCTCGAGCGTCGTTTCGCGACGACGCGCACGCTGATCGAGCGGTTGATGAACCGCCACGGTGCGTGGGGCCTCGTCGTCGCGGGCATGCTCCCGGTCTCGTACTTCGTGCTCTGCGCGCTCGGCGGGATGATGCGCCTGCGCTATCGAGACTTCGGCGTGCTCGCGCTCATGCGCATCCCCCGGATCGTCCTCTCGTGGGCCCTCATCGTGCTCGCATGGGGTCTCTGACCCGCGATGCAGAACGCAACGTGGCACATAGTCTCTTGTTGCTTTCGCTTAATCGTTGGTATGCCAACGATTGGCCCTCCGCGATGCCGCCGGATTTCCCTGAGCATCTCGCACGCTTGTTGACCTCGTCGATCGAGACGGTCGAGCGGCTCGACATCCTGTGTCTGCTGCGAGCGACGCGTCCCAAGACGTTCACCGCCCGTGCGGTCGCGACGGAGCTCTCCATCTCGACGGCGACGGCGGAGACGGCGCTCGCGATGCTCTGCGGGCGCGGGTTCCTCACCGTGTCGATCGCGAGCGACCTCTTCTACTCGTACGCTCCGATCTCGCCGAAGATCGACACGGCGCTCGAGGAGATCGTCAAGCTGCTGTCCAAGGATCGCACCCGGGTCGTCGACGTCCTCCGCGCCGGGAAGGGGCGCGATCCTGCACATGCGTTCGCGAACGCGTTCCTCGTGCGAAAGAAGGACGACGATGGGTGAGATCGTCTACGGCCTCTGCGCCATCACGAGCATCGCCTGCGCCGTGCTCCTGATCCGGAGCTGGCTCCGGACGCGCGCCGCGCTGCTCTTCTGGAGCAGCGTCTGCTTCGTCGGCTTCACCGTCAACAACGTCCTGCTCTTCGTCGACCTCGTCATCTTCCCCGGCCCGACGATCGATCTCTCCGTTCCGCGAGCCGCCACCGCGCTCGTCTCGGTGCTGGCCCTGGTCTACGGCCTCGTCTGGAGCTCGAAGTGAACGTCTTTCACTTCCTCTCCGGGGCGACGGCGATGGGCTGCGCAGTGGTCGCGCTGTTCTTCCTCCGCTACTGGCGGGACACGCGCGATCGCCTGTTCATCTTCTTCGCGATCGCGTTCGCGGTCCTGGGGGTGAACCGTGCGGCGCTCGCGCTCGTGCACCCGGCGGCCGAATCGACCCCCTATTTCTACGTGCTCCGGCTCGCGGCGTTCATCCTGATCGCCTACGCGGTGATCGACAAGAACCGCGCGCGCTGATTCTCGTGTACGGTGGCACTCGCGATGTCCCAGACGATGCCGCGCATGGACATGGCCACGGCGATGCTCGTGGCGCTCGACGACCGCCTCGCCGGCGCCTGCATCACGATCCTCGACGATGCCGGCTTCCGCGTCATCCGCGTGAAGCACGTCGCTCCCGCCCTCGAGCGCATGCCCGTGGTGATGCCCCACCTGGTGATCGTCCCGGCCAACCTGCGCAAGGACGAGGAGGAGCCGATCATGGACCGTTGCGTCGCCATCGGCGCCGAGGTCCTCCGGCTCGCTCCGGACGTCGACAGCCGCGCGCTCGTCGCCCTCGTCGGCAGCGCGGCCCACGCCGCCTCGACGAAGCAGCGCTGACGCACGGCCGCCCTTCATCCTTCGTCCGGCGCGAGCGCACGCACGAGGAAGTCCTCGACGCGCGCATCGATCGCCGGCGGGGCGACCAGGGCGAGCTCGCTGCTCCGCAGACGCGTTCGTGCGCTGCGGTTGTGCGCGACGAGCGCGTCGTCGGTCTCGGCCACCACGAGCAGCGTCGGGATGCGGACGTTCTCGAGCGCGGCGCCGGCGAGGTCCGGTCGCCCCGACCGGCACGCGACCGCGCGCACGTCGCTTCGCGCGCTCGCCGCGAGCAGCGCGGCCGCCGCGGCCGTGTCCTCCGCCGCGTACGCGATGGGGACGTACCGGAGCGACGGCTGCGCGAGGACCCAGTCGGTCGCCGCCGCGAGGCGCTGCGCGAGGAGCGGGACCTCGAAGCGAAGGAGCGCCGCGCCTCCCTCGCCGCGAGCCTCGTCTCCGGTCAGCAGATCGACGATCAGCGAAGCGAGCCTCGCCCGCGCCGCGAGATGCTCCGCCACCGAGCTGCGCGCGCCGCGCTCGCCGAGGCCCGCGTGCACCACCACGCCGGTGACGTCGTCGGGCACCACCAGGTCGGCGGCGAGCGCGACGTTGCCCACGCGGATCGAGTGCTGCTTCGCAGCGGTCATCTCGCCTCCATCACGTCGAGCATCGAGCACGCGTCGTACCAGTCGATGCGCGCCCTGCGCGAGCCGAAGCACGCCAGCTCCAGCGCCGACCGCGGGGCCTGCGGGTTGCACGGCGGCGACGCCGGAGGTGAAACCCATGGCCACTCTCGTCGGAACACAGAAGTCCCTCGTCGCTGCGCTGGATGCGCTCCTCGAGCTCGATTACGACGCCATCGAGGCGTACAAGGCCGCGATCGAGCGGATCGACGACGAGACGGACAAGGCGCAGCTCCGCGCGTTCCTCGCCGATCACGAGAGGCACACCGTCGAGCTCACGCCGATCATCGCGCGCCTCGGCGGCACGCCGTCGAAGGGCCCCGACGTGAAACAATGGCTCACGAAGGGCAAGGTCGTCATCCTCGGGCTCGCGGGCGCGCACGCCGTCCTGCTCGCGATGAAGACGAACGAGGAGGACACGAACACCGCGTACGAGCGCATGCTCCAGCGCGACGACGTCCCCGCCGACGTCCGGCCGATCCTCGAGCGCAATCTCGCGGACGAGTGGCGTCACAAGGCGTGGATCGAGGCGCGGCTCGGTGCATCGAAGCCCGCGGCCGCGACGTGATCGCGATGCATGCAACCTACACCGAGCGTGGCGAACCGCCCCGCGGAAGCACCACGTGGCGTTTCGCCCCGACCTCGATCGATAAGTGCATCATGCAATGTTTTTCGTGCATGATCTCGTGACGACCCACGTCGCACGCCGCCGCACCACCGCGACATGCTGCCGCAAATTGCCGACCATTCCGCCTCACCACTGCGACACTTGTGGCAAAAATGCACGAATCGGTGGCCCGTTCGTTGACGCGGTCGGAATCGCTCTGAAAGTGTGGAGGGCATGAAGCTCTCGATCGCCGCCGAACTCGATCTCGCTACGCCGAGCATGAGGGGGGGATACGTGACGTGGCTCGATGTTCGACTCGCCGACGGCGATCGGACACTCGGCACGGCGCGCGTCGCTCTCGTCCACGTCGGAGAGATGGCCGACGCCCATGGTGACCTCTGGCCCGCGCTCCGCGGGACTCGCCTCGAGGCCCTCCACGACGTCTACTTCCAGCAGGGCTGGTACAAGGACGAGTTCGCCGACGGCGCGGGCATCGACCTGCTCTACGTCGAGAGCGTCGAGCTCGACGAGAGCGCGCGCAACAAGAACCTCGACCTCGCGATCGTGCGCCGGCTCGCGGCGACGATCGGCAGCGGATGCCAGCTCGTGGTCATGGGCTACCGGAGCGCCGCCGAGGCCGCCCACTGGGCGCAGCTCGGGTTCGCCGTCACCACCGGCGGTCGCTGCGCCGGCTACATGCACATGAAGCTCGGATACCGCCAGCCCGACGTCGTCGACACGAGCGGCGCGAGCGACTACTACGTGCTCGCGTCCGACGCGCCGACCGGCAACGCCCCGAACTGAGCCGGCGACCGGCTCACAGGCGCGCGGGCATCGTCTCCGCCGGGATCGCCGCGCCGCCGTTCTGCTGGTAGCGCTCGAGCTTCCGGTACAGCGTTCGGCGATCGAAGCCGAGCACCTGCGCGGCGCGCGACTTGTTCCCGCCGACGAGCGACAGCACGCGGAGGATGTAGCGGCGTTCGAGCTCGTCGATCGTGACGATCTCCTCCGGCTGGTTCGCGGTGACGACGAAGCGCTCGGGCCGGAACGCGCGGACCTTCTCGGGAAGGTCGTCGAGCTCGATGCGGTTGTTGCGCGCGAGGGCGACGGCGCCGTCGATGCAGTTCTCGAGCTCGCGGACGTTGCCGGGCCACGAGTACGCGATCAGCTTCTCGGCCGCGGCCGGCGACAGCTCCATGTCCGTCTTGCCGTGGCGGTCTGCATAGATCTTGAGGAAGTGCCGCGCGAGGTGCAGGACGTCGCCGCCTCGCTCGCGGAGCGGCGGGACGTCGATCTTCACCACGTTGATCCGGTAGAACAGGTCCTCGCGGAAGCGCTTCTCGTAGACCTCGTCCT
>JBDHVD010000418.1:0-8230 GCA_039809525.1 Labilithrix sp. | reverse complement strand
CCCGGCGCCGCCTTCGCGCCGAACAGCACGGTGCGCGGCACGGCGAGCGTGCTCGGGTCGCGCTTGGCGTCGAGGTAGATGCGAACGACGTGCAGCGCGTTGAGCAGCTGCCGCTTGTACTCGTGGAGGCGCTTGATCTGGACGTCGAACAGCGAGTCCGGATCGAAGACGAAGCCCCAGCGCTGCTTGCAGTACTGCGCGAAGTCCGCCTTGTTCTGGCGCTTGACCGCCGCGACCTTCTCCACGAACCCCTTGTCCTCGGCGAGCGGGAGCAGCCTCTCGAGGTCGTCGAGGTTCGTCGGCCACTGGGGCCCGACCGCGTCGGTGATGAGCGCCGAGAGGCGCGGGTTGCACTGGTGGAGCCACCGCCGCGGCGTGACGCCGTTCGTCTTGTTCGAGAACTTGTGCGGCGTCATCTCGGCGAAGTCCCGGAGGACGTCGCGCTTGAGCAGGTCGGAGTGCAGCGCCGCGACGCCGTTGACCGCGTGCGAGCCGACGACGGCGAGGTGGGCCATCGCCACCTTCTTCTCCGCGCCCTCCTCGATGATCGACATCCGTCGGAGCCGCGCGTCGTCGCCGGGGAAGCGCGCCATGACCGAGCGGACGAAGCGGCGGTTGATCTCGTAGATGATCTGGAGGGGGCGCGGGAGGAGCCGCTCGAACATCGCGACCGGCCAGCGCTCGAGCGCCTCGGCGAGCAGCGTGTGGTTCGTGTAGCCGAGCGTCGCGACGGTGACCTCCCAGGCGCGGTCCCACGGCAGGTCCTCGAGGTCGACGAGGACGCGCATCAGCTCGGCGACCGCGATGGCCGGGTGCGTGTCGTTGAGCTGGATGGCGTTCTTCTTCGCGAAGTCGTCGAACGTCTTGTGTGTCTTCTTGTAGCGGCGGACGATGTCGGCGATCGCGCAGGCGACGAAGAAGTACTCCTGCTTGAGGCGCAGATCGCGGCCCGCCTGGTTGTGGTCGTTCGGGTAGAGGACCTTCGAGATGACCTCGCTCGCGTTCTTGTCCTCGACCGCGCGCACGTAGTCGCCGTCGTTGAAGACGCGGAGGTCGAACTCGTGGCCCGAGCGCGCCTGCCAGAGGCGGAGCGTGTTGACGGTGTTGTTGCGGAAGCCCGCGATCGGGGTGTCCCACGGGACGCCGAGCACCTTCTGCGTGCCGCTCCACCGCACCGCCGGCTCGCCGCGCTCGTCGAGGTACTCCTCGACCTTGCCGCCGAAGTTGACGGTGACGGCGTACTCGGGACGCATGAACTCCCACGCGTTGCCGAACTTCAGCCACTCGTCGGGGTGCTCGACCTGCCAGCCGTTCTTGATCTCCTGCTCGAAGATGCCGAACTCGTAGCGGATGCCGTAGCCGTAGCCGGCGTAGCCGAGCGTGGCCATCGAGTCGAGGAAGCACGCGGCGAGGCGACCGAGGCCGCCGTTGCCGAGGCCGGGCTCGGGCTCGTCGTCGAGGACGTCCGCGAGATCGAGGCCGTGCTCGGCGAGCAGGCGCTTGGCGGCGTCGTAGAGGCCGAGCGCCGAGAGGTTGTTCGAGAGCGCGCGGCCGAGGAGGAACTCGGCCGAGAGGTAATAGATGCGCTTGGCGTCCTGGCGCGAGTAGGTCTCCTGCGTCTGCGCCCAGCGGTAGGTGAGCCGGTCGCGGACGGTGAGCGCCATCGCCATGAAGCGGTCGAGCTCCGTGGAGTTCGCCGCGCGCTTGCCCAGCGAGAAGGACAGGTGATCGAGGAAGGCGCGCCGCAGCGACGCGTCGTCCATTCCGGTGCGGTCGTCCTCGACGAGACGGAGGCCCGCGGTCTCGACGCCGGGCGTGGTGTGGGGAGCCGGCTCGCTGAAGGGGCGCTGCGAGGGACGCGTCGTCATGGGGCGGGAAGGTTACCCGATCTCCGCGGACATCCGGAGCCCCGCATTGGTCGCGCTGCGACGCGCTGCGGCGCCGTGCGTCGCGGACCTCGTCAACGGACCGTGGCAGGGAACACGAGCACGTAGGACGGCGGCAGCGACGGGCCGTTCGCGATCGCGTAGAGCGTCGTCTGGCTCTTCCGCGCCTCGTCCGCGTCCGCGTCCGCCTCCCAGGCCGAGAACCACGGGAGCTTCTCCCAGACCGGCGTCTTCTTCACGAACTCGGGCACGATCAGATCGAGCTCGACGTAGGCGCCGCCGACGGCACGCGCGAGCTCGGGGCCGAAGCTGTACGCCGCGGTCGCCTCCGCGGGCGACACGTCGTTGTGCATCGCTCCGCCGTACGCGATCGAGAGCTTGTTCGCCTTCGCGTTCTTCTCCACGAGCTGCATCACCTTCTGCTGCGTGAGCCGCTTCACCAGGCCGAGCATCGCGGGCACCGCGTCCGCGCCGGCGTCGGCGAGCATGGAGAAGTCGTCGCACGTCGGCCGGAGGAGCCACGGCGTGAGGCCGCGCGCCTTCGCCTCGATCCCGAGCGTCTCGTACTCGTTGGTGTTGGTGGCCGCCTGGGTCTCGGTGACCGGCTTCTGCGCGCTCGCGACGGCCTTCACCTCCTTCCGGCACTTCGGATCCGGCGCCCACAGCTCGACGACGATGTCGCCCGAGCGCTCCGCGATCAGCGGCAGGAGCTGCTCGGTGAAGCGCTTGGTCGACGAGGCGATCGCCTCGGTCCCCTTCTGCGCATGCGCCTCGCCGACCGCGAGGATCTTCGGCTCGCCGCGGAGCGCGTGACGGAAGGCGTCCTCCGTCTTCGCGAAGCGGAGACAGGTGACGCCCCTGGCAGGATCGCCGGGGCACGCCTTCGCGCCCTCGCCGGCGCCGGCATCGGCCACCGCCGGCGTCGCCGCGGCAGGCGCGGCGCTCACCACGGGAGAAGGCGCCGGGGCCGGGGTCCGCGAGCAAGCGGCCAGCGCGATGAGCGTCGCGAGCGTCGATGTCCTCGTCACCGCGTCAGCGTACCACCGCGGCCCCGTCAGCACGTTGACGCCATGGGCCGAAGCGCCGTGATCTTCGCGCGATCGCGCCTGGCACGCGGCATGCGAACCGCGGCGGCGCCATGAAGCTCGGACTCTCTCCGCTCCTCTTGTTGCTTGCCCTGACCGCGTGCTCCTCGTCGTCGGAGGCGCCGGCGCCCGCGACACCTGCCCCGGCGGCCACCGATCCGGGCGCGACGCCCGCCGCGTGCGAGGACGGCACGTACCGGACGCTCGAGGGCGCCTGCCAGGCGTTTCCCGCGCTCTTCATGGAGCGCTCGCAGGTGACGATCGCGCCGAGCCGCGATCACCACGCCACCGCGGTGATCGAGCGCTCGAGCGGCCCGTGGCTCTACGTCATCGGCGGGACGAACGCGTGGGACGCGCTGCACGACGACGTCCTCCGCGCGCCGATCGGCAAGGACGGCAAGCTCGGCGCGTTCGAGAGCGCGGGCACGCTGCCCGAGCGGCGCGCCGGCCACTGCATGGTGCAGAACGGCGATCGGCTCTACCTCTTCGGCGGCATCGTCGGCGACGTGCGCAAGGGCCCGAGCACGTCGTCGGTCGTGCTCACGCTCGACGCCGAGGGAAAGGTGACGGCCTCGTCACCCGGCCCCGAGCTCCCCGTCGCCGTGATGCACGTCGGCTGCGCGATGGCAGGCGACAGCATCTACGCCACCGGAGGACGCGGCGAGGACAGCCGGAGCACGAAGCTCTCGGCGCGGACGAAGATCGGCGCGGACGGCTCGCTCTCTCCGTTCGAGAACCTCACGCCGCTCGTCCCGGACCGCAGCCACCACGCGGTGTTCGTGCGCGGTCGGACGCTCTACGTGCTCGGCGGCATCCGCGGCAACCCAGTGGGCAACCAGGCGGACAACCGCAAGGACGTCGTCGCCGCGGACATCGCGCCGGACGGCACGATCGGCGAGTGGTACGGCGCGGGCGCGCTGCCGACGTCGATCAGCGTGAGCTCGGCGCTCCTCTACCAGGACGCGGTGTACGTGATGGGCGGGCTCGAGGAGGGCGGCTTCACCGCGAAGATCCGGCGCGCGACGTTCGCCGACGACGGGACGCTCTCGGACTTCACCACGCTGAAGACCCAGCTCCCCGACGCGCGCGGGCACGTGCACCAGACGCCGGCGTGGGGCTCGTTCGTGTTCTCCGTCGGAGGCAAGAACGATCTCGACGAGTCGCTGGGGACGGTCGACGTCGGCCGCTTCGAGTGAGCGTGTCGCTCACGGCGTGACGGTGGTCGTCCACGTCGTCACGCAATCGGCGACCGCGATGCGGAGACCGGCGGCGGAGTCGGGGAAGATGGCGCGCACGCTCGGGCAGCTCCCCTTCGCGCACGCGAGGTTGAACGTGCTCGCGCCGGCGAGCGTCATCGCCGGATCGAACGTGAGGAGAAGCGGCGCCTCCTTCGCGTCCGCGGTGGCCGCGGGCGCGACGACGCCTAGCCCGAGATCGATTGCGCTCCGGAGCGTGCCGCCGAACGCGAGCCGGCCGTCCGCGGTGAAGCCGACCGCCGGCGCGCCGACGCGGGGATCGACCTCGAGCGGCAGCGCGCGCACGCCGATCGTCGTGCCCGCGGACGAGAGCCGCGCGACGAACGGCGTCGCCTCCGTCGCCGGAGGGAGCGCGCCCCCTCCGAAGTCTGCGCTCCCGAGGTAGCGGCCCGCGATCGCGATGTCGCCGATGGAGGAGACGGCGATCGACGAGGGCGGAACGCCCTTCGACGCCGCGACGTTCTGGAAGCCCTTCATGAAGCGATCGCTGCCGTCGGAGCCGAACGCCGCGACGCCGACACCGACGCCCGACTCGCCGACCGCGTTCTTCAGGTGGATCGCGACGACGGGACCGCCGTCCGGGCCGAGCGCCATCGTGCCCGTGGTGATGCCGGCGCTGCCGAACTGGCGGCTGTACAGCGCGGTGCCGTTTCCGTCGAGCTCGACGAGGAACGCCGCGCCGCCCGCCTGCGCGGGGAGCTCGCCGAGCCCGAAGTCGACCGCCTTCGTCGTGTTCCCCGCGAGCCAGACGTGTCCGTCGGCGTCGAGCGCCGCGCCGGTCAGCGCCGGGATGGCGAGGCCGTCGGTGGTGGCCTCGTACTGGCGGACGTAGACCAGCGCTCCGGCGGCGTCGAACTTCGCGAGGAAGATCGGCTTGCCGTCGGCGGGGAACGCGAGCTCGCCTCCGTCGGGAGCCGCGCCCGACACCTCGAGCACGAAGCGATACGTCCCGGCGACGTAGGCGTTGCCCGCCGCGTCGCCGAAGATCTGCGCGGTGCTCAAGGTCGACGAAGGGATGTGGAGGTTGAAGCCTCCGGCCTTCCGGGCGACGCCGAAGTTCGTGACGCTCTGCTCGGCGACGGCGAGGTCGCCCACCGGATCGAGCCCGACGCGGGCCGGAGAGCTCACGCCGAACCGACGGTAGTCCGTGCCGACGGACAGCGGCGTGCCGGACTGCACGAACGGCAAGCATGCCGGCTCCGGCTTCTTCTCCGTGCGCGCGTCGGTCGCGCTCGCCCCGTCCGTCGCCGCCGATGCGTCGTCGTGCGTGGAGCCGTCGAGCCCCGGCGTGGTCTCGCCCGGCGAGTCCGATCCGCCCGAGCACGCGGCGGCCGATGCGATGGCGGTGGTGACGGCGGCGGCGAGGAGCGCGAAGCGGGAGGCGCGAGAGCTCACCGGATCAATCTCCCACCGGCGCCCGCGGTGAGCAACTCGGGATGGGCGCGCTCAGCGCTCGTCGCTCGACGCCTCGAGGCACTCGACGAGGCGCGGCGCGATCGTGACGAGGCTCTCCTTCGGCAGCTTCTGGCTGCCGGGATGCGAGTCGGTGCCGAGGATCGAGGCGAAGACGCCGCTCGCCTGGAGCTTGTCGGCAGCGTCGCCCGGGAGCACGAGATGGCTCGCGATGGCGTGCACCTTCGTCGCGCCCGCGGCGAGGTAGGCGCGCGCCGCCTGCACGAGCGACGATCCGGTGCGGATCATGTCGTCGTAGACGACGACCTCCCTGCCCTTCACGTCGGCGTTGATCCCGGTGACCGCGAGGCCGCCGCTCGTGTCGTCGCGCCGCTTGTAGACGAACGCGGGCTCGACGCCGAGGTCGCGCGCGAGGCTCTGCACCCACTTCGCGCGGCCCGCGTCGCACGCGCCGAGGACGAACGGACGGCCGGCCATGTGCTCGCGGATCTTCTGGGTGATGATCGGCGCGCCGTAGACGTGACGGGTGAGGACACGATCGTCGAGGTAGAACTCGATGCCGTCGGTGTGGAGGTCGAAGAGGAGGACGCGCGTGCCGCCCTCGGGCGCGGGCACCGACGAGAGCAGCCGCGCCCGCGTCTTGGCGACGACGATCTCGCCAGGCTTCACCGCGCGCTCCATCGTCGAGTAGCCGAAGTACGGCATCACGATCGCGAGCGACCGCGCGCCGCCTCGCGCGATGCCGCACGCGAGATCGAACACCTCGAGCCAGTCGGCGTCGGTCGGCGTGCCTCCGAGGACGACGACGTCGCGTCCCCAGAGGTCCGACTTGATCCGGAGGTAGCGCTCGCCGTCCGGGAAGAGCTTGCGCTCGATCTCCCCGTGCTCGAAGTCGCCCGCGGCGACGAAGGCCGGCTCGAGATAGGCGTACGACGGGATCGCGAACAGGAGGCGGCGAGACATCGGCCTCTTGCCTAACACGCCGCTCGCGCACGTGGCGATCAGTAGCTGTCGGACGCGCCGCCGCCGCCCGAGGATCCTCCGCCCCCGCTGTAGCTCGTGTCGACCGAGGACGACGACGAGCCGTACGAAGAGTCGCTCGACGACGATCCGTACGACGGTGCGTCGTAGGACGACGAGGAGGCGTACGACGAGGACCCGCCCGCGCGGGAGCGCCTGGACGCGCCCCGGCCGGTCCGGAAGATGGCGTAGGCGAACAGCCCGAGCACGCCGAGGATGAACGCGGCGACGGAGCCCAGGATGATCGAGACGGTGCGGTCCTGCTCCTTCTGCCGTTGCTCCGCGACCCGCGTCGCCTGACGTGCCCGCGCCTCGTCGCTCGTCATCTGCGCGATCCGCGCGGCGGCGAGCGCACGAATGCCCGCTTCGAGCGTGGGCGCGGCCTGCACCGGCGCGCTGAGCATCTGCTCCCGGTTCGCCCACTGGGCCTCGGTCATCGTCGGCGTATGGAAGAGCGCGACGCGTCGCGACTTCGCCCCGACGAAGTAGAAGTCGACGTACGCGTGATGGAGCCCGGGAACGCCTGCGCGAGCGTCGTTGATCCGCTTCGCGAGCTCGCCGTTCGCGACCGGCGGATCCGGCACGACGATCACCGCGAACGTCTTCCAGTAGCGCCCCGCGTTCGCGGCATCCGCCTCGAGCGCCGCGAGCGTCGCCTCGTCGAGCGCGCCCGCGCCGTCGATCACGAACGCGCCACGGACGAGCGGTGTCTTCGTCAGCGACGTCGGGAGCGGCGGCTCGGGCCGCCCGTCGAGCGCCGCCTCGATCGCGTCGAGGGCGGCGTCGATCGCCTCGTGGAAGCGGTCCTCCTTCAGCAGCGGACCCACCCGCTCGCGGAGGATGAGACCGCAGTCGATGTCGGTGAGCCGATCGCCGATCCCCTTCCCGGTCTCGATCCGCGTCTTGCGCTCGGTCGGGGCGATGACGAGGAGGACGCCGTTGTCGAGGCCCTTCTTGCCGAGGTGCCACTCGTTGAACGTGCCGTAGGCCACGTCCTCGATCGACGCGCCGCCGAGCGAGCCGATGACGAGCACCGCGATCTCGTTGCCGGTCCGGTTGCGGTACGCGGTGATGCGCTCCTCGAGCGCGCGATCGTCCGCGTCGGTCAGGCGGCCCGCCGTGTCGGTGACCGCGTCGCGCATCGGCGGCGGCACGAACGCCGCGGCCGAGGCGGGCCAGATCGACGCGAGCACGAGCCCGAGGACGGCAACCACGAGCCGCACCGAAGTCCCCACCGTCCCCCTCATGAAGCCGAGCCTATCCGATCGCGCAGGGACGCGGGCGGCATGCTAAACCGCGGGCCATGACGTACGCCGAGCTCCGGGCCGCCTGGGAGAAGGAGAAGCTCGCCCCGCACGAGGCGAAGGACAAGCCGAGGCCGCGCGTGCCGAACCTCGCGGGACATGCCGACGTCGCCCCGCTCTACGGGCCCGACGACCTCGAGGGCTTCGACCCGGTGCAGGACCTGGGCGTGCCCGGCGCGCCGCCGTTCACCCGCGGCGTGCAGCCGAACATGTACCGCGGCCGCCACTGGACCATGCGCCAGTACGCCGGCTTCGGCACCGCCGCC
>JBDHVD010000417.1:0-8249 GCA_039809525.1 Labilithrix sp. | reverse complement strand
CGACGCGGCGGCGCCCTCGGGGCAAGGAGATCGCTCGTCGACCATCCCGCCGCCGAACGCTCCGTCGCTGGCCGAGTCGCTCGCCGAGGACGACCGTCGTCTGGTCGAGCTCCGCGACCTCGCCGCATCGGCGAAGCCCGAGGACCTCCCGGCGCTGCTCGATCAGATGCACCAGCTCGGCGCGCTCCGCGCGCACCGGGGAAAGGGTGCGGCCGGCGCCGTCGATCGGAAGAGCCCGTACTTCGCGCACCTCCGCCTCGTCGAGACGGTGAAGGGCAAGGAGCGGCGCCGCGACGTGCTCGTCGGCTCGAAGCAGTACCTCGATCCGGCCGCGGGCATCCGCATCGTCGACTGGCGCAACGCGCCGGTCAGCCGGATCTTCTATCGCTACCGCGAGGGCGACTCGTACGAGGAGCGGCTCGGCGATCAGCTCGTCGAGGGCGAGGTGCTCGCGCGCCGCTCCGTGGCCATCGTCGACGGTGTGCTGCGCAAGGTGACGTCGCCGCAGGGGACGTTCGTGCTCGACGCCGACGGCCGATGGCGTCGCGCCGCGGAGCACACCGCGCGGCTCCGCCTGCCGGCGAAGGACGCAGGCGAGCGCGCGAAGGCGGCCGCGGCGAAGGAGCTTCGCGGCACGTCCCCCGATCGCCTGCTGCCCGCGATCGCCGCGATGCTCGACAAGGATCAGTACGAGCTCATCACGAAGCCGGGCGCGGGCCTCGTCGCGATCCAGGGCAGCGCGGGCAGCGGCAAGACGACCGTCGGCCTGCACCGCGTGGCGTACCTCTTCGCGTCGAACCCGAACCGGTTCCGTCCGTCGAAGATGCTCGTCATCGTGCCGAACGAGGCGCTCATCCACTACACGAGCCGCGTCCTCCCCGGTCTCGGCGTCGAGGGCGTCCCGGTCATGACGTTCGCGCGCTGGGCGGTGCGCGTGGTGCACGATCTCTTCCCCAAGCTGCCGAGCGCGGTGAGCGAGGACACGCCTCCGCTCGTCATGCGGCTCAAGTCGCATCCGGCGATGCTGCAGGCGATCGAGGCGGTCGCCGCCGATCTCATGGCGCGCGTCGACACGAAGGTGCGCGCCACGATGCCGAAGTGGCCCGACGGCGATCGGGTGGTGCGCGCGTGGGACTTCACCAAGGGCGTCGCCGACCGGCGCGTCACGCAGCTCGCGCAGTGGCTCGCGGGCAAGCGCGATCTCGGCGACGTCGGACCGGCGGCGAACCTGCCGGAGGTCACGCGCGGCGCGGTCGAGAACCTCGGTCAGGAGCTCCGCGGCGAGACGCGCAACGTGCTCGCGGCGTGGGACGAGATCACCACGAGCCGCGCGCGGCTCGACGCGTTCTTCACCCCCTACTTCGGGACGGGGCAGCTCGATCAGGTGCACGAGTGGGGCGTTCGCCAGGCGCGCATCCGCGCCGAGAGCGAGCGCGACGGCGAGACCCCGTCGGTCGACGCCGAGGACCATCCGCTCCTCCTCCGTCTGTTCCAGACGATCCGCGGCCCCTTGCTCGACATCGAGGGCCACCCGCTCAACGTCGCGCACCTCTTCGTCGACGAGGTGCAGGACGCGAGCCCCGTCGAGCTGAAGGTCCTCCTCGACGTCGCCGCGGGCAGCCGCGAGGACGGCCGCGCCGATCCGAGCCAGCGCTCGGTCACCCTCGCGGGCGACATGGCGCAGCGCATGCGCGACGACGACGAGCAGCACGTCGCGTTCGACTGGGACGCGACGCTCAAGGAGCTCGGCGTGCCGGGCGGCGCCAGCATGATCGAGCCGCTCAAGGTGAGCTACCGCTCGACCGCCGAGATCACCACGTTCGCGCGCGGCGTGCTCGGTCCGTTCGCGCACGAGGCCGAGCCGATCGCGACGCGCAACGGTCCGCCCGTCGAGCTCTTCTCCTTCGCGTCGCCCGGCGAGGCCGTCGCGTTCCTCGCCGACGCGCTGCGCGAGCTCGCGGCGAACGAGCCGGACGCGAACGTCGCGCTGCTCTCGCGGTTCCCGCAGCAAGCGGAGGTCTACTACGAGGGCCTCGTCCGCGCCGAGGTGCCGAACGTGCGCCGCGTGCGGAAGCAGGACTTCACCTGGGAGGCCGGCTTCGACATCACCGACGTCCGCCAGACCAAGGGCCTCGAGTTCGACGAGGTGATCCTCCTCGAGACGACGCAGGCGAGCTATCCCGATACGCCGCAGGCGCGGCACGGGCTCTACGTCGGCGCGACGCGTGCGGCGCACCAGCTCTGGTGCATCGCGAGCGAGGCGCCGTCGAAGCTGGTGACCGAGGCGCTCGCGCCGCCCCAGAACTGACCGCGACGCCTCTCACGGCGGTGCTAAGCTCCGCGCCGGTGAAAACCCGGAAGATCGCCGTCATCGGTGCAGGCGCATGGGGGACCGCGCTCGCGGCCCATGCGGCGCGTCTCGATCACCAGGTGAGGCTCTGGGCGCACGAGCCGGCGGTCGCGCAGGACATCCGCGATCACGGCGAGAACAAGGTGTTCCTCTCCGGCGTCCCGCTGCCGAAGAACCTCGTCGCGTCGAGCGATGCGAAGGAGGTGCTCGACGGCGCGGAGATCGTGATCTTCGTCCCGCCTTCGGCCTTCCTCCGCAGCGTCGCGAAGGCCGTGGCCCCCTACGTGCCGGCCGATGCGCGCGTGGTCATCGCGACGAAGGGGATCGAGACCGACACGGACAAGCTGATGCTCGACGTCGTCGCCGAGAGCATCCCGAACGTCTCGCGCGACGCGCTCGTCGTCCTCTCGGGCCCGAGCTTCGCCCGCGAGGTCGCGTCGGGCCTGCCCACCGACGTCGTCGTCGCCTCGCGCGATGCGTCGGCGGTGGCCGACGTCGCCGACGCGCTCCACACGCCGATGTTCCGCGTGTACACGAGCAGCGATCCCATCGGGGTCGAGCTCGGAGGCGCGCTCAAGAACGTGCTCGCCATCGCCGCGGGCGTCTGCGAAGGGCTCGGCCTCGGCACGAACGCCCGCGCCGCGCTCATCACGCGCGGCCTGTCGGAGATGGCGCGCCTCGGCGTCGCGATGGGCGGCGAGCCGCTCACGTTCATGGGCCTGTCGGGCGTGGGCGACTTGATCCTCACCGCGACGGGGCCGCTCTCGCGAAACCGCGCGCTCGGCGCGAAGATCGCCGAGGGCCTCGACCCGGCCCAGTACCTCGCCTCGCAGCGCACCGTCGCCGAGGGGTACCTCACGGCGAAGGCCGCGTGGCAGGTCGCGAAGAAGCTCGGCGTCGAGGTTCCGATCACCGAGCAGGTGTACTACGTGCTGCACGAGGGGCGCCCGCTCATGGAAGCGATGAAGCAGCTCCTCACGCGCGCGCAGAAAGAAGAGCTCTGGGGTTTTCAGCGTCCATGAAGTCGTTCATCCGTCGTTCCACGTTCGCCGCCGCGCTGGTCCTCGCGCTCGGAGCGCCGCGCGTCGCCCACGCCGCGGACACGCCCGCCGCCGAGATCAGCGAGGAGGCGAAGGAGCACTTCCGCGCCGGCGTCGCGCTCCTGCAGGATCCGGAAGGGGAGAAGGTCGAGGAGGCCTACCGCGAGTTCAAGACCGCGTTCGACCTCTCCGGCTCCCCGAAGATCCTCGGGAACATGGGCTTCTGCGCGATGCGTCTCGAGCGCGACGGCGAGGCGATCGAGGCGTATTCGCGCTACCTCCGCGAGGTGCCGAACATCGACGCCGAGGAGCGCGCGCAGATCGTCCGCGACCTCCAGACCCTCCAGGTCGGCGTCGTCCGCCTGACGCTCGACTTCGACAAGCCCGGCGTCACCGTCCTCGACGAGCGCATCCCCATCCGCGGGGCGCGCGTGACGAACGCGTACGGACCGGTGCAGGGGACGAAGCTCGAGATCGGCGTGCGGCCCGGGCATCACGTGGTCACCGCCAAGCTCGCGGGGTACGAGGACGCGGTCTGGGAGCTCGAGGCGTATGCCGGCTCGCGCGACCAGCACGCCTTCGTCCTCCGCGAGCCGCCGAAGCCGGTGCCCGTCGCGCCGGTGACCGCGCCGGTGGCGAGCGGCCCCGGACCCGGCCCGTGGATCCTGATGGGCAGCGGCGCGGCCCTGCTCGTGGCCGGTACCGTCACCGGCGTCATCGCGCTCGGGAAGACGAACGACATCGAGGACCGCTGCCCGAACGACGTCTGCCCGCGGAGCTTCGACCTCGAGGACGAGCGCTCCAGCGCCAAGACGTTCGTGCGCGTCACCGACGCCCTCCTGATCGTCGGAGGGCTCGCCGTCGTGGGCGGCGCGGCCTGGTACCTGCTCGGCAGCGGCGGGAGCGAGAAGAAGGCGGCGGCGTTCCGTCATCCCTTGCAGGTGAGGTTCTGATGCTCGCCCGCTCGCTCCTGGTCCTCGCGGCCGCTCTCTCGACGTCCTGCTTCGCGGTCACCGATCTCGACCGCTTCCAGAAGACCGAGGTGTCGTCGAGCAACTTCTCCGATCTCCGCTTCTCGGTGCGCGGGATGAAGTCCCACGTGAACGAGCTGTTCGAGTACCGCGTGATCGACGCCTCGAACGTCGTGCAGTCGCGCGGGCTGATCGTGCCGCTCGGAGGGGAGGACGCCTCGATCTTCGCGAAGGGCGCGGTGCCCCGGCAGAACGGTCCGTTCCGGCTCGACTTCTACGCCGATCACGACGGGGTGCCCGGCTACGACGTCACGCCGAAGCCGAACGGCGACCACGCCTGGCGGCTGCCGCTCGACGAGAGCCTGCGGACCGACGACGGGACGTACGTGGTCTCGTTCGATCACAACACGTCCTTCCAGTACCTCAACGATCCGACGCCTCCGCGCGAGGTCGGACGGCCGTTCGTCGCGCGCCTGAAGAACCTCGCCGACTACCAGAACAAGCGCGTCGAGGTGCGCGTCGCCGACGCGAGCTCGGGGCGCGTCGTCGCCCTGTACCGGGTACCATCGGTGAAGACGCCCGAGCTGACGCTCACCGTGCCGGGCATGATCGAGCAGGGCGTGACCTACCGGATCGAGCTCTATACCGACGACGGGTTCGGCACGCGCGCCTCGATCCGCGCGTTCCGCATCGAGCGTGACGGGCAGGAAGCCGGGCTCGACGTGACCATCGATCCGACCTCCCCGGACGTCCCCCGGGTGGAGGACGTGACGCCGCCGTGAGCCGGCGATAAGCTGGATCGATCTCCTCCCATGCCGATCGAGCCCGGCCAGATCCTCGACAACAAGTACCGGGTCGTCCGCCGGATCGGCGAGGGCGGCATGGGGACCGTGTACGAGGGGGTCAACGTCCGCATCGAGCGCCGGGTCGCGATCAAGGTGCTGCACGAGCAGGTCGCATCGCTGCCGGAGTTCGCGCAGCGGTTCGAGCGCGAGGCACGGGCCGCCGGCCGCATCGGCTCGCCGCACGTCTGCGACGTGCTCGACCTCGGCGACATGGAGAACGGCGACCGGTACATCGTGATGGAGTTCCTCGACGGCGCGAGCCTCGAGGACCGCATCGCGCAGGGCCCGATGAGCCCCGACGACCTCGCGCCGATCGCCTTCGAGATCCTCGAGGGGCTCGGGACGATGCACCACGCCGGCGTCATCCATCGCGACCTCAAGCCGGCCAACGTGTTCCTCGCGCGGATGCCGAACCGCCGGCGCGACGTGGTGAAGATCCTCGATTTCGGCATCGCCAAGATCCAGCCGCTCGCCAACGATCCGGCGCAGATGACGAGCACCGGGATGATGATGGGGACGCCGCTCTACATGTCCCCGGAGCAGGCGCGCGGCGCACGCGAGGTCGACGGGCGAAGCGATCTCTACTCGGCGAGCGTCATCTTCTACCGCGCGCTGTCCGGCGAGCTGCCGTACTCGGCGGCGAACCTGAACGAGCTGCTCTTCAAGATCGTGCTCGAGGAGCCCCGGCACGTGCGCGAGGTGCGCGCCGATCTCGACGAGGAGTTCGCCGCGATCGTGATGAAGGGCCTCTCGCGCGAGCGCGACAACCGCTACGCGTCGGCGCGCGAGTACCAGGAGGCGATCGCCGCCTGGGGAAAGGCGCGCGGTCGATCGAGCCTCGCGTTCACCATCTCGCTCCCGAGCACGCCGCCCCCGCCGCCGGCGACCGCCACCGGTCCGGTGACGCCGGTGGGCCCGGCGGGGCCGAGCGGCACCGTCGCGCTGCCCTCGCAGGCAGCGGTCCCCGCGGCGGCCTCGACCGCGCCGGGGACGCCGCCCGGCACGCCCGTCGCGTGGTCGGGCAACCCGCACGCGCTCGCCGACGATCGCACCGCGCTCGCGGGTGGAGGCGGCGAGGAGCGCGTGACGCCGCCCCCGCGCACGCCGCCGCCTCCCGCTCCGGCGGGCACGAGCGCGAGGCCGCCTCCGTCGCGCGCGCCGCTGTTCGCGGCCGCGGCGGCGATCGCCGTCGTCGCCGGCGGCGGCCTCGTCGTGCGTGCACGGTTTGCGGGCGAGACGAAAACTTCGCCGCCGGCGAGCGCCGAGGCGACCGCGAGCGCGACGAGCGAGCCGGTGCCCGTCGTCACGCCGCCGCCGACCACGTCGGTCGCCGCGACGGCGTCGAGCACGCCGAGCGCCGAGGCGACCGCGAGCGCGACGAGCGAGCCGGTGCCCGTCGTCACGCCGCCGCCGACCACGTCGGTCGCGGCGACGGCGTCGAGCACGCCGAGCGCCGAGCCGTCCGCGGAGCCGCCGAGCGCCAAGGCCGCCCCGGTCGCGACGACGGTGAAGCGTGACGGTCCGCGCGGAGCTTCGACCGCGGCGGGCTCGGCGAGCGTCCCCCAGGCGAGCGCGAACGCTTCGGCTTCGGCCGGTCCGGCGCCTACATCCACGTCGGGACGCCGGAAATTCCGCACCGACCTCGACTGAGGGACCGGCACGTCAGATCAGGGATCGTCCGGATCCGCTGCGCGCGCGTAACCCCGCGACTCTGCGTCGGAGCGCCCGAGGCACGATGCGTGCACTCCACATGGATCGATGTCTGGAGTCCGCCGCTGTTCGACGTGGGAAGAGCTGGCACTGACGACCACCCCCATCCCCCGGGGGGCGGCCGACGGCGTCCTCGTGGCGCTCTCGCTCGTGGCGACCGGTGACCCGGACTCGGGGTCGACCGCGAGCGCCGTGGCGACCATGCAGCGCCCACGTCGGTCGGAGCACGAGGAGATCTGGGCTCAGCTGTTCGTCGACAGCGGCTTCGTCGACGTGGTGCGCGCGCTCGAGGTCGGGACCAAGGGCGCGGACAGCGTGTTCCTCGCGCGCTTCCGCATCCCGGCCGTCCACTTCGACGGCACCACGCACGTCGCGCGCGTCCGCTTCGTCCCGGCGATCTCGCGCGCGGTCCCGCGCGGCGACGGACGCAGCGTGGCGATCGAGACGCTCGAGCCGGTCGAGGTCGAAGCGGAGTTCGTGGCGGCGCTCAGCCCTGCGCGAGCGCGTCGCGTCGCGCGCTGAGGACGTGCTCGATGATCGCGTCGACGCCGTCGCCGACGTTGCAGCGCGCGAAGACGACCGGACCGCCCTGACGCATGCGCGCGGCGTCGCGGGCCATCACGTCGAGGTCCGCTCCGACGTGCGTCGCGAGATCGATCTTGTTCACCACGAGCAGGTCGCTCTGGGTGACGCCGGGGCCGCCCTTGCGCGGGACCTTCTCGCCGCCGGCGACGTCGACGACGTAGATGGTGAAGTCGACGAGCTCGCGGCTGTACTGCGCCGCGAGGTTGTCGCCGCCGCTCTCGACGAGGAGCAGCTCGGGCGAGCAGTCCTTCATCAGCTGCTCGAGCGCGTCGAGGTTCGGGGTGATGTCCTCGCGGATCGCCGCGTGCGGGCAGCCGCCGGTCTCGACCGCGCGGATCCGCGGGGAGGGGAGGGCCTCGTGGCGCTGGAGGAACTCGGCGTCCTCGCGCGTGAAGATGTCGTTCGTCACCACCCCGAGGCCCATGCGGTCGCGGAGCTTCGTGCAGAGCGACAGCACCAGCGCGGTCTTTCCGCTGCCCACCGGTCCGCCGATCCCGACGGTGAACGCCCGCGCGCGGAAATCGCGCGGACGGCGCGGCGCGCGCTGGCGGAACAGGCCCGGCCCCGACCACTTCTCGTGGGTGTGGTCGTGGCCGTGGTCGTGATGATGGTCGTGGTCGTGCATGGGTCCCTCACGATTGGAAGAGGCGGGCATCGAGACGGTCATGCAGCGCGCCCCACAGCTCGGTGAGCGGCGCGGTGACCGCGACGTCCTCGAGGGCGAGCGTGCGGCTCCGCGCGAGCGTCG
>JBDHVD010000416.1:0-8296 GCA_039809525.1 Labilithrix sp. | reverse complement strand
GGCGTTTGCGCTGGGCGAGGAGCTGGCCGCGGCGGCGCCGAACGGACGGTTCACGGCGCTGGACACGAGCTCGCATCTCTTGCCCCTGACGCACGATGCGGACGTCGCCCAGGCGATGCACGCGACGCTCGCGCGGCTCACGACGTGACCCGGTGAGGCGGGATCACGAGCGGGGGCTTGCCGGCCTTCGCGCGAATCTTCTGCACCGCGTGCTGGATTTTCTCCTGGCACAGGAGGCGCCGGACGACGCGGTGCTTCACCTCGAGGTCCATGATCGAGAGGCCGAGGAGGATGGCGATGATGCCCTGGCCCGGGAGGACCAGCATCAAGATCCCCATCGCCACCAGCATCGCGCCGAGGGTGTTGCGCAGGACCACCTTCCACAGGGCGGTCGGCTTCGGCGGACGCACGAAGTGATCGGCCGGCATGCGGCGGAGCAGCCACGGGATCGCGACGAGCGATCCCACGAACATCCCGATGCTCACCACGACGAGCGCGATCTCGACGGCGCGAGGGACCTCCGGCATGCCACGGATGAGAAGCAACGCGCGCGCCAGCGTCGCAGCGTGCTAACAACGGCCGGGTGAACGCTTGGACCGTCCGCACCCTCGGCCCCCGCACGATCGCGTCACCCCTCGGGCTCTCGACGGAGCCCGACGACGAGGTGCCGGACTTCGTCCCGGACGACACGCGCGTGCTCCATCAGGTCGAGCTCGCGGCGGGGCAGACGGTGGACGCGACGCGGGCGTTCGAGAAGGCCGGGCCGCGCGAGAAGATCTACTTCGCGCCCGCGACGGCGACGGCCGGGATCGTCACCTCGGGCGGGCTGTGTCCGGGCATCAACAACGTCATCCGTACGATCGTCCTCCAGCTCTTCCATCGCTACGGGGTCAAGACGGTGTTCGGGTTCCGCTACGGCTTCGCGGGGCTCGATCCGGCCTCCGGCCTCGCGCCCGAGATGCTGACGCCCGACCACGTGCGTCATGTCCACGGCCGCGGGGGGACCATGCTCGGCACCTCGCGTGGCGGGCACGACCCGAAGGTCATGGTCGACACGCTCGAGGCGAACGGCGTCGACATGCTCCTGGCGATCGGCGGCGACGGCACGATGCGCGGCGCGCACGCCATCGCCGAGGAGGCCGATCGTCGCGGCAAGAAGATCGCCGTCGTCGGGGTGCCCAAGACGATCGACAACGACATCGCGTTCGTCGACAAGACGTTCGGCTTCGAGACCGCGGTGGCGATGGCGAAGGTGGCGATCGACGCGGCCCACACCGAGGCGACGAGCGCGCGCGGCGGCATCGGCCTGGTGAAGCTGATGGGCCGCGAGGCCGGATTCATCGCCGCGCACGCGACGCTCGCGAGCCACGACGTCAACGTGTGCCTCGTGCCCGAGGTGAGCTTCGCGGTCGAGGGACCGAACGGCCTCCTCGCATACCTCGAGAAGCGCCTCGCGACGCGGGGCCACGCGGTAGTCGTCGCGGCCGAAGGATGCGCGACGAGCCTGCCGGCGTCGCTCGAGAACGCCCCGCGCGACGCGTCGGGCAACCTCAGCTTCCAGAGCGCGTCGCTCGACATCGGCTCGCACCTGCGGACGCGGATCGTCTCCTACTTCAAGGAGAAGAAGATCCCGGTCACGCTGAAGTACATCGACCCGAGCTACATGGTCCGCGGCGTCCGCGCCGACGCGAACGACGCCATCTTCTGCGACGAGCTCGCCCGCGCGGCGGTGCATGCGGCGATGGCCGGCAAGACCGACGTGATGGTCGGCCGATGGCACCGCGCGTTCACCCACGTGCCGCTCCCGCTCGCGCTCTCGGCGAAGAAGCGCATCGATCCCGACCGCGAGCTCTGGCTCGCCGTGCTCGAGACGACCGGCCAGCCGCGCTTCGTATGACGAGTCACGTGCCGTCCTTCCGGCAGAACTTCACCGCCGCGCTCTCGACCCCGGCGTCGCTCGGCGGAGCGCCAGCGTCCGACGCGCCGGGGCACGTGTAGCCGGCCGGACAGTCGCGCAGCGGGGGCGCGCACGTCGGAACGCAGCGGTTCGTCACGAAGTCGCATACGAGCGGCTTCCGGCAATCGGTCTCGACCCTGCAGAAGGTGTCGAGCTCGTTCGTGCCGTCGAAGCCGACGCAGCCTCCGAGCGACGTGCACCGCGCGCCCGGCCCGCACTCGGCTCCGTCCGGGAACGTGCAGCGGTCGCGGCACACGGGGAGATCGGACGTCTCGTCGATCGTCGCGCGCGAGAGGATGCAGACCTGACCGGTCGGACACGTCCCTCCGGGGACGCAGTAGCGACGGCATCTCGTCTCCGGCGACTTGCCGGGCTCGGCCCGCACCCTCGCGCAGTAGAGACCCTTGTCGCAGTCATCGTGGAAGTTCGCGCGGGTGCACGGCTGGTCCTCCTGCTTCGGCGCGGCCGGGAGGGGCACACATTGATCGTGCTCGAACGAGTTGTCGCCGGCGCTCTCGCACTTCGGCTTCTGCGGATCCTTGCAGTCTTGCGCGACGACGTCGCACTCGTCCTGGCAGCGCGTCTCGCAGCTCACCTTCGATCCGCAAATCGAGACGAGCCGCCGACCGTCCTTGCAGATGCAGCCGCGCATGACGTTGGCCGTGCGGTCGTTGCAGCCGATGTTCGCCAGCGAGGGCTCGCACCACCATTCGCCGCTCGAGCAGCTGCTCGTGGTGCACGCGGCGCCGTTCGGGCCGCATCGTTTGGCCGCGGCACACTCGCACGAGCCCTTCGGCCCGCACGTCGAGCCCGCGGGGCAGCTCCCGCTCGAGCACTGGACCGTGCTGTTCGCGCTCTGTCCGCACATGCCGCTGCAGGCGAGCAGCGGCTTCACGCTGTCGCACGCAGGGACGGCGCTGTCCTTGCCCGTGCATCCGCGCATGCCGGCGCTCCAGATGGGGGAGCATCGCTGATCGCTGTCGCAGGCTCCTTCGTTCGTCGTGCAATCGAGCAGGCACCCGCCGCCGCCCGCCGGGCAGACCAGTCCGGCGCCGCAGTCGCTCTGCGTCTTGCAGGGCAGCGTGCAGATCCCGGCGAAGCACACGAGCGCGCTGCCCTGGGCGACGCAGTCTTCGGTCGACTGGCAGCTCGCGCCGAGCGCGCTCTTCTCGGTCGGCGCGATGCACGCGCGGACCACCTCGCCGTCGCGCACGTCCAGCTGTCGGCACGCGAGGTGCGCCGGGCACTCCGAATCGTTCGAGCAAGGTGCCAGACACGCCCCTTCGCCACCGGCGCCCGTCGCGACGGTGCACACGCGTCCCTCCGGACACGTGAGGCGCGTGCCGTCGCACGGCTGTCCGCAGACACCGAGCGCGCACCGTCCGCCGGGAGCCGCCGTCGTGCAGTCGGTCTCTCCCTTGCGGCAGAGCGAGTCGACCGCTGCCGGAGCGCAGACCCTCGAAGGCGTGCACGCGCGCCCGTCGGGACACGAGCCGTCGTTCGCGCACGGGTAGGGCTCGAGCTCGGACAGCTTCTTCGCGCACGCGACCACGAGCAAGACGAGGGCGGCGAACGCGAGGGAGAGCGCGCGGGGCTTCACTTCGCCCCCGCGAAGCGGCGCTTCGGCGCGAGCAGCGCGTCGTCGACCTTCTCCGGCGTCGGGCTGAGGACGACGAGCCCGGCGCCCGTCGCGAAGAGCGCGCCTCCCCCGATGCCGAACACCCAGCCGAGCGTGTTGTACGTGCCGCCGGTCTCCTCCGCGGACTTGATCTCGTTCTTGTTCGCGAAGCCGCCGTCCTCGATCTTCGAGTTCTGGCCTGCGCCGAGGAGGGCGAACGTGCCGGCGAGCGCGAGCAGGCCCGCGCCGGTGCCGCCCACGATGTAGCCGACGGTCCGTCGCGTCCGGGCCGAGTCGCGTGCGTCCGCGAGCGCTTCGTCGCGGCGCTGCTCCTCCGCGGCGTAGCGCGCCTCGGCCTCGGGCAGTGGCGCGAGATCGATCCGGATGAGCGCGCCGCACCCGTCGGGCGGCGCGTCGATCGGTCTCGGCGGAGGAGCTGGCGGCGGCGGCGCAGGCGCGGCGTCGTCCTCGGGGGTCGCCGGCTCGACGGCCGGAGCAGCGGGCGCGCGCGGCGCGATGCACGCGCGTGCATCTCCGTCATGGGAGAGGACCTTCCGCTCCTGCTTCGAGCCGCCGGAGGCGCCACCGAACTGCAGCACGCTGCCGTCGGCGGAGACCGCGCCCGACGATCCGCTCGAGAGCTCGAACGCGCCGACCGTGAGCCCGCTCACCACGTGGGTCGCGCCGAGGCAGCGACCGACGAGCCCGCTCTCGCGCACGTCGATGCTCTCGGCGGCGAAGCGACCGACGACGGTGGAGTCGACGGTGAGCTGCCCCGATTGCTTCAGGTCGGCCGCGAGCTGCGCGGCGCCGAGCGGGATCTTCGCGTGGAGCTCGTCCTCGCCCCGGATCTGTTCGAGCTCGTTCTTCGGCGTGATCGACGTATAGCGGTACCCCCCCGGCCCGCGACATTGGGTGAGCACCTGGAGCTCGCAGCCGGTGTAGCGCGCGACGATGAGGCCGTTCTTGGCCAGAGCCTCGAACTGCGCACGCGCACTGCTCGACCACTCGACGACGAGCGGGCTCGGGTTCATGCGCCCTGCCTTGCACAGCGCCGAGCCGTCCAGGGTCGGCGACTTGATGATCGATCCGGCGAAGCTCCCCGGCGTGCACGCGGCCGAACCGAGCACCGTGAGGGCGAGGACGACCTTCGACCGAGCGAGAGACAGAAGTCGCACGAGAGCGACCGTATCGAGCGTCCGTCGCGTACGACATCATGGAGAACCCTAGGTCGTGGTCAAAGGAGCTTGCACGATCGCGCATCGCCATCGGGCGACACATCGCATCGTCGTCGAGGAGCGCCTTCTCGTGATCGATGTCCCGGGTATCGCCGGCGACGCGCGGGTCGGCGCTCGCATCCTGGGCTGGGCTTCCGCCGCCGGTCGACGTGAGTCGACGTGAGAGAGAGCCATGGTCACTCGCTAAGTTTCGCGCGGACCCCTCGCCATCATGGAGAACCGCTGGTGAATCGTCGTTTCACCAGCCGTCGTTGCCGGAGAGCAGCCGCGAGACGAGCTCGGTGCGCGTCGCCGCGCCCGATTTTCTCAAGAGCGCGGTGACGTGCAGCTCCACGGTGACCTCGGCGCAGCCGAGCTTCGTCGCGATCGACTTGTTCGTGTCGCCCGACGCGATGAGCGCGAGCACCTCGCGCTGGCGGCGCGTGAGCTTCCATCGATCGGTCGCGCGCGCGATGTTCACCTCGGAGCGGGCGGTGCGCCCACGAACGACGAACAGCTCGAGCCGGCTCACCCCGGCGCCGGTGAGAGCGATGCGCTCGGCCTGACCGAGCCTCGCGCTCTCGACGAGCTCGCGGGCGAGCGCACGGCTGCCGCGGAGCTCGACGAGAGCGCGCCCGCACGCATTCGCGTGCTCGATCGTCCGTCCGCCGCGGATGACGAACGCGGGGCACGCGAGCGCTTCCATCGCGGCCTCGAAGCCGGCGACGACCTCGTCCGCGCGCAGCAGGCGGCGCCTCCACAGGAGCGCCGTGCGGAGCGCCGGCACCATGCGCTGGAACAGCGCCGTGTCGTCGCGCGTGAAGGGCTCCTCGCGGAAGCCGCCGAACCAGCCGAGCAGCTCCGGCCCGTCGCAGACGACCACGCGGATCTGATGAAGGCCGCTGAGCCCGGCCGTCGCGAGCACCCTTCGGGCGCTGGCGGGCACGCGCTCGCCGGTCCGCGCATCGAGGATGCGCACGCGGTTGCGCTGTTCGGCGGCGGGCCGCTCGGGATCGTAGAGGAACGGCGATTCTTCGACGCTGCCGACGTACGAGACGAGGCGCTCGATGCCCGGGTTCCACCAACCGTCCTGCTCGAGGAACTCCGGGGCGTAGCCCGTGGGCCTCCGGCTCATCCGGTGCGTCGCCCACACGGCCGCGCGAAAGGCGCGGCGGAAAGCGTCGATCGCCAGGTCCGGGGGACGGCCGTCGAGCGGCATGCGGAGGAGACGCTCCTCGAGCGCATGGGCAGCCGCTTCGTTCCCACCCATCTCGATCGCTCAGGCTATCACGATCGAGCGTGCCGCGGCCGGCGCGCTTCCGTGGTAGATCGCAGCCCTCCCGATGCTCTACTCACGCGCCCTCATCCCCACGGTCAAGGAAGCGCCCGCCGACGCGGCGAATGCCAGCCACAAGCTGCTCGTGCGCGGCGGCTACATCCGCAAGGTCGGCGCCGGGATGTACGATTTCCTCCCGCTCGGCCTCCGCGTCCTCCGCAAGATCGAGAACATCGTCCGCCAGGAGCTGGATCGCGCGGGCGCGCAGGAGATCCTGATGCCGGCGCTCCTCCCGGCCGAGTACTTCAAGGAGACGGGGCGCTGGGACCTCTACGGCGACACGCTCTTCCGCCTCAAGGACCGGAAGGGCGGCGAGTTCCACCTCGGCCCGACGCACGAGGAGATCGTCACCGACATCGCGCGCCGCGAGATCAAGAGCTGGCGCGACATGCCGAAGAACCTCTACCAGGTGCAGACGAAGTACCGCGACGAGCCGCGCCCGCGCGGCGGCCTCCTCCGCTGCCGCGAGTTCCTGATGAAGGACGCGTACTCGTTCGACATCAGCGAGGACGCGGCGAAGGAGAGCTACGAGACGATGCGGAAGGCCTACTGCCGCATCTTCGATCGCATGGGCCTCGTCTATCGCCTCGTCGCCGCCGATCCGGGCGCGATCGGCGGCTCGACCAGCGCGGAGTTCCAGGTGCTCGCCGACTCGGGCGAGGACGCGATCGTCGCGTGTGACACGTGCGACTACGCGGCCAACGTCGAGATCGCGACGGTGAAGGCGCAGCCGGTGGCGGCCGACGAGGGCGAGGCGGCCGAGGACCAGGCGAAGGTGCACACGCCGAAGGTCGGCTCGATCGAGGAGGTCTCGTCGTTCCTCCGCAAGCCGAAGGAGAAGTTCCTCAAGTCGCTCGTCTACGTGGCGGGCAGCGACGTGGTCATGGCGATCGTGCGCGGCGATCACGACCTCAACGAGATCCGCCTCGCGCGCGCGCTGGGGATCGACGAGGTCCACATGGCGAGCGACGCCGAGGTCGAGAAGGCGACCGGCGCGAAGGTCGGGTTCGCCGGCCCCGTCGGCTTCAAGGGCAAGGTGATCGTCGACCGTGCGGCGGCGATGGTGAAGAACGCGGTCACCGGCGCGAACGAGACCGACCACCACTTCACCGGCGTGAACCGCGGGCGCGACTGGGAAGGCGAGATCGCCGACATCCGCCTCGCCACCACCGGCGATCCGTGCCCCAACTGCGAGCAGGGCAAGCTGAAGTCGTACAAGGGCATCGAGGGCGGTCACATCTTCATCCTCGGCACCAAGTACTCGTCGGCGATGGGCGCCGAGTTCAGCGACGAGAGCCAGGCGAAGAAGCCGATCGTGATGGGCTGCTACGGCATCGGCGTGTCGCGCCTCGTCGCGACCGCCATCGAGCAGAACCACGACGAGAACGGCATCAAGTGGCCGATGAGCATCGCGCCGTACCACGTCGAGCTCGTCACCATCGGCAAGGAGGACAACGTCCTCGCCGAGGGCAAGCGCATCTACGACGAGCTCGGGAAGCTCGGCGTCGAGGTGCTGTGGGACGATCGCGACGAGCGCCCGGGCGTGAAGTTCAAGGACGCCGATCTGCTCGGCATCCCGCTGCGCGTCACCGTCGGCGCGAAGGCGCTCGCGAACGGCAACGTGGAGCTCAAGCCGCGCACCGAGCCCGATCCGAAGAAGGCCGAGCTCGTGCCGGTGGCCGACGTCGTGCGCGTGCTCGGCGATCGCGTGCGCGCCGCGCTCGCAGGCTGAGCGCGCGCGACGCCCGGATCGAGATCAGCGGCACGGGCAGCAACCGTAGCTCGTGCCCGACGGCACGCGGATGTCGACGAGGCGGCAGCCGGGGGGAAGCTCCCCTCGGACGGCGACGCCGACCTCGTCGGGGCAGCAATGGTTCGTGCACCCGTCCTCGGGGCGGTCGACGAAGGTCTTCCCGTAGCAGTCGATCCCGGCGTCGCTGATGCACACCGGGCCTCCGTCGCACGTGAGGAGCATCCGGTTCGAGCCACACTCCGGCGGCGTCGACGTCGTCGCGCACACGTGCCCGTCGTCCTTGACGAGGACGTCCTCGAGCCCCGCGTCGCTCGAGGCGTCGCCGGTGGGCTCCGTCGGCGCGCCGGCCGACTCCGAATCGCACGCGGCCATCCCAGCGCACGGGGCGAGCACGGCGAATGCGAGGACGAAGACC
>JBDHVD010000415.1:0-8299 GCA_039809525.1 Labilithrix sp. | reverse complement strand
CGGCGACGGCGACGCCGGCACCAACCTGCCCCCGCCTTCGTGCACGAAATACTGCGATCTCGTGCAGAAGCACTGCACCGGCGAGCACGCGCAGTACGGCTCGGACGAGGCCTGCCTCGCGTTCTGTGCCCACGTCCCGCCCGGCGATCCGTGGGAGTCGAAGAAGGCGCCGTCCCTCGCCTGCCGGCAGTACTACGCGGGGAACCCCGCCCTCACGGATCCGGCCGCCTACTGCGCCGCGGCGGGGCCGTTCGGCGCCGGGCTCTGCGGCGATCGATGCACCGCCTTCTGCGAGGTGACCCTCTCGGCCTGCGGCCCCGACTCGGGCGCGGCGCCCTTCCCCTCCCTGCCGGACTGCAAGACGGCGTGCGCGAACTTCTCGTTCCGCGACGCCGGCACCGACGGCGGCGGCGAAGGGCTCGACGGTCCGGAGAGCGGCGACACGCTCAACTGCCGCCTCTTCCACCTGCGCGAGGCGGTCGTCGATCGCGAGGCGTGCGCCTCGCTCGGCGCGGACGCCGGCGCCTGCCGCTGAATCAGCGCCGGCGCGTCGGAGGCGCGATGCTCGGCGAGCCCGCGTCGGTGAACGTCGCGGCCGTCGGCTCGTCGCGCATCGAGTACGGCTCGGGGGGCGGAGGCGGCGGCGCACGACGGCGCGTGTTGCCCATCACGCGGCAGACCTTCCGCCAGGCCTCGAGCGCGTCCATCGCCGAGCCGAAGCGCTTCTCGCGCTCGCGCGCCATGATCTTCGAGAGAAACTTCTCGATCGCCGCCGGCCACGTGTCGCCCGTCGTCTGCGCGAGCGTGGGCGGATCGCGATCGAGCTTGAGCGCGATGAGCGTCAGCGCGTTCGAACCCTCGAACGGCAGGCGCCCGGTGAGCGCGCGGAACGCGACCGCGCCGAGGGCGTAGAGATCCGCGCGCTCGTCGACGCGCGCCGAGCCGCGCACCTGCTCCGGCGCCATGTACGCGAAGCTGCCGAGCGTCGCGTCGAACGCGGTGAGCGACGGCTCGCTCTTCCGCGCGGCGTTCGACTTCATCTTCGAGACGCCGAAGTCGAGGATGCGCGTGCGCTCCTCGTGCTCGCCCGCCTGGATCTCCGCGGGCGTGAGCTTGCGCTTCTCGATGAAGAGGTTCGCCGGCTTGATGTCGCGATGGACGACGTGCGCGTCGTGCGCCGCGTTCAGCCCCTGCAGCGCGTCCTCGATGATCGGCGCGACCTCGGCGAACGAGAGGTAGTGCTCGCGGCGGAGGCGCTCGTCGAGGCCCTCGCCGACCAGGCGCTCGAACGCGATCCACAGGCGGCCGTCGCGCTCCTTGCCCGCGCCGAGGATCCCGGCGACGTAGGGCGAGACGATCTTCTTCGCGATGTCCGCTTCGCGGTTGAAGCGCGCGACGAGGTCGGGGTCCTGCGCGGCGCGCTCGTGGAGCACCTTGAGCGCGACCTTCTCGCCGCCTCGTGCCTCCGCTGCATAGACCTCGCCCATACCTCCCTGACCGATCAGCCGGCGAATCTTGTAGATTCCGCCGATTATCGATCCCGGGGCAAGGCCGGGCTCCGCTGCCATCCCGACGGAGCGTAGCAGGGAATTGTCGGCTGAGAACCCTGGTTTTCAAGCACGGTCGATGGGCGTAGGCTCGAACACCGGCGTGGACTTCCGTTCGCGGATTCACGCGGGATTCGTAAGTCTGAACCTGGGCGGCTCCGATCGGGTGGTTAGGTTCGAAGCTCGAACCGCTCGCCCCCGAAGATGCTGACCCTCGTACGCGGCAAGGGAACGGAGACCCACACGAGAGCCATGCGAAGCGTCAACGACGTAGAAGCGTACCTCGGCAAGATGAACCGGCAGTTCTCGCCGGTGGACGACCAACCCGGCACCTTCCTCGTACGCGGCGGGGACAACATGCCCCCGACGGCGCTGCGCGTCGATCCTCCCCTCGTCGTCCTGCGCGTCCACGTGGGCGACATCGAGGGGAACGCGACGGCGAACGCGGCCCTGTTCGAGAAGCTCCTCCAGCTGAACGCGAAGTCGCTCGTCCACACGAGCTTCGGGATCGAGGAGGGCAAGATCGTCCTCGTCGCGGCGCTCGAGCTCGAGAACCTCGATTACAACGAGCTCGCGGCGGCGCTCGACGAGATCGACGTGACGCTCGCGCAGCAGGTGCCCCAGCTCGCCGAGCTGTCGAAGGCCGCGTCGGTCCGTCCTCGTTCCGGGAAATAAGGGAAGCGATCAGTCATGGGTATCTTCAGCCGTCTCGCGCAGCTCATCAAAAGCAACCTGAACGATCTGATCAGCAAGTCCGAAGACCCGGAGAAGATGCTGAACCAGGTCGTCCTCGACATGAACAACCAGCTCGTCGAGGCGAAGAAGCAGGTGGCTGCTTCGATCGCGGACGAGAAGCGGCTCGCGAAGCAGTACGAGCAGGAGATGGCGCACGCGGCCGAGTGGGAGCGCCGCGCGATGATGGCGCTCCGCGCGGGCAACGAGGAGCTCGCGAAGGAGGCGCTCCAGCGCAAGAAGGAGCACGACCAGCTCGCCGAGACCTTCAAGGATCAGTGGACGAAGCAGAAGAACGCCGTCGATCAGCTGAAGAAGGCGCTTCGGATGCTGAACGACAAGATCGAGGAGGCGAAGCGCAAGAAGAACGTCCTCGTCGCGCGGAAGAAGCGCGCGGAAGCGCAGAAGGCGATCCAGGAGACCATGCACGGTCTCAAGGACCAGAGCGCCTTCGAGACGTTCGAGCGCATGGCCGGCAAGATCGATCAGATGGAGGCCGAGGCCGAGGCGGCCGGCGAGATCCAGGAGGAGTACACGGGCGACATCCTGGCCTCGAAGTTCGCCACCCTCGAGCGCGGCGCGAGCGCAGACGAAGACCTCGCGGCCCTCAAGCGCAAGATGGGGCTCCTCCCGCCCGAGGAGGCTCCGCCGGTCCGCGCCGAGACGCCGAAGCGCGTCGAGGCCCCCGCGCCCACGCCCGCGGCGCGCAGCGAGCAGGACGAGCTCGCGGCCGCCCTCGAGGAAATGGAAGCCGAGCAGGCGCAGGAGCAGCAGCGCAAGGCCGGACGCTGAGCGCGCCATCGGCGAGCTCGGCGAGCCGTGCGCCGAGCCCTCCGCCGTTGCAAGATGCAACGAAGCCTGACCGAAGTCCGCGCGACGCGGCGCGGCCAGCCGGTGTAAGCTCGCCGCGCGCGTGAGCACGAAGACGACGCGATTCCACACAGGCACGGTCGAGTCGTTGCTCGAGCGTTTCGGATGCGATCCGGTGAAGGGTCTGTCCGAGGACGCCGTCAAGACGAGGCTCGAAGAGCACGGCCCGAACGAGCTGCCGTCGGCCGAGCCTCCGAGCGCGCTCAAGAAGTTCTTCGCGCAGTTCGCGAACCCGATCGTGCTCACCCTGCTCGTGGCCGCGGTGATCGCCACGATCAACGGCGCGAGCGGCAAGGCCGAGGGGAGCTTCCTCGTCCGCTACGGCGACGCGATCGCCATCGGGCTCATCGTCGTGCTCAATGCGGTGCTCGGCTATTACCAGGAGCGCCGGGCCGAGCAGGCGCTCGACGCGCTGAAGAAGATGCAGACGCCGACCGCGCGCGTGCGCCGGAGCGACGTCGTGAAGATCGTGCCCGCGGCGACGCTCGTCCCGGGCGACGTGCTCGAGATCGAGGCGGGCGACGCGGTGCCCGCCGACGCGCGCCTGCTGCAGACGATCAACCTGGCGACGCAGGAGGCCGCGCTCACCGGCGAGTCGCTGCCGATCGCGAAGGACGCCCGGGCGGAGCTCGCCGAGGACGCGCCGATCGGCGATCGCGCGACCATGCTGTTCACCGGGACCGCCGTCGTGCGTGGCAAGGGCCGCGCGATCGTGGTCGCGACGGGCAAGCACACCGAGCTCGGCAAGCTCTCCACCATGCTCGCCGAGGCCGAGGCGCAGAAGACGCCGCTCGAGGAGAAGCTCGACGCGTTCGGCAAGCGCATCCTCTGGGCGTGTCTGGCGATCAGCGCGGTGATGTTCGCGTGGGGCCTGTTCCGCGGACAGAGCACCTGGCACGAGCTCCTCCTCGAGGCGGTGAGCCTCGCCGTCGCCGCGATCCCCGAGGGGCTGCCGGCCATCACCACGATCACGCTCGCCCTCGGGATGCAGCGGATGGCGAAGCGCGGCGCCATCGTGCGCAAGCTCGCGGCGGTGGAGACGCTCGGCGCCGCCACGGTGATCTGCAGCGACAAGACCGGCACGCTCACGCAGAACGAGATGACCGTGCGCGAGGTCTATGCGGGCGGCCGGTCGTACGACGTCACCGGCACCGGCTACGACCCGCGCGGCGAGATCGTCGAGGTCCACGAGAAGGCGGTCGACGCGAACGAGCGGCCGGCGCTCCGCGATCTGCTCGCGACGATCACGCTGGCGAACACCGCCGAGCTGGAGAAGACGAAGGAGGGCAGCTGGAAGGTCATCGGCGATCCCACCGAGGGCGCGCTGCTCACGCTCGCGGCCAAGGGCGGACTGCCGAAGGAGTCGGTCGCGCCCTCGCATCAGGTCCTGCAGGAGCTGCCGTTCGACAGCGACCGCCGGCGGATGACGGTCGTGACGCTCGACGCCGCCGGCAAGGAGATCGCGCACACGAAGGGCAGCGCGGACGTGCTCCTGCCGCGATGCACCGCGTATCACGACGAGGACGGCATCGAGCCGCTCGACGAGGCGAAGCGCGCGGAGATCCTCGCCGAGGCCGAGCGGATGAGCCGAGCGTCGCTCCGCGTCCTCGCCGTCGCGCGACGCGAGCTCTCGTCGACCACCGCCTCGAGCCCGCCGCCTTCGCAGGACGACGACCGGCGCAGCGTCGACATCGAGCAGCGCCTCACGTTCCTCGGCCTCGTCGGGATGATCGATCCGCCCCGCGTGGGCGTGAAGGAGGCGGTCGCCGAATGCGAGGCGGCGCAGGTCCGGGCGGTGATGATCACCGGCGATCACAAGCTGACCGCGGTGGCGATCGCGCAGGAGATCGGGCTCTGGGACGACGAGGCCATCGCGCTGACCGGTCTCGAGCTCGAGCAACTGTCGGATGCGCAGCTGGCCGACCGCATCGATCGCGTCCGCGTGTTCGCCCGCGTCACGGCGGAGCAGAAGCTCCGCATCGTGAAGGCGTTCAAGGCGCATGGCCACGTGGTCGCGATGACCGGCGACGGCGTGAACGACGCGCCCGCGCTGAAGGAAGCGCACATCGGCATCGCCATGGGCCGGAACGGCACCGACGTCGCGCGCGAGGCGGCGGACATGGTGCTCGCCGACGACAACTTCGCGACGATCGTGCATGCGGTCGCCGAGGGCCGCGCGATCTGGCGCAACATCCAGAAGTTCATCTTCTTCCTGCTCTCGTCGAACGCCGGCCTCATCGTGACCGTCTTCGTCGCGAGCGTGATGCCGAACTGGCTCGGCCTCCGCCCCCTGATGATCCTCTGGATCAACCTCGTGACGAACGGCCTCCCCGCGCTCGCGCTGGGCGTCGACCCGCCGGATCCGACGCAGATGCAGGAGCCCCCGCGCAAGCCGACGTCCGGCCTGCTCGGCGCGCGCGAGTACCTCGGCATCGGCGCGGTGGGCCTCATCATGGGTGGCCTCGCCATCCTCTGTTACGTGTGGCCGTGGGCGGGCGTGACCGGCGAATCGAAGCCGGGCGCGTTCGCGCGGGCGATGGCGTTCTCGCTCCTCGCGCTCTCGCCGCTGTTCCACGCGCTCAATTGCCGCTCGGCGACGGCCTCGTTCCTCAAGCTGCGTCCGGTCCTGCCGCGTCCGCTCCTCCTCGCCATCGCGCTGAGCGCGGCGATCCATCTCGTCGCGATCGTGTTCCCGAGCCTCCGCAGCGTCTTCGATACGTACGCGCTCGACGACACGCAGTGGCTCATCCTCATCGGTCTGTCCGCGTCGATCGTCCCGATGATCGAGGTGCTCAAGCTGCTCCAGCGCTCCGAGGTCGTGGGCAAGGACCTCGGGCCGATGTCGCGCCGCGCCTGATCGGTTACGCTGCCACGCGTGATGCGAAACGTCGCGCCCGCGGTCCTCGTCGTCGTCCTCACCGCCTGTGGAGGCGGAGCCACCGGAAGCTCGGATGCGAAATCGCCGAGCGGGGCCGAGGCGAAGAAGTCCGACGACGTCGGCTCGATCGGCCAGCTCGCCCAGCAGCAGGGCGGCATCGGCGCGCTCGGGGGCGCGGGCAACCGCGAGGAGGGCTCGACCGGCTCCGAGGTCGCGATGGGCGGCGCGCTGCGCGCGGAGGAGGTCGACAGGAAGAGCCCGGTGAAGCTCGACGGGATGCTCAAGGAATGGCATCCGCGCGTCGCGGCCAGGGAGACGGTCGCCGGAAAGGCGGAAGGCCTCTCGCTCGAGGTCGCCGTGATGTACGACGACGCGAAGCTGTACGTGGCCGCCGAGGTCAGCGATCCGAAGGGCTCGCGCTCGGGCAAGCACTCGCCGGACGAGGACCACGTCTCGATGGCGATCGCCTTCCCGTCCGGCCGCGGTGCGCTGAAGGGTTACGAGCTCGGGTTCTGGGCGGGGAAGCCGGGTTCGAGCGTCGGCGCGGTGAAATGGCTCTCCGGCCCGAACAAGGGACAGGACGTCGCCGGCGCGAAGATCGTCGAGAACGATGCGAAGGGTGGCTACGTGTTCGAGGCGGCAATCCCGTGGGCGTCGTTCCCGGAGGCGCGCACGATGCGCGTCGGTCTCCGCGGCGCGCTTCGCTACCACTCGATCGACGGCACGGTGAAGGGCGTCGTCGCGACGGGCCCCGGCGGCGGCGACAAGCCGAACGATCTCCCCGCCCTTCCGACCGCGCCCGAACAGGCGGTGGTGGAGGGGCTGCTCTCGCAGAAGAACCTCGCCGGCGAGAAGCCGCGGATCGACATCTATGCCGATCTCGCCGGCGACGAGCGCAAGGAGCGGGTGAGCGTCTTCGGCAACTTCTTCACCATCTGCGGGCCCGGGTATCGGTCGGGGCATCAGTTCTTCTGGCGCCAGGTCGCGGGCGACATCGTGTCGGTCGAAGCTCGCGACGTGACGGGCCGCGGCAAGGAGGACCTGGTGGTCCGCAAGCGCCTCGCGCAACCGAGCGCGACGCACGAGATCCTCGAGGTTTGGAGCCTCGTACCGGGCGACGAGCCGGTGACCGTCTTCGCGCACCAGATTGGCATCGCCTCGAGCGACGGCAAGAAGAAGCTGACGAGCTCCGCGCGCGTCTCGCAGAAGGAAATCGAGATCGCGGTCGAGCCGGCCGTCGGCTGGGATGCGGCGAGCTTCAAGGAGACGGTCGCGAGCGACGTCGAGCCCATCCTCCTGCCGTGGGGGACTGTCCGCTCGCGCACCTACCGCTACGACAAGGCGAAGTTCGCGAAGGCGAGCGAAGTCGCGCAGGAGGGCAAGCCGGCGCCCGCAGGGGCGGCGGCGGCGGGCGAGCCCGCGCAGCCGGCGCTCGCGAAGGACACATCGGCGCCGCGCATCACGCAGCATTCGGATCTCGGGAAGCAGGTGCTCGATGCCTACTACAAGGATGCAGGCGTCGCCCCGGGGACGAAGCCCCGCTTCGACTTCGAGATCCAACTCGACGGCGACAAGCAGCGCGAGCGCATCCTCCTCGTCGGACGCGACATCGTCGTCCTCGGCCCGGCGATCCGTGGCGGCGCCGGCTACGCACGCCTCTCGCTCACCCAATTCGCCGACGAGAAGGACATCAGCGAGGTGACAGCACGCGATCTCACTGGCGACGGCGGCGCCGAGATCGTCGTGCGCGGCGTTCGCCACGTCGCGCCCAGCGGTGGCGGCGACCGCGTCGATGTCGACGGGCTCTTCATCTATCAGGTGAAGAACGGGAACGTCGGGCGCGTCTTTTCGATCGAAACGGGACGATCGCAGGGCTCGAACCGCCTGCAGGGCCTCGTCCAGTTCGTTCCGGCGAAAGGCGGCAAGGGCTTCGATGTCGACGTCCGCCCCGGCATGGCAAAGGGCTGGTCGGAGAAGACGTATCCCTGGCCCGAGGACAAACCGGGCGGCTCGATCGAACCGCTGCTCCTGCCGTGGGGGAAGACGAAGAACCTCCGCTACACGTGGAACGGAACGCAGTACGCGCCGTCTCCGTGACCTAGGCGCCTGCGTTGGCGGTCGCGCGTGCGCGCTTCTTCGCGGCGGCCTTGCGCTGGCGCGCCTCGATGCGAGAGCGGACATGCTCCTTGCCGAAGGTGTCCTCGGCGTGGAGACCGTTGTGCGCGCGGCAGCGGACGCGGAGGTTGTCCTCGTCGTCGCTCCCGCCCTTCGC
>JBDHVD010000414.1:0-8321 GCA_039809525.1 Labilithrix sp. | reverse complement strand
CGAGGTGCACGCCGAACGAAGCGGCATGCGCGGGCCGGCCGCCCGCGGCGCACGCGTCGCGCGCATCGGCGAGGAGCGCATAGGCGGCCGCCGCGCGCCCGCGCTCGCGGGCGACGACGCCGAGCCATCCGCGCGCGATGGCCGCGTCGGCATCGAGCCCGTGCCCGGCGAAGAGGTCGCGCGCCGCTTCGAGCGCGGCCGCGGCGCCGTCGAGATCGCCCGCATCGTGCTGCGCGAGCGCGCGCAGGACGAGCGCGTCGCCCCGCGCATGCACGTCGTCCTCGGCGGCACCGAGCGCGATCGCCTCCTCGATCGCGTCCGCCGCCGCCCGGTGATCGCCGGCCTCGGCGCACGCCCGCGCGAGCAGGACGAGCAGCGCCGGCCGGGCGAGACGGTCCCGCGCGGAGAGCGCACACGCGCGTTCGAGGAGCGCGCGCGCGGCCGCGACGTCGCCGAGCACGCCGGAGGTCGCTCCGAGCAGCGCGGTCGCGTGCGCCTCGGCCGATCGCGCGCCGAGGGAGGCGTAGGCCCGCGCCGCACGATCGAAGTGCTCGCGCGCCGAGGCCACCTCGCCGGCGGCGAGCACGGTGCGCCCGAGCTCGACGAGCAGATCGGAGGCGAGGAGCTCGTCACCGACCGCGCGCGCGATCGACTCGGCCGTGAGGAGATCGGTGAGCGACGCCCGCACGTCGCCGCGCTCACGCCGGATCGCGCCGCGGAGGGCGGTCGCGCGCGCCGACAGCCTCGGATCCGCGCCCGAGTCGCGCGTGCGCTCGACGAGCGGAGAGACGATCGCGGCGACCGCCGCGACGGGACCGCGCGCGAGGAGCACGGTGGAGAGCGCCACGATCGCGCGCAGCGCCGGCTCCGCTTCGCGCGCGCTCGGCCGGCCCGAGGTCGCCCGCTCGATCACCGCCATGAGCTCGTCGCGCTCGTCGACGAGCCGGCGCCGCGCGGCCGGATCGTGGTGCGCGCGCGCGGCAGCCGCCTCGGCCTCGGCGACGAACCACGCGGCGTGCCTCTCGCGCGCGGCGGCGACGACCGCCGGGAGCGCGCGAACGACCACGCCGCGGAGCGGCGCGTACAGATCGAAGCGCGCGGCCGACGCGTCGCGCGTGCGGAGCAGCGAGCGTGCGCGGAGCCCGTCGATCGCCGAGGCGACGTGCGCGACGTCCGCATCCGCCACCCGTGCGGCGGCCTCGACGGTGAACCCGCCGCGGAACACCGACAGCATCGCGAGCATCTGGCGATCGCCCGCGCCCAGCGCATCGAACGATCGCTGCGCCGCCTCCTCGAGCGGCGATCGCGTCTCGCGTGCGAGCATCGGCGCGCCCACGAGCGGCAGGCGCGCGCCCGCGAGCTCGAGCGCGAGCGGGACGCCCTCGAGCGTCCGTGCGATCGCGACGAGGTGCGGGACGTCCTCGGGCCGCGGCGCATACGTGCTCGCCGCGCGCTTCGCCGCCGCGACGAGGACGAGGACCGCGTCGCCTCCGGCGACGTCGAGCGGGCCGAGCTCGTGGACGATCTCCCCTTCGACGTCGAGCCGCTCGCGCGACGTCGCGAGCACCGTCGCCTCCGGCGCGCGCTCGAGCAGCCGCGCGACGAGCGCGCCCGACGCCTTCGTCGCGCCGTCGAGCACGAGGAGCAGCTCGCCCCGCTCGGCGAGCGCTGCCGCGACGTCGCCGCCCGGGGCGCCGCACGCGACGAGGATCCGATCGATCGCCGCCGGCTCGCCGGCCGCGCCCTCGAGCGAGACGACCAGCGCCTCGCGCGCGCGGGCGATCTCCGCCGCGAGCGCCGTCTTGCCGATGCCCTCCGGTCCGAGCAGCGTGACGAGCCGCGCGCCCTCCTCGAGACGCGCCGCGATCGCCTCGCGATCGCGCGTGCGGCCGACGAGAGCGGACGACGGTTTCACGCCCTCACGCTACCATCCCCGGCGATGCGCGTTCGCCTCGACCGCTACGAGCTGTTCAACCGGTCGATGACCGGGCGGACGCTCGTCCTGTTCGTGGTGGGAGGCATCGGCCTCCTGGGCGGCAGCTTCATCGCGCTCCTCGGCTTCCTCATGGTCGTCCTCGGCGAGGGCTCGTTCATGGAGCGCCGCGCCGGCTGGATCCTCGGCTTCTTCCTCGGCGTGGTGCCGTGCATCGTCAGCGGGATCTTCATCGGCGTGAGCATCAAGCAGCGGGCCAAGTTCCGCCGGCTGGGAGAGCTCGCGGCGATCGCGCGCCAGAAGCCGGAGCTCACCACCGCGGACATCGCGCGCGGCCTCGGGACGACGCCGCAGCTCGCGGAGCGGCTCGTGCTCGAGGCGAGCGCGATGGGCCTCATCGAGGAGGGAACGCCGCCGCCGCCGGCCGCGCCGACGCCGCCCCCGCCGAGCCCGCAGGCGGTCGCGCTCGGTCATGCCTCGACGATCGACAGCGCGCCCCAGGTGATCACCACCGGCGCGGTGCTCGGCAACACGTACCGCATCGAGGAGCCGCTCGGGGCGGGCGGCATGGGCGCGGTGTTCGCCGCCCGCCACCTGCGCACCGGGCGGCGCTACGCGGTGAAGACGATCCTCGCGGGCGCCGAGGCGGGCGAGGCCGCGATCCGCCGCTTCGAGCGCGAGGCCACGGCGGCGAGCGCGCTCGGTCACCCGGGCATCGTGCAGGTGCACGACTTCAACGTCGCGCCCGGCGGCACGTTCTACCTGGTGATGGATCTGCTCGAGGGCGAGACGCTCGCCGATCGTCTCCAGCGCGGACCGCTCGCGTGGCCGGACGCGCAGCGCATCGGCATCGAGCTCGCGTCGGCCCTCGCCGCCGCGCACGAGCACGGCCTGCTCCACCGCGACATCAAGCCGAGCAACGTGTTCCTCGCGAAGAGCACGGGCGCGCCCGAGCGGAGCGTGCTCGTGGACTTCGGGCTGGTGAAGTCGATCGCCGAGCCCTCGAACAAGCTCACGAGCACCGGCGCGATCGTCGGCACGCCGATGTACATGTCGCCCGAGCAGGCGCGCGGCGAGCCGCTCGACGTGCGCTCGGACATCTACAGCCTCGCGGCGGTGGTCTTCGAGATGGTGACCGGCGCGCCTCCGTTCTTCGCCAGCACGATGGCGGCGATCTACGCGAAGTTGATCCAGGAGGACGCGCCGCGCGCGTCGCAGGTCGCGCGGCGATCGATCCCCCGAGCGCTCGACGAGGTGCTCGCGCGCGCGCTCGCGAAGGACCGCGCCGCCCGCCATCCGGACGCGCGGAGCTTCCGCCACGCGCTCGGCGCGATCGCCGAGGACGCGCCCGCGACGGAGCGGATGGTGAACTGAGATCCGCTCCTGGTGTGAGATTGCACCATGCGCACGCGCGCAACTGCGCGGAATGATGCGCAACCGCATCCGGTGGGCACATGTAGGACAATGGCCCACCGCTTGCTGGACGCCCCGTCATGATGCGTCGCCCGCTGGTCGGAACCTTCGGTCTCCTCTCGCTCGTCTTCGCCGCGGCCGCGTGCACCGCCGCGCCGGCGGACGCTCCGTCGGACGATCCCGAGAGCGACGAGGCGGCGGTCGTCGCCGCGCGCCAGCAGTGCTCGCCGGCCGCGTACAACCAGGCCTTCGCCCACTACAAGGCCGCGGTCGATCATGCGAAGGCGCGCGCGCGCGGAGACGTCTGCGGCGACGGCACCATGCTGAGCGAGATCGCGAGCGACCTCGGCAAGGCGGTCTCCACCTGCGGCCAGTTCGAGTCGATCGTCGCCACGAGCAAGTGGGCGCAGCCGGTGCGCGACGCGCTGAAGGGCAACCTCGCGCTGCCGACGCTGACCGGCAAGCTGAAGGCGAAGGACCTCTCCGGGCTGAAGGAGGCGCTCCCGGGCAGCACCGTGTTCGGTCCCGCGCCGGGCGTGTTCGGCAACATGTCGAAGATCACGTTCGCCGCCGACGGCAAGGCGACGGTCTCGCGCCTGCACGTCTCCGACGAAGGCGAGGCGCGCTGGAGCGACACGCCGGCCACGTGGTCGCTGAAGGCCGCGAACGTGATCGCGATCACCAGCGACGGCGCCACGACCGAGCTCACGATCACCGCCGAGCCCGGCACGGTCGAGTACCGCCTCCGGCCGAAGAGCGGCGACGAGGACTTCTGGAGCATGCCGAGCGAGTGCGAGGCGTGAGGTTCGTACGGTAGACTCGCGCGCGTGAGCGCCACCACCCTGCACGACGCGCCCGGACCGGCGCCGCTGCCCGGCCTCGGCGCCCTCCCGCGGCTGCTCGCGTTCGGACGCGATCCGATCGGCACCGCCGGGCGGCTGTTCGCGCGCTACGGGAGGCTCACGACCGTCGTGCGAGCGCCCGCCCGCATGGTGTCCCCGGGCGGACGAGGGATCGTGATCGCGACCGGCGCGGACATCAACCGCGAGGTCCTGACCGCGCACGAGCGCTATCACGCGTATGCGCTGCCGGGCGTCTTCTACCCGGAGGAGGACGTCACCCCGCGCACGCGCCCGATCACGCGGACGCTCACCGGTCTCTTCCACGTGAACGGCGACGAGCATCGCCGCCACCGGCGCCTCTTGATGCCCGCGTTCCACAAGACGCGCATCGACGCGTACCGCGACGACATGGTGCGGCTCACCGAGCGCGCGCTGGACGAGTGGCGCCCGGGGGAGCGCCGCGACGTGCTCGAGGACATGACGCGACTCACGCTCGCGATCGCGACCACCACGCTGTTCGGCGAGGACGTCGGCGCGCGCGGCGTCGAGCTCGCGAAGCGCATGCAGGAGTGGCTCGTCGCGATGTTCTCGTGGGGCATGCTCCTGCGGCTCGATCTGCCGCGCACCACCTACCGGCGCTGGCTCGACCTCACGCACGAGATCGACGCGCGGACCGCCGCCCTGCTCGCGGACAAGCGCCGCCGGAGCGGCGACGGCGTCGGGCGCGACATGCTCTCGATGCTCGTGGCGGCGCGCGACGAGGACGGCTCCGCGCTCGACGAGGACGAGCTCGTCGGCCACACCGGCGTGATCTTCGCCGCGGGCCACGAGACGAGCACCAACGCGCTCGCGTGGACGCTGCTCCTGCTCGCGTCGCACCCGGACGTCGCGGCCGATCTCTCGGACGAGCTCCGCGGTGTCCTGAAGGGCGAGGCGCCGACGATCGAGCAGCTCGGCAAGCTCCCGCTCCTCGACGCGGTGGTGAAGGAGAGCATGCGGCTGCTCCCGCCGGTGCCCCTGCATCCGCGCATCGTGGCCGAGGACCACGAGCTCGCCGGCGTGTTCCTGCCGCGGCGCACGGAGCTGTTCCTCAGCATCTTCCACATGCACCACGATCCGGCGCTGTTCGCAGAGCCGCGCCGGTTCCTCCCGTCGCGCTGGTCGCGCATCAAGCCGACGACCTTCGAGTACAACCCGTTCAGCGCGGGGCCGCGGATGTGCATCGGCGCGGCGTTCGCCACCATCGAGATCAAGATCGTGCTCGCGATGCTGCTCCAGCGCTTCCGGGTCGAGCTCGCCGGCGGGACGCGCATCGATCGCCGCGTCGCGATCACCATGGCGCCGAAGCACGGCCTGCCGATGATCGTGCGCCCCGCGGACGGCGCCTGGCGCGCGGGGCGGCGCACGTTCCGCGGCGACATCCGCGACCTCGTGGAGCTGCCGTCGTGATCCACGGCGTCTTCGGCCGGCCGTTCGTCGATCTCGCGTCGTTGCTCGATCTCTCCGCGCTCGACGCGGTCCACGAGGAGGTCTGCCTCGGGCTCGCCAACGTGCCCACCGACTACACCGGCGGGAGCCACCGCTCGATGGACATCGTGCCGGAGTCCCTCCGCGCCGAGGCCCACGTCGACTACGGCGAGGTCATCGCGGCGATGGATGCGCGCGCCTACGAGACGTTCCGCTCGCTCGCCGACGATCCGGAGACCTTCCCTCCCCGGCCGAGCGGCGCGTCCTTCGGCGAGGAGCGCGACCACCCGCTCTCGCGGCGGCAGATGCTGTGGCTCGAGCGCCGCTTCGGCGTGTACTTCCCGTGGAAGGTGTACTTCGAGATGATCCCGAACCGGACCTGGGAGGAGAAGAGCACCGGCGCGGGCAAGGACTTCACCCGGCTCGCGAAGACGTTCTTCCCGCGCACCATCGAGCTCGTGCGCGCGCTGCCGTTCCGGGAGATCGGCCGCTGCAACGTCATGGGGCTCGCCGCGAACGATCACGGGACGGTCCACCGCGACGGCGTGCCCGAGGACAAACCGGAGGTCGATCACTTCATCACGCTGTGCCCGGCGGCGAACAAGCGCCTCTTCCTCTGGGACGAGGCCACGCGGGAGAAGACCTACGTGGACGGACGCGCCTACTGGTTCAACGACTCCGACTATCACGGGGTCGAGGCGGCGCCGTTCTTCCGCTATTCGATCCGGGTCGACGGGATTTTCGAGGACGGCTTCCTCTCCCGCGTGCGAGAGTTGGCGGAGCGATGAGCCAGGGCCGCGAACCCTTCGAGCGCAACGCCCTCGTCGACAAGCCGGGCATCTACGGCGCGCGCTGGTGGCACAGCGCGCTCGCCGATCGAGGCGCGCAGATCGCCCGCCGCGACGCGATCCGGAACATCCTCATCGTGGGCGGCGTGCTCGCCGGCTTCGGCGCGGTCCTCGCGCTCTGCGGTCGCGCCGTGTCGAGCGCGACGTCGGGCTCGTCCCTGCCCGACGATGCGAACGAGCAGCGCAAGACGTCGCTCGACATGCAGAAGGAGTACGGCTGGAACTTCGGCGCGGTCGGCGAGGCGCTCGTGTTCGACGGGGCGACGAACATGCCCTTCGATCGCGCGGCGCTCGCGACCCTCGCCGTCGATCTGCAGCCGGCGCGGAGCGAGCTCCTCCCCTGGTACGTGCAGACGCTCTTCGGCTCGCCCACCGCGACGCCGGCGTCGCTCGCCAAGCTGCCTCCGGAGGAGGTGGCCGGCTTCCAGCCGCTCGCGACCGCCATGCAGCCGCTCCACACGCCCGCGATGGACGTCGCGTACGCGCGCGGCAAGTCGCTCGCGTCGGTGTTCGCCGCGCTGGTCGATGCGGGCGGCTCGCCGCTCGACGCGAAGACGGCGGTGATCGTCGATCTCGCGGGACCGGAGGCGGTGGCGTTCGCCGCGGGCGCCGCGGACGTGTTCGATCCCGTGTTCCTGTTCGACAACTGGCCCCACCCGCGCGGCGTGGTGCGCTCGCACGAGACGCTCGCGGCGGCGGCCTACTACCAGCCGCTCTTCGCGAAGCCGCGCACCGCGGCGGCGACGAAGGTGCCGATGTTCGTCGTCGATCGCCGCCGGCTGAGCACGTACACCGACGACGCGACGCAGTTCGACAACCGCTACGTGGCGAAGCTGCCGGTGCCCGCTTCGGCGATGAAGGCGCTCGGCGCCGAGCACGTCCTCTACGTCGTCCCTGGCTCGTCGGACGTGATCGCGGAGCTCGACGATCTCAACGAGGACTTCGTCCTCTACAAGGAGGGCGGCATCGAGGTCCGCCCGCTCGCCGCCGATGCCTTCGCGAAGGGTTCGCCCGACGCGGGCGATCCCAAGCCTCCGGGCGGCAAGCCGGGCAACGCGAGCGATCGCCTGCTCCAGGAGTCGGGCTGGACGTATTACGGCGGGCACCCGAACGCGCACCATGCGTTCTTCGTCGATCACCCGTGGGTGAAGAAGGCGCCGCGGCCGGCCACCATGCGCCCGGGGACGACGCTCGCGAAGGGCTACGTCCCGACGCCGCGCACGACGCCGTATTCGTCGCCCTCGCCGACGACGGCGGTGTCGAGCCGCCCGCGCCCGACCAACTTCGGCACGGTGCCCGTCGTGGTCGCGCTCGGGACCGGCGCGATCCTCGGCGCGCGCTACTCGCGCAGCGGATCGTGGAACCGCTCGACCGGCGGCGGGTGGAGCGGATGAAGCTCTCGATCTTCGCGTTCGAGATCTGCGCCCGCTACGAGCCTCACGGCCGCCTGCACGGCTCGCTGCATCGCCTGCTGACGTCGCATCCGACGAACGCGAACCTCCAGCAGAAGTGGCATTTCTACCGCGAGGTCACGCAGGAGCTGCTCGTCGGGCTCCCGCTCGTCGAGCGCGGATGCTGGGACTACTTCGACGACGATGCGCGGGCGCGTCGCGACTACGAGCAGTGGGTCAACGGCATGCTGACGGAGGAGGGCGCGCGCAAGGAGCCGTCGGGCGACGATCCCTACCGCGGCGGCCCTCGTTACATGACCTTCACCATGGCGTTCCTCCTGGTGAACGGTTCGCACACCGATCTCGCGCTCCGCCGCGTGTGCGACATCCCCGAGCCCGTGCTGTGGCACCGCGCGACGTTCCACCG
>JBDHVD010000413.1:0-8403 GCA_039809525.1 Labilithrix sp. | reverse complement strand
TCGAAGCGGCAGCCGCGCGCCGCGGCGGCCGCCGCCTCGTCGAAGCCGTGGCCGGCGGGCGCGGTGACCTTCACGTCCGACACCGTCCCGTCCTTCGCCACCACCAGCTCGAGCCCGACGGCGCCCTCGAGGCGCTCCCGCCGCGCGGCCTCGGGATACGCGGCCTCCACCTTCGACGCGAGCACCGGCGGCGTCGCCTCCTCCGCCTTGCCCGCGTCCGCGTCCGCGGCCGACGGCTGCGCGTGCGCCGCGCGAGGGAGCGCGACGGCGGCGAGGAGGACGAGGGCGGCTCGGAAGGAGAGGGCGCGTCGCATCGATCGATCGGCGAGGGCGGGCGCCACGAGTAGCACGACTGTGCGAAATCGTGCTACGAAAGCGCCGGCCCCTCACGTTACGCGGCGGACGGCGGTCCGGATCGGACGTACGACGATGGATCCGGGGTGCACCCGCCGCGCGTAGTGGCTATATCCCCGTGGCCTTGCGCACGTTCCTCGTCTCCCTGGTCCTTCATGCCGGCGTCGCCGCGAGCGTCGTCGCCGGGGGATCGGGGCATGCCGTCGGCCGGGCCGCGGCGCCGCAGCCGCTCGACGTCGTCGAGGTCGACGCGGTCACCGAGAGCGTCGACGTGATCGCGCCTCCGGCGCCCGAGCCCGACGAGGACGTCGCGCGGAACGCGGCTTCCGCGCCGGCGCCGACGCACAGGCATCCGTATGCGGTGCCCGCCGGTCACGACGCCCGCCCGCACGATCCTGCGATGCCGCACGATCACCCAGGCGCGGGCGAGCACCCGCACGCCGCAGGCGAGGCGCCGCCCGCCCTCACGAGCGACGCGCCGGCGCGGCCGGTCTTCGCGATGAGCAGCGGGAACGGATCGATCGCGGCGGGCTCCACGCGCGTTGCCGCGGAGGCGCGCGGCGCGGGAGGCGGCGCCGCTCCCGAGGAGGCGGGCGCGGGGACGACCTATGCCGCGAGCGCGGTCAGCGTGCCGGCGAAGCTCGTGGCGGCCGCGCGGGCGGCGTATCCGTCCGGCGCGCGCGCCGACGACGTGGAGGGCGACGTCGCGCTCGAGATCGTGGTCGATGCCGGCGGCACGGTGGTCGATGCACGCGTCGCCCGGCGCGCGGGGCACGGCTTCGACGAGTCGGCGCTCGCCGCGATCCGCGCGTATCGCTTCTCGCCGGCGGAGCGCGAAGGCCGGCGCGTCCGCGTGCGGATGCCGTGGACGGTGCAGTTCCGCCTACGCTGATCCGAGGCGCGCGCCGCACGCGGGGCACACGCTGACGAACACGCGCTTGTAGGGGAGGAGCTTCTTCCAGCCCTTCGCCGACGGCTGGTACGTCGCGTCGAGCTCGCTTCGTTCGACCGCGACCACGTGCGGAGGCCGCGGGTCGGGAGGCGAGGGCCCGTCCCATGCGAACACGATCGCGTCGTGCCCGCTCTCGCACGTCACGAGGCGCTCCACGCGGTACGCCGGGAAGTCGGCGAGGCGATAGTCGAGGCGGCGCGCGAGGGCGGCGAGGCGCTCGCGATCGACGCGCGCGCGGGCGTGCGCGTCGCCGCGCGTCGACGCGTGATCGGGGCAGAGCCACGGGAGGAGGCGGTCGCGTACCGCGACGAGGACGCGGCCGCCGTCGCCGCAGACCTGCGCGGCGTCGACCTCGATCCAGGGTACGCCGATCTCGAAGGCCTTCGCGTCGTCGACCGCGTGCGTGTGGAGCACCTCGATGACGGCGACCGGCAGATCCGCGACGCGCGCGAGCAGCGCGACGTCGGCGACGTGACCGGACGGAAGGCGGTGCTCCTCGACCGCGCGGCCGACCTTGTTCGGCATCGCCTGGCGCGTGGTCGCGTCGCACTCCGGATGCGCGCAGCGGCGCACGAAGCTCGGCGCGTCCGCGGTCCCGGCGAGCCAGGCGTCGACCGCTTGCACGACGAGGCGCTTGGCCGACAGGTGGACGACGGTCTCGCTCGCGCAGACCCCCGCGCGATGGTGGAAGTGCCGGCGCTTCTTCTCGCCCGCGTGGAGATCGACGCGGCCGTCGCACGACGGACACGTGTAGGGCGCGGACCTGTCCGCCTCGGCGGGCGGAACGAGCCGCCCGTTCGCCGCGCGGGCGACGGGGATGCGGAAGCCGTTCACGTGCTCCGATCGACGGCGGTGAGGTCGAGCGCCTTCTTCACCGTCGCCGCGAGGACGGAGGCCTTGCCGCGTCCCCAGTAATGGAGGAACAGGATGCGCGGCACCTCGCCCGTCATGTGGTGATGGATCGCGACGACGTCGATCCCGCCGCCGCGGAGGCTCTTGAGCACGCCCTGGAGCTCCACCTCCGTCACCGCGAAGTCGCCGTCGACGACCGCATCGTCGTCGCTGCCCGCGAACGCCGCCCACGTGCTCACGCCCATGGCCTTACCGACGGTGCAGCCGCAGGCGGCGGTGGCGTTGCGGCCGATGACGGCCTTGTACATCCCGTCCTTCGCTTGCCCCTTCACGCCGAGGATCGCGTCGAGCTTCGCTCCGTCGACGTTGCTCTTCGGCGGGACGGCGCGCGCGCCCGACGACGTCGCGGGCCTCGGAGCCTTCTTCCGGATCTCGGCGGTCCGGTCGATCGCCGCGCGGACGATCGCACCGAGCTTCGCCACGGTGCCCTCGCCCTCGAGGTGCATGAAGTAGACGTGCGGGTCGTCGAAGAAGAAGTGGTTGTGCAGCGCGGTCACCGCGATGCCGCCGTCGAGCAGGACGCTCATGACGGGGTTCACCTCGTCCTCGAACAGGACGAGGTCCCCCATCACCATCGCCTCCGCCGTGCCCGGTTGCGCCGGCGCGAAGGCCGCCCACGACGTCAGCCCCATGAACGGCGGCATCGTCCAGCCGTCGACGGCGACCGCCACGTCGGTGCGCGGGAACGACGCCTTCACCGTCCCGTCGGCTCCCTTCTCGGTCTGAGGGGCGCCGGTCGCGGCGGCGACCTGCTGGGCGTCGATCGGCGTCGACATCCTCACCGCCGGCGCCGCCGGCGCCGCGGTCGTGGGGGCCGTGGCGGCATGCGGCGGCTCCGCCGGCCGAGCGGACGCGCCCCCGCATGCGGTGAGGAGCATGGCCGCGAGAACGATGCTGGTACGGATCATCAGAACCCCCTGTTCGTGCCGAAGAGTAGACGGAACGACGTCACCTCGAGGCCCTCCTCGAACGTCTCGGTGCCGAAGCCGGTGAGGACCTCGAAGGTGTGGTCGGCGCGGCCGACGCTCTCGACGCCGATCGCGCCGGAGAGGCGGAGGAGCTTCGTCCGGAAGTCGCCGAGCTGCGGGCCGAAGACGTTGCCCATCGCGACCTGCGCGGAGCCGTCGAGGAACACCCAGATCGGCCAGCGGTACTTCAAGGTCGCGATCGCCGCGCTCCGGTCGATCAGCCGGCCGAAGAGATAGCCGCGCATCGGGCCCGAGCCGCCGAGGATCACCTGCTCGGTGAACGGGGTCTCCGCGCCGGCCGAGATCGGGTCGACGAAGAGCGTCGTGACCGAGAGGCTCACGGTGCGGTTGTTCTTGATGTCGACGAAGCCGCCGATGCTCCCGCCGTAGCGCACCCAGTTCGATCGCGCCTGCCGGACGTTCGACGCGTTCTCGACCTCGAGCTCGACGCGCACGCCGCTCTGGTCGACCGGCGGCTTCTCCGGGGTGCGCTCCTCGCGCGTGTCGACGGTGATCTCGCCGCGCTGGTAGACGCTCGTGTAGCCGTCGACGTAGCCGGGCGGAAGCGCGAGATCGCGGTCGGCGAGCGAGGGATCGTCGCAACAGTCGTCGTCGCGGAAGCCGACCAGCTTGACGCCCGCCTCCGCGGTGACGCGGCTGCCGCGCCACCACGGCATCTCGAACACCGGACGCGCGCGGAACTGATCGATGCCGTAGCGATGACGCGCCGACTGGAGCGTGCGCGGCCCGAGCCCGTGGAAGATCTGATCGGGCCGGTGCATGCCCTCGACGCGCAGATCGAGGAAGCCGCCCTCCTCGCCGAGCGGGATCTTGTCGGCGATCGCGCCTTGCAGCCAGTTCGCCCCGAACGTCGTCGCGTGCAGGCGGAGGTGATTGCCGGGGCCGAGCAGATCGTCCCAGAACGCGTAGAGGCCGATGCTCGGACGGAAGCCGAAGTCGAGGAAGAACGTCGGGACGACGCCCGCCTTCTTGTCCGGGCCGAAGATGAAGAAGTCCCGGATGACGCTGGGCCACTGCTCGCGCTCCGCCGTCGTGATGAGCCAGCCGAGGGGACGGCGGATCAGGTACTCGCTCACGAAGTAGAGCGGCGAGAGGATCACGCGCGGGATCCACAGGAGCACGTCGCCCGCCGTCGTGGGCGGCTCCCCGCGGCCGTCGTAGTCCGGCAGCGTGCGCTTCGGGCTCGGTCCGGCGGCCTCGGGAGAGGCGGGCTGCGCGGCGGCGACGTGCGCCGAGAGCAGGAGCGCCGCTCCCAGGGCTCCACCGAGCGCGCTGCGAGAGCGCCGTGAAGGCTGTCCGACCAAGCGGCCCGCACGATACGAGGGAACGCCTCGCGCGAGAAGCGACTACGTGTGCGGTCGCGCGAGCGAGGCGCTCGAACGCAAGAGCTCGGCGGCGAGCTCCTTCGAGCCGCGCTCGCGCGGAGCGGGCGGGGGCTCGACGTCCCCGAGCAGCGGCAGGAGCGGCTCGCGCACGCGCGCCGGGAGCACGACGTCGAGGTACTCGAACGCCGTGCCTCGGAGCGACGCATCGTCCGAACGGAGCGCGCGATACGCGATCGCGAGCGGCTCGCGCTCGAGGACGAGGCCGAGCAGGGTGAACACGTGCGAGAGGCCGCGATGGGTCGCGCTCGTGCCGTCCGCGCCGGTGACCGGGACGTCCGACCAGCCGGCGCGCCCGTGGAGCAGCTCGTGGACGGCGATGTCGAACACCGTCTCGGGATCGACGTGCACCGCGGCCTCGTCCGCGATCTGCGCGAGCGCGAGCCCCACCTGCACGCGGACCTCGAAGACCGGATCGCGCAGCGCGAAGACGAGCCCCGTGGCCGCCCGCTGCGTGCGGCACACCTTCAGCACGCGCGGGATCCGCCGCCGTACCCGCACGTCGACGTCGGGGTCGAGCAGGTGATCGAGCAGGAGCCCGGTGGTCTTCGTCACGCTCTTGCGCAGCGCGCGGACCACGTCGCGGACCACGGCGTCGTCCGCGAGCAGCGGGATGACGTGGGGGGCGAGCTTCGGCGGGACGGGCTGCGCGAGGGCGCGCTTGATCCGCGCGGCGTCGCCCGACGCGAGCACCGTCGCCTTCACCAGGATCGGGTCGCTCGTCTCGACGACGCCGCCCGCGAGCTCCCTGCTCGACGCGGCATCCGGCACGCGAACGCCGGAAGCGCCGAGGTCGGTGCGCCCGGTCTGCCCGAGCGCGATGCGCGCGTCCTTCTGCTTCTGGAGCTCCTCGATGCGGAGGAGGAGCTTCTCGCGATCGAGCAGCGCGGTCGTCTCGGCGAGGGTCTTCTTGGTGGTGACGTCGTCCGGCTCGTCTCCGAGCACGCCCGCGCCGGACTTGAGGCTCGACGCGAGCGCGGAGACGTAGCCGTCCTGCAGCCGCGACGCGACGTACCAGCTCGCGGCGGCGATCGCGAAGGACGCGAAGAGGACGGTCTTCGTCGCGAGCGACATCGGGAGATGCGCGATCCCGAGGAGGGCCCCGCTCCCGAGGAGCGTGCCGATGCGGTCGACGCCGACGTCGATGATCGTCTTGGTGGCGCGCTTCTTCGCCGGCGGCAGCGGGGTGTAGAAGAGCTCGTACGCCGAGCGATAGAGCGAGCTCCGCGTCACGGCCTCGAGCCCGCGGAGCAGGACGATCGCGGCGAAGTGCGGGGCGAGCAGCGCGACGATCACGCCCACGCCGATCGAAGCAGGCTGCGACTTGATCGTCGCGCCCAGCCCCTTGCCCGCCAGGACCGGGCGCGTGAGGGTCGTCTGCATGACGAAGGAGACCGCGCCGACGCCGACGTTGAAGAGGGCGAAGAAGCCGAGCAGGCGAGGGCCCTTGCCGAACACGGCGGTCGCGTGCGCGCTGAGCAGCCAGTCGAGCAGCGCGTTGATCACCGCGCCGGAGAGCACGAGCAGCGCGAGGTCGCGGAGGTAGGGCGTCGTCTCGAGGGCGCGGAGCCCGCCGGCGGCGACCACCTCGGTCGGCACGGCGGACTTCCGCGTCTCCGCCGGGATGGTGCGGAGCGCTCCCCAGAGGCCGATCACGTTCATCGCCGCGAGCAGCGCGAGCATCATCGGGATCGACAGCTGCGCGGAGGCGCGCCAGGCGACGAGACCGCCGACCACGCCGCCGATCGTGCCGCCGCTCGCGATCCGACCGACGAGCTGCTTGGCGGCGTGCGGATCGAAGCGCTCGTTGACGAGCGACCAGAACGCGCTCACCGCGGCGGAGCCGAAGACCGCGGTGTGCGCGTAGACCGCGATCGCCGCGATGCGCTCGTCGCGGAGGCAGAGCCACCACTCCACGAGGAACAGCAACGCGCCGAGCGCGAAGGTGACCGGTACGACGCGAGCCGGACCGTAACGGGTGAGCGCGCGCGCGATACCGATGACCGCGAGCGACGAGACGACGGCGGCGCCGATCATCGCGGCGGGCAACAGCTGCAGGCCGAAGTGCGAGAGGAAGAGCGTGTCGCGGGTGGCCTTGCCCGCGACGATCTGCGCGATGAGCGAGGCGGACGCGATCGCCGCGGCCCACACGGCGCCGGACGCGCCGGCGGTTGCGTCGCCCTTGCCGCTCATCCGAAGGAGGCGAAGGTATCAAGAATCTCACGACGGTGCTCGTGGACGGCTATCCTCCACGACCGATGACGGACGAGGCGCGTGACGCAGAGACGCCGTCGGCGCTCGAGCGTGCGCTCGGCGTGGTCACCCAGGTGCGCGCAGGCGAGGGGATCACCGCGCTCCTCATGACGCTGAACGTGTTCCTGCTCCTGACGGCCTATTACGTGATCAAGCCCGTCCGGAAGGGGCTCATCCTGGCGGTGCCGAACGGCGCGAGCTACGAGAGCTACCTCAGCGCCGCGATCGCCGTCGCCCTGCTGTTCGCCGTCCCGGCCTACGCCCGCGCGGCCGGGCGCATGCCGAAGAACAAGCTGGTCGTCGGCGTGACGCTGTTCTTCGCCTCGCACCTCTTCGTGTTCTTCGGGCTGTCGCAGATCGCGTCCATCCGCTCGACCCTCGGTCTCGTCTTCTACGTCTGGGTCGGGATCTTCAACATGATGGTCGTCGCGCAGTTCTGGGCGTTCGCGAACGACCTCTACACGCAGGAGCAGGGGAAGCGGCTCTTCGCGCTGCTCGGCCTCGGCGCGTCGGTCGGCGCGGCCGTCGGCGCGTGGATCACGAAGCCGCTGAAGAACGCGCTCGGCAACACCAGCTTCGGCGTCTACCTCCTGCTCGTCGTGAGCGCGGTCCTGCTCGGCTGCTGCGCGCTGCTCTCGCAGGCCGCGCATCGCCGCGCGCGCGGCGGCCGCCCGGCGGCACGGGAGGAGAGCCCTCCGCCGATCTCCAGGCAGGCGAAGCCCGCGAGCCGCGACGCCGCGGACGAGGGCGCGTTCGCGCTCGTGTTCCGCCACCGCTACCTCACGCTCATCGCGATCTTCTCGCTCCTGTTCACGTGGGTGAACACGAACGGCGAGTTCATGATGAGCGCGCTCGTCTCGCAGGCCTCGGAGGAGGCGGCGATCGCCGCGGGGAGGGTGGGGCCCGAGGCGATCGCGAAGTACAAGGAGGGGTTCAGCACCGAGGTGTTCGCCGACTTCTTTCTCTGGGTGAACGTCCTCGGCGTCGGCCTGCAGACCTTCGCCGTCTCGCGCATCGTGCGCTTCGGCGGCCTGCGTCTCGCGTTCTTCATCCTGCCGTTCATCGCGCTCGCCGATGCGACGGCGGTGGCCGCGCTGCCCGCGCTCGGCGTGCTCCGCTGGGGCAAGGTCGCGGAGAACGCGACCGACTACTCCGTCAACAACACCGTCCGGAACATGCTGTGGCTGCCGACGACGACGGAGATGAAGTACAAGGCGAAGCAGGCGGTCGACACGTTCTTCGTGCGCATGGGCGACGTCGCATCGGCGATCCTCGTGCTTGCCGTGGTCGCCGGTGGGAAGGTGGCCCTCGGCCGCGAGGTGCCCGCCGCGAGCGTGGTCCGGATCTTCGCGCTCACGAACCTCGCCCTCGTCGTGGGATGGCTGTTCGTCGCGCGCGGGATCGTGCGCGAGAACGCGGCGCTCTCGGCGGAGAGCGCGAAGGTGCCGGAGGACGTGGCCGAGAAGGCCGCCTGACGCTCACGACCGCCGGCGGCGCAGCGAGGCGGCGAGCGAGAGCGTGATCATGGTGATCAGCGCGATCGACGAGGCGTCGGACGCGC
>JBDHVD010000412.1:0-8404 GCA_039809525.1 Labilithrix sp. | reverse complement strand
TCCGAGCGGAAGTGGGGGTAGAGCGCGAACTGGCCCGGGCCCATCTTCGTCACGCGCTGCTTCTTTCCGGTGATGAAGTCGATGACGTAGAGGTCGGACGAGCCCTTCTCCTTGTAGCCGGGATCGTCCGACTCGCCGAAGTCCGACGGCTCGTTGTAGTGGTGGGTCGCGAGGAAGCGCTCGTCGAACGAGAAGTTCGCCTTGTTGCCCTTGAGGCAGACGTTGCCGAGCGACGACAGCGTGAAGCGGTACTTGCCGTTGATGACCTGGTAGTCGAGCTTCTCGATCGCGTAGCCCGTGTCGGTCGTTCCGTCCTGCTTCGCGGCGTAGGCCCAGCGGCTGCCGATGATGTGACCCGAGCGGCCCATCATCGTGTCGCCGCGGTACGGCGTCGGGATCTTGAAGCCGTCGCCCTGCACCTGGTAGCCGTCCTCGACGTCGTTGCCCGTCGCGATGGCGGTGTAGATGTTGATCGCGCCGTCCTCGCCCGCGCGGGGCTGCGTGTCGCGCGCGCTCGCGCTGTACGAGCCCGAGTCGCCGGCCCAGATGCTGTAGAGGATGAAGCGGTCGCTGATCGAGTTGTCGCCGATCACCTGGCCGACGGTCTGGTAGAGGCCGCTCGCCGCCGAGAGGCTCGAGCACTCCGGCTCGCCGAACGTGACCTGCTTCGTGTCCTTCTTCTCGAGGAGGCTCTGGGCGCAGAACTTCGTGCCGCCCTGGAACATGAAGGCCTTGTTGTCCGGCCAGAAGTCGGAGTCGTAGCTGGCCTGGAGGCCGATGTCGCGGCTCTGGCCGTCGAGCGTCGCCTGGAGGTCGATCGCCTGCGCGCCGCCGTTGCGCCCGCCGCCGGTCGCGGCGAAGCGGCCGTCGGCCGACGAGCGGAGCCAGAACGAGTTCGGCGACGACAGCTCGCGGAGGATGCGGACCGTCGAGCCGTCGAGCGCCCAGCCGCGCGCGAAGTCGGTGTCCGCCGCGCTCGGGAACACGTCCTTGTCACCGCTCTTCTGGGTGAAGCACGCGGTCGGGCTGATCGGCTGCTCGGGGTTCGGCGCGGGGCAGCCGAACATCGGCATGCGCTTGGCGCGGTTCACCGCGGCCCACGTCTCGTTCTTCACCTGGCTCGTGCGCTCGCGCAGCGCGGTGAAGTCGTCGCGGCACTCGGTCGGGCGGTCCTCGCGGATGATGTCGCCGAGATGGGGCATGCCCTTCTGGAACCACGTGAGGATCGTCTCGTACTGCGAGGCAGTCAGGCGCGGGTACTCGGGGAGCACCGGCATGAGCATCTCTTTGCGGAACTCGGCGTAGAGCTCCGGCTTGTCCTTGAAGACCTCGGCGAGGAGCTTGCCCTGCTTGTACGCCTCGGGATGGCGCGACTCGCTCACGTTCGCGCCGAGCGCGAGGTGCGCGCCCGCGGTCATGATGCCGATGCGCTCCGGCGTGAACCCGGTCCGCTCGTCGCTCGGGTTCTGGCGGAACCAGTTGATCTTCTCGGTCGTCGACTTGTCGCTCGACAAGACGTCCATCGCCGCCTTGTACTGGTCCTTCCACTGGTTCAAGGTCACCGGGTTGATCGAGTGGCACCCGGTGAAGGCGCACGACCCGTGCTCGCCCGAGTCCTGCTGGACCTGCGAGGCGCCCATGATCTTGAGGGCCGAGCGGGCGAGCTCCTCTTCGCTGAGATCGTGAGCGGAGGTCTCGGCATCGTCCTCCGTCTGCGAGGAGCAGGCGGCGAGGCCACAGGCGGCGCCGGTCAGGACCAAGAGGAACGGGAAAGCGAGCGTCTTGCGCATGAGGGCGAGCCGGCTCGGTGCACCATGTATGCCATGGTGCGCTACATGTCGGTGACGGTGCGTGAGCGCGTGTCCCCGCGCACTTAGCATCCGTCGCGCGAGGCTTCGCGCAGGGGCTCGCGACGACCCCTGGGGGACGAGAGATCCGCCGGGTGTCCCCCGGCGCCGACGAGCAAACGCATAGTTAGCTCTCAGATTGACCGCTGGGACGGCTCCTTTCCGATGGCATCGCAGGTGCACCTACATCTGGAGCCATGGGCCCTTTCAAGTCGTCTCTTCTTCTTCTGTGCTCGCTCCTCGCCGCCGGATCGGGCGCGGCGCTCCTCAACTGCGCGGCGCCGGACGCCGAGGAGGACGAGGCGCTGACGGAGGACGACATCACGGGCGTCAACAACACGCTCGGCCTCTCGCTCGTCTACGACGACGCGACGAGCAAGGTGAAGGCGACGCTCGGCAAGCCGCTCGGGCCGACGGACAAGCTGTTCATCCGCGTGCGCCGCGGGACGATCACCCACGACTCGCAGAAGGACCTCGACTGCTCGAAGCTCGAGGAGGCGCCGCCGATCCCGCAGTCGGCCGGCTCGCGCGTGGCGGGCAAGGTCGTCTACGACGGGCCGTCGGTCTCGAAGGAGCTCGTCACGCTCCTCTCGATCTACAACGATCCGCGCTGGTACGGCGGGCACGAGACGCCCGAGATGCTCTCCGAGATCGCGAAGGGCCCCGACAGCATCGTCGAGGCGTGCGTCCTCCGCGCCGGCAAGGTCCGCGCGAAGCTCCTCACCAACCTCGCGTACGCGTGGGATCGCGGCGAGGACCTGAAGAAGGCGGCGGGCTCGTCGACGGGCAGCCGCGGGATCCGCTTCCTCGGCGTCGATGCCGGCCTCGAGGGCGAGGGCGGCGCGCCCGCCGACTCCGACGGCGGCGTGACCGAGGGCGACGCGGGCACCGAGCCGGCGGCGCCGGCGTCGATCCCCGAGGGTCCCTCGTACAACACGATCGACTACGCGAAGCTCTGCGTGCAGGAGATGGGCGAGATCCCGTTCTTCAAGAAGCTCGCCGACGGCAAGTACGAGACGTTCGACTGCCGCGACTTCGTCGGCTCGCACGGCGACCAGCCCGGCGAGGCGATCGAGGGCGTCGAGGGCGCGGTGATCCCGCTCTCGGTGAACGATCAGCCGAAGACCGAGTGCGACGAGGGTCGCAGCTCCTCGCGCACCTACGACTGCGTCGACAAGTGCGATCGCGGCATGTACCTCACCGCGTCGACGCACACCGGCCTCGGCCGCAAGGCGTCCTGCCAGCCCGGCGTCACCGTGACCACGGCGAAGAACGCGCAGGGCACGCACTGGGTCCTCCTCTGCCGGAAGGTCGAGGACACGGGCGTCGGCATGATGAAGACCAAGACGTTCAACGACATCGCGATCATCGGCAACAACCCGAAGACCGGTCAGACCTGTTACTTCCAGAACAAGGAGAACGTGGGCAACGACGGCTCGAAGGTCGTCCACCCCGCCGACGTCGCGCGCTCGAGCGCGATCTGGCCGTCGACGCCGTCGAGCTACTGCTCGAAGAACTGCCACGGGTCCGACGCGTTCGTGCACTCGCCCTGGATCGATCAGGCGCTCCGCTCGAACGGCAAGACGATCGTCCCCAAGATGGGCGAGCAGCCGGACTACCCGATCTCGAACCTCGAGATGCCGTACCGCATCGTCAACGGCCCGGCGCAGGGCTTCGAGATGCCGAAGCAGCTCGTCAGCGAGGCCGCCGCGCCCTGCACCACGTGCCACCGCGTCGCCGGCAAGGCCTTCGCCGAGTTCGCCGAGTGGTCGACCGGGACGGGTGAGGCGTACTTCGGCAAGATCACCGAGGCGCACAAGTCCTTCCCGAACGCGTTCTGGATGCCCCCGCGGCTCGACGGTCTGACCGCCGAGAACTTCACCTCGAGCTCGTACGGCAAGGCCGTGGCGCACATCCGCAAGTGCATGGACAACGCGTCCGACCCCGAGTGCGAGTTCGCCGACGTCCCGTCGGGCCGCTGAAACCGACGCTCCGAGGGCGTGCACTGGCCGTCCACACGCCGCGTCGCGTGGGCGGCCACTGCAGCTCCGTCCACACGTGCAAGCGCGGGAAATGACGATGGTCCGGGATCGGCCCGGAACGTGAATCCATCCCCGTCGTGATGAACGCGGGTACGAGTCGGGAGCCGCTCGTGACGCTCGACTACGGGGCGGCGGACGAGCCGGACACCGAGACGCTGACGCTGTTCCTCACGCGCACGAAGCCGCGACCCATGCCCGCGATCGTCGACAAGCGCGGGCTCGTCACGATGTACGGCCGCGCGACGTCGGTCGGGTCGCGGGTGCCGCGCCTGAGCGTGCTCGTCCGCCTCGACCGCCAGCACCGGAGCGTGGTCGCGCGCATGCGCCGGCGGTACTTCGCGGCCGTCGCGGTGGTGTTCGCCGTCGGCATGCTCGCGGGCGCGCTGGTGACGCGGCCCGCGTTCCGCGGCGCGATCGCCGGCGCGGCCGCGCAGGTCCACGCGCGCGTCGCGACGATGCGGTGATCTACAGCTCCATCGGGCCGACCGCGCGCCCGTTGATGAACTGCTGCACGACGCCGTCGGTGGTGTTCCGGAACGTCTCGCGCGTCCCGTAGAGCCGCACGTGGCCGCGATAGAGCATCACGATCCGATCGGCGATGGAGAAGATGCTGACGAGATCGTGGCTCACGACGATCGAGGTCACGCCGAGCTTGTCGGAGAGCTCGCGGATGAGCACGTCGACGCGGCGCGCGCTCACCGGATCGAGCGACGTGGTCGGCTCGTCGAACAGCACGTAGGTGGGATCGAGCGTGAGCGCACGCGCGATCGCCACGCGCTTGCGCATGCCGTCACCGAGCTCCGGAGGGTAGCGATCGGCGAACTCCTGCATGTGCACCATCTCGAGCCGACGGCGCGCCTCGCCGAGCGCCTCCTTCAGCGAGAGGCTCTTGTGCTTGCGGAGGGGCAGGGCGACGTTCTCGGCGCACGTCATCGAGTCGAAGAGCGTCGAGTGCTGGAACACCATCGCGCACTTCTTCCGGATGGGCCCCATGCCCTTCTCGTCGAGCTTCGAGATCTCCTCGCCGTCGAGCCAGATCTCCCCCTGATCGGGATAGAGCAGGCCGACCAGGTGCTTGATGAGGACGCTCTTGCCGACGCCGGACGCGCCGATGATGAAGAACACCGAGCCCGTCGGCACATCGAACGACACGCCGTCGAGGACGCGCTTCGGGCCGAACGACTTCACGATGTTCTTGAACTGAATCATCAGGCCTTCTCGCACGTTATCATGCGAATGAAACGAAACGTCGCCTCGCGCGTCTTATGAGAGGAAGCATGACCAAGCGCTCGAACCGAAGCCTCTTCGTCCTTTCCCTGGCCGTGATGGGCGGCGCTCTCGTCGCCGCCGTCCCCGCGAGCGCGGCGGACAACTCGCTCAAGGACCTGATGAAGAAGATGGGCGCCGCGAGCGCGAGCGGCGACGCGAAGGCGCTCGCCCCGCTCCTCGCGAAGACGAAGAGCATGGGGAAGCCCGAGTTCGCGAACTGGGCGTCGATGTCCGATCAGGGGAAGGCGGCCGCCGAGGGCGGCGATCTCGCGGGCGCGAAGGCGACGTGCAAGTCGTGCCACGACGCCTACCGCGCGGAGTACAAGACGAAGTACGGCAGCAAGGCGCCCTGACGCCGCCAAGCGCGGCCGTCATGTGCGGCACGGGGGCTGCGAATTGCCGCATTTGTGGCCCAGCCGGCGAGAGTGACTAGAGTCGCGGGACCGTCATGACGATCGCGGACGAGCTTCGCCCCGGCGACTACGTGACTCCCAGTGTTCGTCTCGTCCAGCCGATCGGGCAGGGCGGGATGGGCACCGTGTGGCTGGCCGAGCACCTCGTGCTCGACACGCGCGTCGTCGTGAAGGTGATGGCGAAGGGGCTCGAGTCCCGCGCCGACGTCCTCGCGCGGTTCGCCCGCGAGGCGATGATCGCCGCGCAGGTGAAGAGCCCGCACGTCGTGCAGGTCTTCGACTCCGGGACGACCGAGTCCGGCGTCCCGTTCATCGTGATGGAGCTGCTCGAGGGCCACGACCTCGGAAAGCAGCTCGCCGATCACGGCCCGCTCACGCCGCAGGCGCTCGTGCCCATCGTGGTCCAGATCGCGAAGGCGCTGTCGAAGGCGCATCGCGTGGGCGTGGTCCACCGCGACATCAAGCCGGAGAACATCTTCCTCTGCGACACCGAAGGGGGCGAGCCGTTCGTGAAGCTGCTCGACTTCGGGACCGCGAAGGTCGAGCTGCCGGACCGTCGCGGGATGACGTCGACGGACACCGGCCAGGTGCTGGGCACGCCGCTCTACATGAGCCCGGAGCAGATCCTCGGCGAGAAGGAGATCGATCACCGCACCGACATCTGGGCGCTCGGCGTGGTCGTGTTCGAGGCGCTGACCGGCCGGGTGCCCTTCGAGGGCGCGACCATCGCGGCCCTCGCGCTCGCGATCCACGGCGAGCCGCCGAAGATGAGCGACGTGGCGCCCGATCTGCCGCCGGCGCTCGACCGCTGGTTCGCGCGCGCCTGCGCCCGTCCGCTCGACGCGCGCTTCCAGACCGCGCGCGAGGCCGCCGACGCGTTCGTGCAGGCGGTCACCGGCGCGCCCATGCTCGAGCCGTTCGAGTCGATGCGCGCACCGAGCGTCGCCGTCCGGCCGATCGAGCGCGTGCCGGTGAACACCGAGCGCCCCGTGCAGCTGTCGGCGACGCTGCCGAAGCCGGGCGAGGAGCGTCGCCACGTGAGCATCGCGTTCGGCGTCGTCGTGGCCGCCGCGCTCGGCGTCGCGGCGATGATCGTGGCGCGATCGCCGTCGCCCGGCGCCTCCGCGCACGCCGAGCCGACGACCGCCGTCGCGCCCGCGGCCCCCGCGCCGCCGGCTCCGCCGCCGTCGACGAACGAGCGGAACGAGGTCCCGCCGCCTCCGCCCGCGACGGTCGCGCAGGCGCCCGCTCCGGCGAAGACGCACGCGCCGGCGCCGCCGAAGCCGAACCCGCCGATGAAGGCGCCGCGCGCGACGTCGACGCGTCCGGTGAAGCCCGCGCGCGCGAAGGACGCGGGCGGTGCGAGCGCGCCCGCGGCGCCCGCGAACCCGGACGAGGATCTCGAGCGGCTCTCGAACATCGCTCCGCCGTCACCGCCGGCGACCACGACGCCTCCCGCGCCCGCGCCGGAGAAGCTGCCGCCGCCCGAGCTCCCGCCGGAGTGAGCGCTCGCCTCAGCCCGGGAAGATGAGGAACCCGGCGCCGGAGATGAAGAAGTTCAGGATGATGATCGCGAGCGACGTGTTCACCACCGCGCGCGTCGTCGCCCAGCCCACGCCCTCGGAGCCGCCGAACGTCGAGAGCCCGCAGTAGCCGCTCACGACGGGGATGGCCGCGCCGTACGCCACGCACTTCGCGAGACCGATGCTGATGTCGCCGAAGTCGACGAGGCTCGCGTTGAAGAACGTCTGCAGCGGCACCTCGAACGCGAGGTAGGCCGTGACGCCGCCGGCGCAGAAGGCCACGGTGCCGGCCCACACGATGAGGCACGTCGTCATGACCATGCTCGCCATGAACCGCGGCACGATGAGAAAATCGATCGGATCGGCGGCGCACATGCGGAGCGCGTCGATCTGCTCGGTGACGACCATCGAGCCGATCTCGGCGGCGATGCCCGCGCCGACGCGGGTGGCGAGCATGAGCGCGCCGATCGACGCCGCCAGGTCGCGCACCAGGAGCTCGAGGTACGTCGCGCCGAGCAGCTGGTAGTCCGGCACCACGCGTTTCACCTGGAGGCCGGACTGGTAGACCATGATCATCCCGATGAAGCCCATCGTGATCGAGATGAAGAAGAGCGACTTGTTCCCGATCTCGTAGAGCTGCTTCAGGAACGCGCCCTTCTCGCGGCGCCCGCGCGCCGCGTAGTAGAGCGTGCGGACGAACACGGAGTAGAGCTCGCGGCCGCCGATGAGCAGGTCGATCGCCGCGGCGCCGAGCTGCCCGACCGGGCCGAGCGCCTCGTGCTGTTCTTCGGGGAGGGCTTCGGTCTGCGCCATGATCAACCGCCGAGGACGAAGCTGACGAGGTAGTCGACGACGAAGATGCCCGCGGCGCTCGCGACGACCGCCGAGTTGACCGCGCGGCCGACGCCGGGCGCGCCGCCCTTCGTCGCGAGGCCGAAGTGGCAGCTCGACAGCGCGATCACCAGGCCGAACACCACGCTCTTGAACAGGCCGTTCGCGACGTCGCCGAAGCCGAGGAGCCCGGCGGTGAGGCCGTTGTAGAAGGTCGTCGGGCTGACGCCGAGCAGCCCCTGGCCGGTGTACGCGGCGCCGAAGAGCGCGAGCGCGTCGGCGAAGAGCGTCATCATGAACAGCGTGCTCACGATGGACACGAACCGCGGCGCGATGAGGAAGCTGATGGGATCGATGGCGAGCACGCGAAGCGCGTCGAGCTGCTCGGTGACGACCATCGTCCCGAGCTCGGCGGTGTTGTTCGCGCCGACGCGGCCCGAGATCATGAGCGCGGTGAGGAGGGGCGCGATCTCGCGCAG
>JBDHVD010000411.1:0-8404 GCA_039809525.1 Labilithrix sp. | reverse complement strand
GGCAGCTTCACCGCGTTCGGGCCGATGCGTCACTACCGGATCGACGTGCCGGGCCGGGACGGCGAGCGCGGCCGCCTCGACGTGGCCATCGTCGGCAAGACCCGCTACGGGATGACCGACGAGGCGATGAAGGCGTGGGTCGACGACGCCACGCGCGTGGTCACCCCGCTGTTCGGCCGCTTCCCCGTCGACCGCACGACGCTGTTCATCGTGCCGGCGAAGAACGAGGACGAGGTGGTGTTCGGCAAGGTCCTGTCACTCGCGGGCGCGTCCGTCGCGCTGGTCGTCGGCGACAAGATGCCGGAGAGCGCGCGCCACCAGGACTGGGTGCTCGTGCACGAGCTCTTCCACCTCGGGTTCCCCACGTTCCGCGGCGAGGGACGGTGGCTCGGCGAAGGGCTCGCTACGTACTACGAGCCGATCCTCCGCGCGCGCGCCGGCTGGACGAAGGAGGCGGACGTCTTCCGTCAGTTCGCGCGCAACATGCCGCGCGGCCTGCCCACCCGCGGATCGAGCGCCGGCCTCGCGTCGCGCGACGACCTCGACTCGATCTACTGGGGCGGCGCGCTGTTCTGCCTGGCGGCCGACGTCGCCATCCGCGAGGAGACGCGCAACCGGAAGTCGCTCGACGACGTGGTCCGCACCGCGCTCGCCCGCGGCGGCGACGCGACGAAGGTGTGGACCGTCGCGGAGGTCGTCCGCCTCGGCGACGAGGTGACGGGCACGACCGTCCTCTCGCGGCTCTACGAGCGCCACGCGCAGCGCGGCGAGCGGATCGACCTCGAGGGGATCCTCGCGTCGCTCGGCGTCGAGAAGGCGGAGGACGGGGGATGGGCGCTCGACGACACGCGACCGCTCGCCTGGGTGCGCCGCGGGATCGTCGTCGATCGGAAGCGGAGCGCGGTCGAGAGCGCGGAGGCGAGCAACGCGTTCGTGCACCCGCCCATCGCGGCGCCCTGATCAGGCCGCGGCCGACGTGCCCGGCGCCGGCAGGCCCCCGATGCGCTCGGCCCAGCGACGCAGCGCCTGCCGGCTCTCGCCGTCGCGCATCGCGCCGCTCGCGATCTCCGCGGGCCGCAACGTCTCACCCTCGTAGCGAAGCACGACGGCGCTCTCGCCGAGCAGCGCGACGATCTCTCCGCCGCGCTCGACGAGCGCCGCCTGGAAGAACGTCGCGACGACACGCGCGCCGAGCGCGAGCGCGAGCTCGTGCTGCACGTCCCGCGGCAGCTGCGCGATCGCATGGCCGAGCGCCTGCGCGTCCTCGCGCACGACCGCGGGCAGGACCGCTCCGATGAAGTCGTCCCAGCGGAGGCGCGTGACGCGCGGACGTGCGAGGCGCGTCACGTCGACCCGCGCCCAGGTCGCGTCGACGAGGAACGCATCGAGGTCGAGGCGGGGATCGAGCAGGTCGCGCGCCGGGGTCTCCGGCCCGCACGCCGTCCCCTCGGGCAGCGCGCGGAGGAACGCGACGCGATCGGAGAGGGCGGGGTGGGTGTCGAAGACGTCGGTCTTCTGCTCGGCGACGGCCTTCGCGAGCTGCGCCTCGAGCCCGCGCTCGACGAAGCGCGCGCGGAACCGCGCGAAGCCGTCGAGCAGATCGACGGGCATGACGCCGTTGTTCAGCGCGAGGCCGACCTCGTCGTCGAGATACGCCCCGTAGAGCGGGCCGGTGACGTGGATCTTCTCGAGCATCGCGATCGCCGTGTCGCGTCCGGCGAGCGCCGCCGACAGCGCGTCTGCCGCGAGCTCCTGTCTCTGCGCGCCCGGCCGCGTGAGGCGGACGTAGAGCCAGGCGAAGACGCGCACGAGGAAGCGGCCGACGGCGTTCGCCGCGTCGTAGGCGATTTCGATGAACAGATGGCTCGCGCGCGCGGACGCATGGGGCCCTTGTCCGTCGCGACGAGCACGCTGCGGAACGTGTTCTCGGTGAACGAGAGGATGCCGCAGAGCCGCGTGTCGCCGCCGGCGAAGTGTCCGAGCTCGTGCGCGAGCCCCGCCCGGAGCTCTGCGATCGTCGTGGTGGCGAGCAGGGGCGCGCCGATGCAGAGCACGCGGCGGCTCCCGATCCCGAGGAGCCCGCCGGTCTCGGTCACCGAGAGCGACACGAACGCCGTCAGGTAGATCTCGGCCGGCGGCTTCGTCCGCGTCGCCCGCGCCAGCGATGGTCGTACGGCCTCGTCTTCGCCTGCTCGTGGATCCCCGCCTTCCTCCCCCGGAGAGGCGGCCGTCGCCGAAGGCGAGCAGCACCAGCGGCAGCGCGAGCAGCACGAGCGCGAGCCCGATCACCGTGCCGCCGAACGCGACGAGGAGCGTGAACGCGACCGCCATCCTCCAGGCGACGGACGACCACGCCGGGAGCGGCACGACTTCCCCGGTTTCCCCCATTCCGACCGAATGCCACGGCGCAGGGCGCGCGGCAAGCGCGCGGGCAGGTGAGCATCGGCGCCGCGGTAGGGTACGCTCGCGGCCCTCCGTGAGCGACCCCATCAAGCCCGCGCCCGCGCCGGCCGACGCGCCGAAGCTGTTCTACCGCCGCGGACGGCGCTTCCCGCGCGCCATCGCGTGGTTCGGTTTCCGGTCGTTCTGGGGGCACATCTGGCACCTCGTCGCGAGCGTGGTCGCGACCGAGGACATCGACTCGCGCGACTGGATGCAGCCCGACGAGGGCGACGAGCTCACGCGCCGGATCGCCCGCGAGCTCGACGCCGCGACGACCGACGCCTCCTCGCTCGTCGAGGCGCTCGGGCGCGACGTGTTCCTCGACTTCGTCGCCGACACCGGCGACGACTTCACCGTGAGCAAGGCGGTCGCGCGCCTGGTGTTCGCCGAGTACGAGGTCGACGGCGAGCGCCTGCCGCGCGGCGACGTGCTCGTGTTCGGCGGCGACACCGCCTATCCCGTCGCGACCGACATCGAGATCCACAACCGCGTCGTCGTGCCGTGGAACGACGTCCTCCGCTCGCGCGACGACGGCAAGCCGCGGGTCATCCTCGGCATCCCCGGCAACCACGACTGGTACGCCGGGCTCGACGGCTTCGGCCGGATGTTCCGCCGCCGCCACGCGAAGCTCGAACGCTCCGCCCAGGAGCACGCCGAGAAGGTCAGCGCCGACGACATCGACCGCCTCGGCCAGATCGGACACTTCATCGAGTGGGTCGAGGCGTTCCGCGTGGGCAAGGACGTGCTGAAGCGCGCCGCCCTCGCGCTCCGCGGCTACACCCCGGTGCAGAGCGCGAGCTACTTCGCCCTCCGCCTGGCGCCCGCGCTCGATCTCTGGGGGGTCGATCGCCAGCTCCGATCGGTCGACTTCCAGCAGCGCGGCTACTTCGCCGAGGCGCGCACGCACGACCGCGGGATCGTGCTCTGCGTCGCCGATCCGGTGCACGCGTTCCTCGAGCCGAACCCGGCCGGCGTGCGCACCCTCGAGTCGCTCGGGGTGTCGCTCGAGAACGACGGACTGCTCGTGCTCACCGGCGACACCCACCACTACTGCCGGCAGACGTTCGGGCGGAGCCTCCACGTGATCGCCGGGGGCGGCGGTGCATTCGTGCATCCTGCACGCATCGCCCGCGCGGGGGTCGGTCCCTTGCCCGACGCCGAGTTCCCCGGGCCGAAGACGTCGCTCGCCCTCGCGCTCCAGGTCCCCTGGCAGATCGCGCGGGGGCGCTCGGGCATCCTCATCCACACCATCCTCGCGCTGGTCTACGCGCCGCTGTTCTTCGTCCAGTGGTCGACCGGTCGGGGCGGCCTCGTGGCGTCGGCGATCACCGCGGTCGTCGCGGTGCTCGCGTGCATCGGCCTCGGAGGATGGCGCCACAAGCCGGTGCGCGTCGTCCTCCTGTCGCTCGTGACCGGCCTCGTCGTCGGCTTCCTCCCGCGCGAGGCGCACGGCGCCGCGGCGTTCCTCGTGCGCGCGTTCGGCCTGGCCGCGTCGCACTTCCAGCTCGCGGCGTTCGCCTACGCGCTCTCGATCTATGCCGGCACGCTCGCCCTCGGCGCGTATCTCATGCTGCTCACCATCCTCGGGATCGAGCAGCACCAGGCGCTCTCGGCGCTCGCCCATCCCGGGTACAAGCACTTCGTCCGCCTCCGCGTGCGCCGCGACGGCAGCGGGATCGACGGCTGGGTGCTCGGCCGGGTCGATCCGCTGAGCGCGAAGGATCCGGTGGTGCTGGTCGATCGCTTCCGCTGGGAGAACCCGCGCGCGCGCACGCCTTGAGATGCGGCACTGAACCGATGTATCGTAGCCGGGATGTCCCTGAAGTCCCGGCTCGCGCGGTTGAACGGAGCGGGGCCGGCGACGTCCGCGCCGGCCGCCTCGGCGCCCGCGCTCGAGCAGGCCGCGTCGTCGTCGATCCTCGACGATCTCCGCGCGCGCATGGACCACATCCTCGCGCGCACGCGCGCCGAGCCGCGCCGTCCGCCGCCGCGCGTCGACGACGGGGAGCTGCCGTTCTGCGTCGAGGAGACCGAGGCCGGACCGCTCCACGTGCGGACGGTCCGCCTGTCGGGCGCGCATCGCGTCGGGCGCGCGCCGGTCACCGCGGCGAAGACCGCGTCGAGCGAGCTCCTCGCGCTGCTCGCGCTCGATCCGCGCCTCGCGTCGTGCGACGTCACGCGCGCGCTCTACCTCGACACCGAGACGACCGGCCTCGGCCCGGGGGCGGGCACCGTCGCGTTCCTCGTGGGGCTCGCGTTCTTCGAACGGACGCACGAAGGCCTCGCCTTCGTGTGCGAGCAGCTCCTCGTCCGCCAGCTGGGCGAGGAGGCGCCGGTGCTCGCGCGCGTCGCGCGGCGCATCCGCGAGGCGTCGATGCTCGTCACGTTCAACGGCAAGAGCTTCGATCTGCCGGTGCTCCGCACGCGCTTCGTGATGACGCGCGTGCCGTTCCCCGAGGAGCCGCCGCACCTCGATCTCCTCCACGTCGCGCGCCGCCTGCACAAGACCCGCAAGCAGAACGAGGGCTGGGGCGCGACGCTCGGCGCCATCGAGCGCGACGTGCTCGGGTTCGTCCGCGAGGACGACGTGCCCTCGGGCGAGGTGAGCGCCTGCTACCTGCACTTCCTCCGCACGAGCGATCCGCGCGCGCTCATGGGCGTGGTCGAGCACAACGCCTGGGACGTCGTGTCGATGGCGTCGATCGTCGGGCTGTACGGCGAGCCGCTCGACGGCACCCAGCTCGCGGCGAACGACCTCGTCGGCGTCGCGCGCACGCTCGTCCGCGCCGGGGCGAAGGACCTCGCCTCCGAGGTCGCCGACGCCGCGCTCGCGAAGGGCGCCGGCCACGAGGGCACGCGCGCGCGCGCCGAGATCGCGAAGGCCCGCGGCGACAAGGCGCGCGCGCTCGCCGCCTTCGAGGCGCTCGCGGCGTCGGTCGACGATCCCAAGGTCCGCCTCGAGCTGGCGAAGCTCTACGAGCACCATGCGAAGGACGCCGCGCGTGCGCTCGCGATCGTCCAGCAGGGCACGGGCGAGGACGACGCCCGCCGCGCGCATCGGGTCGCGCGGCTGGAGAAGAAGGCGGAGAAGAAGGCGGAGAAGAACGCGAGCAAGAAGCTCGTGGGCAAGCTGTTCTGACGTCGCCGGCCGGCAACCTTCTTGCAGCGCCGGGCGACGAAACCCGGAGGAGGCCATGGCGGAGGGGAAGCAAGCGCCGGCGGCGCGCGCGATCGGCGGCAAGCACAAACGGCGCGGACGGCGGCCGATCTCGCAACGCGCACGCGCGCGCGGCGTGGACGTCAAGCCGATGCGCGGCCGTCCGATGAGGCACGAGCGCGCGGTGACGCGCGAAGGTCACGCGCTGGCCGAGGGCCGGACGTCGCCGCGGATGAGCCGGCAGAAGTCCGGCCCGACCCCGCACGCGATCGCGGTGGAGGGCTCGCGCACGACCGCCCGGCAGCGGCGCACGCGGAGGACGCTCGGCGCGAGCGCGGGCAGCGCGCCGCCGACGCACAACCCGCCGAGCCACGCGCGCAGCAAGCGCCGCGGCGCACGCCGAGCTCGGCGAACGCCAATCCGCGTGCGTCCGCGGGTGCGCAGGGCGGATGCGCTGCATTCCGCGCGGTCCTCCGATCTCCGGGCGCCGGGCACCTCGCGAGCAGAGGGAAGGCCGGGTCGGGCGTCGGCGTCGCGGCGGCGCGCACGGGATCCCTTCGGTCGCGATGAGCTTCCGGTGCTCGCAGGGCTGCGTGCGAGGTCGTTCTTCACCACGGAACCACGGAGAGCCCGCCCGCATGACCTTCCGAGGGGCGCGTCTCCGCCGGGATTCGGGGGTCGTGGATGACACGGCGGTGATCCACCTCCGAGCGTGTGGTAATTCCACGCGCACCATGTCCGAATACGATCCCGCGGCGATCGAGCCGAAGTGGCAGCGCTACTGGGAGGAGAACAAGACCTTCGCGGCCAAGCGTCATCCGGGGAGGCCGAAGGCGTACATCCTCGACATGTTCCCGTACCCGTCCGGGGCCGGCCTCCACGTCGGGCACCCCGAGGGCTACACCGCGACGGACATCGTCTGCCGCTACAAGCGCATGCGCGGCGTCGACGTGCTGCATCCGATGGGGTGGGACGCGTTCGGCCTGCCCGCCGAGCAGCACGCGATCAAGACCGGCACGCACCCGCGGACGACGACGCTCAAGAACATCCAGAACTTCCGCCGGCAGCTCAAGATGCTCGGCTTCTCGTACGACTGGGACCGCGAGGTCGACACGACCGATCCCGGCTACGTGAAGTGGACGCAGTGGATCTTCCTCCAGCTGTTCAAGAAGGGGCTCGCGTTCCAGCAGTCGGATCGCCCGGTGAACTGGTGCCCCGCGCTCGGCACCGTCCTCGCGAACGACGAGGTCACCGCCGACGGGCGGAGCGAGGTCGGCGGCTTCCCCGTGGAGAAGCTGAAGATCCGCCAGTGGTCGCTCGCGATCACGAAATACGCCGATCGCCTGCTCGCCGGCCTCGACACGCTCGACTGGCCGCACGAGACGAAGGCCAAGCAGACGCACTGGATCGGCCGGAGCGAGGGCGCGAACGTCGACTTCGCGGTCGACGGTCATCCCGACGCGACGATCACCGTCTTCACCACGCGCGTCGACACGCTCCCGGGCGCGACCTACGTGGTCCTCGCGCCGGAGCATCCGCTCGCGACGAGCATCGCGACGCCCGAGCATCTCGCCGCGGTGACGAAGTACGCCGACGAGGCGAACAAGAAGAGCGACATCGTGCGCGCCGACGCGACGCGCGAGAAGACCGGCGTGCCGACGGGCGCGTTCGCGATCAACCCGATCAACGGCGACAAGATCCCGGTGTTCGTCGCCGACTACGTCATCGGCTCGTACGGGACGGGCGCGGTGATGGCCGTGCCGGGCCACGACGAGCGCGACCACGCGTTCGCCGTGAAGTACCGCCTCCCGATCGTCAACGTGGTGGCGACGGAGAAGGGCGAGGCGCGCGACGTCGCCGAGGAGGCGTTCGTCGACGACGGCGCGGCGAACGAAGAAGCGGTGAAGCGGAGCCGCGCGCCGATCGAGAAGGGGATGCTCTCCGAGAAGGTCCGCCGGACGGTGACCGACTGGCTCGCGGCTCGAGGGAAGGGCAGCTCGAAGATCACCTACCGGCTCCGCGACTGGGTGTTCTCGCGCCAGCGCTACTGGGGCGAGCCCATCCCGATCTACTTCCCGGTGAGCGGCGATCCGAACGGCGAGCACACCATCCACTACGAGCAGCCGATCCCGCTCGACGAGTCCGAGCTCCCGCTGCTCCTGCCCGACCTCGAGGACTACAAGCCGGGCAGCGATCCGGCCGGTCCGCTCGCGCGCGCGCACGACTGGCGCTTCTTCCAGAAGGACGGCAAGTGGTACGCGCGCGAGACCAACACGATGCCCCAGTGGGCGGGCTCGTGCTGGTACTACCTCCGCTACCTCGATCCGAAGAACGACGCGGAGGCCTGGTCGAGCGAGGCGCACGACGCGTGGATGCCCGTCGATCTCTACGTCGGCGGCGGCGAGCACGCGGTCCTGCACCTGCTCTACGCGCGCTTCTGGCACGAGGTGCTCTTCGATCTCGGCCTGGTGAAGCATCAGGAGCCGTTCCAGAAGCTCGTGCACCAGGGCCTGATCCTCGGCACGTCGTATCGCTACTTCGTCGCGCGCGAGGGCGGCGAGGTCTTCCCCGGCACGACGAAGGTGAAGCGCTCGGACGATCCGCCGGAGATCCGGGTCGAGGGCTCGAGCACGCTCGTCGACGAGAAGTGGGCGACCGAGGACGAGATCACGATCAAGGACAACAAGACGTTCCACGCCCAGCTCGGCGTGGAGGTCGTCATGGTCGCGGAGAAGATGAGCAAGTCGAAGGGCAACGTCGTCAACCCCGACGACGTCGTCCGCCGCTACGGCGCCGACTCGCTGC
>JBDHVD010000410.1:0-8413 GCA_039809525.1 Labilithrix sp. | reverse complement strand
CACCGGCGACGGCGCCGGCGCCCGCGCCGACGGCGTACGCCACACCGGACTGCACGCCGAAGATCGCCTCGCCGAAGACGACGAGCTCGCCTCCGAGCAGCGCGGTCCCCACGATGCCCTTGGCCGTGGGCGTCACTTCTTCGGCCTTCGCCTCGCGCGGCGTGCCGAGGATCGCTCCGGCGGCGAGCGCGGAGAGCGCGAGGACGTGGACGGACCGGCGGACGGAGTTCATGGCCATGGTCTGTGGCCGCAAGCTATCACGACGTTCACCTCAGCAGGAAGAGCGGCCGTACGCCCCGGGATCCATGTAGATTCAATGCGTTTGACGCTCTGGCGCACCGATCCCCTCGCGCCCGCGGCCCTGCGGGCGACGCTCCTCGGCAGCGGCCTGCTCCTCCTCGCGGCGCTGGTCGGCGCCGCCGTGCGCCTCCTTCCATGGGTCCTCGATCCGACGATCGCCTGGGCGACGCTCGCGCCGTTCGCGAAGAGCCTGCTCTCGGTCGCCATCGAGGCGGCGGTCGTGACCGGCTGGGGCGTCGGCTGGTCGCTCGCCGCCCAGCGCCTCGTCGAGCGCGGCGAAGCACGCGTCCTCGCGTCCCTCGGCGAGCCGCCGCCGCGGACGATCCTCCGTCTCGCGCCGCAGGCCGCGGTCCTCGCGGCGCTCCTCGCGTTCTCGTCGATCGCGCTCGGCCGCGAGGCCGCCGCGCCGGGACGCATCGTCGAGAACCTCCTCGGCGAAGGACACGACGCGTGCGTCGCGTCCTCGGCCCCCACCACGCACGGCGTCCCGTTCGTGTCGGCGACGTGGCTCTGCTCCGGCCACGGCGACGCGCATCTCGCGGGCCGCTCGCCGATCGGCGGCATCGCGTTCACCGCGAGCGACGCCCACGTGAGCGACGACCTCCGCCGCATCGATCTCGCCGATGCGCGACTCGTGCTCACCAGCCCGCGCGTGCGCGTCCACGTCGGAACGCTCGCGCTTCACGGCCTCTCGCCATGGGCGCGCGCCTCGTCGCTGCCGCCGGTCCTGCGTGCGGTCGTGGTCATCGCATCCGGCCTCGTCGGTGCGAGCGGCGCGGTCTTCGTCCTGCTCCGCGTCCGCCGCCGGCGGATCGGCGGAGTCGCAGCGACCGCGCTCGGCGCAGCGGGACCGCTCGCGGCGCTCGCCACGCTGCGGGCCCTCGAGGTCCGCATCCCCGAGACGTCGCCGGGAGCCTGGCTCGTGCTCTTCGCCCTGGTTCCGCTGGCCGCGGCTGCTGCCGTCGCCGCGGTCCTCGGGGTGGTGACGCTCTTGCCGGAGGGGCGTGCCACTGGTACCAAGTAGGTATGGGCAGCATCGGAGCGCCGGAGCTCATCGTCATCGCGCTGATCGCGCTGTTGCTGTTCGGTGCCGGCCGCATCGCGGACATCGGCAAGGGCCTCGGTCAGGGCATCAAGAACTTCAAGCAGGGGATCCGCGAGGCGGACACCGACGACGAGGACGAGAAGCCGGCGAAGAAGGCCGCCAAGTCCGAGAAGTCCGAGAAGTCGGAGAAGGCCTCGAAGAAGGAAAAGGAAGAGGAGAAGGAAGCCGCCGAAGAGGCGTGAGCTCCTGGTCTCTCGTTCTCTCGTTCTCTCGTTCCTGGTTGTCGGTTCCTCGCTCCCGTTCCCGTTCCCGTTCTCGTCCCGCACGTCGCCGTCGCTGGCGTAGCGCGTGTGTTGCGGTCGCGCGTTGGGTCGCCGTCGCGCGTTGGGTCGCCGTCGCGCGTTTGGGTCGCCGTCGCGCGGTGAGGTCGCCGTCGCGCGGTGAGGTCGCCGTCGCGCGGTGAGGTCGCCGTCGCGCGGTGAGGTCGGGGGGACCGCGCGCCGAGCCGCTCGTTTCACCTGTGAAGCGACGTCGACCAACTGCATGAAATCACGCGAAGTGCATCCCGCGCCTTCACCGCAGAAACCAACGACGCTTCTCCAGCGAAGCCGCGCCGCCGCCGCCGCAGGCCCGACGCTTCCGCAGTGAAGCGACGCTGCCACCCCTCATTGTCAGGAACGTCGTGGCGTCCGTCGCAGCAGAGCCAGGAGAGGCGAGAGGAGGAACGACGCTTCTCCAGCGAAGCCGCGCCGCCGCCGCCGCAGGCCGACGCTTCTGCAGTGAAGCGACGCCGCGCCGACGCGCAGCTCGACGCTTCTCGAGTAAGACGCCGCCGCGCCCGCCAGCGGCCTGCCGGCCACGTTTCATCGCAGAACCGTGCGCGGATTCAGCGGTCAAGCCTCGACCTGCAACGGCGCGGAATTTCACGGGACGCGCCTCCACGATTCACTGCGCAAACGAGCGAGCGCGGACGCGACACCCGCCCCTGCGCGCCGATCGCGCACGCCGGGCGGAAAGCGGAAGCGGAAGCGGAAAGCGGAAGCGGAAAGCGCGCGCTCAGGCGCCGAGGCCCTGCTTCTTGAAGAAGGCGAGCATCCGAGCCCACCCGTCGTCGGCCGCGGACTTCACGTACGACGGGCGATAGTCCGCGTTGAACGCGTGGCCGGCCTCCGGGTAGACGACGATCTCGCTCGGCGACTTCAGCTCGCGGCGCATCATCTCGACGTGCGCGAGCGGGATGCCCGAGTCCTTGCCTCCGTAGAGGCCGAGCACCGGCGCCTTCAGCTGCGTGGCGACGTCGAGCGCGCTCTTCGTCTGGAAGGCGTTCGGCGCGTTCGAGAGGCGGCCGTACCATGCGACGCCCGCCTTCAGCTTCGGTGAGCGCGCCGCGTAGAGCCACACGATGCGACCGCCCCAGCAGAAGCCGGTGATGCCGACCTTGTCGGCCTTGGCCCACGCGACCGTCGCATCGAGATCGGCGAAGACCTGCGCGTCGGGGACCTTGCCCACGAGCTCGAGGATCTTCGGGATGTCGGTCATCTTCGAGACGTCGCCCTGCCGTGCGAAGAGCTCGGGCGCGACCGCGTGGTAGCCGGCCTTCGCGAGGCGCCGGCACACGTCCTTGATGTGCTCGTGCACGCCGAAGATCTCGTGCACCACGAGGATGAGCGGGAACGGCCCCTTGCCCTCCGGCTTCGCGCTGTACGCGGGCATCTGCCCGATCTTCACCTCGCCGGCCACGAGGCCGGTCGTGTCGGTGGTGATCGTCTGCGCGGCGACCGGGCGGACGGCGAGCGCGAAGCCCGTGGCGAGGGAGCTGACGACGAATGCGCGGCGCGAGAGATCGCTCTTCACTGCTTCGGCTCTACCACGCGCCCGGCGAACAGGATCCGGTTCTTGCCGCGCACGAAGAAGAGGAACGGATGATCGACCTTCACGTCGGTGACCGGTCCGGTCGCCATCGACGTGAGCTTCATCACCGCGCCCGTCGCCGCCGCCGCCTCCGTGCCGAGCTCGTCGAGCGCCACCCAGGTCTGGTGGAACACGTCGCTCACGTAGAGATCGCCGGGCTTCATCGCGATGCCGGAGAAGTCGGCCTTCTCGGTGAACGCGGTCTTCACGCCGAGATCGTTCAGCGCGCCCTTCACCGAGCCGCCCCACTTGAACGTGAACTTCGGCATCGTGAGGTTGATGCGCGCGCCCTGGAGCGCGGAGGCCCACTTGTCGACCTGATCGGCGGTGACCGTCTCCTCGAGCTTCGCCAGACCGTCCACCGCATCGGGCAGCACGACGAGGAGCGAGAGATCGTTTCCGATGTAACGGAGCTCGATCACCTTCACGTTGCCGACCTTCGCGTAACGGAACTGCTCGGTGACGTGCATCATCGGCACGTTCGCCGTGCGCTTCGCGTCGAGCTTGAACGCCTCGTCCTTCGTCGCGTCCTTGGGGAACGGGTTGACCCACTTGCCCTTGAAGTAGATCGCGTTGGTGATCACCGCGCGCGTCTTCGCGTCGACCGAGCCCTCGGGCAGGAGGTCCTTGATCTTGTCGTGCGTCTGCTCGGCGACCCAGCCGTTGACCGTGCGGCGCGCCTCTTCGGGCGCCTTCGCGAAGTCGACGTTCTGCGCCGGTGCGCCGAACGCCCATGCGACGAGCGACGCGTACGCCGGCTTCACCGGCATCGCCTTGTCGACCCAGATCTTGTTCGCGACCGTGAGCTCCGCGCCCTGACCGCGCGCCTTGTGCCAGGCGTCGATCTCCGCGCGGGCCGCGCTCGCCGCCTTCTTCGGATCGTCGGAGAAGCCGAACGTGCCGGCGAGCTCCTTCGCCGTGGCGCCGCCCGCACCGACGTACGCGGCGCCGAGCGCCTGGCGCAGGCTCGTGCCCGACACCATGACGTTGCCCTTCTCCTTCTTCGTCTTCGCCAGCATCTTCAGCGTGAAGGCGTTCGCCGCGCGCGCGTCCGCCGCGAGCTCGGCGTCGGTCGCCGGCGGAGGCGCATCGGCGGGCGGAGGCGCGTCGCTCGCCGTCGCGTCGCCGGTGGTGCTCGACGGCGCGGGCGTCGCGCTCGCCGTCGGCGCCGGCGGCGTCGTCGTCACCGGCGGAGCGGTCGTCGCGGGCGGCGTCGTCTTCGCTGGCTCGGGAGCGGGCGCGCTCGATGCGCTCCCTCCACAAGCGGCGGCGAGGATCGTGAGGGCGACGAAGGCGGACGAGGAAAGTCGCATGGCCCGAGCGTTGTCCGTCCGCGCGGTGCGCGCGTCAACGGGCTCGCCGCGAAGACATGGCGAAGACGTGGCGAGGACGCGCGTCGTTGCGCTCGCGCGCCGCATGCGAGGCGCCCATGACGCCCATGACGCCCGCGACGCCGTGGCGAAGGATGCATCACGCGTCACCGGCGCGGGCAGCTGGCAGAGATCGGGCTCTTCCGTCATGGAGCTCCGCCGGAGGGTGACTCTCGCTTGATGGCGCGCTTTCTCGTAACGTAGCGCGCCGTGTCGACCTCCCTCGCTCGTCGCCTCGACGCCGTCCAGCCCTCCGTGACCCTCGCGATGAACGCGCGCGCCGCCGATCTGCGCGCCAAGGGGCACGACGTGTTCGCCTTCGGAGTCGGCGAGCCCGACTTCGAGCCGCCGCCGTTCGTGCTCGACGCGGCGAAGGCCGCCATCGACAAGGGCGTCTCGAAGTACACCGCGGTCACCGGCATCCCGGCGCTGAAGCAGGCGGTCTGCAAGCGCACCGCGGAGGTCCGCGGCTGGTCGCCGAAGCCGTCGCAGGTCACCGTGTCGGTGGGCGCGAAGCACGCGCTCTTCAACCTCGCGATCGCGCTCTACGAGCCGGGCGACGAGGTCGTCATCCCCGCACCGTACTGGGTCAGCTACCCGGAGCAGGTGAAGATGATGGGCGCCACGCCGGTCCACGTCGAGACGACGGAGGCGAGCGGCTTCAAGATGGCGCCCGACGCGTTCGCCAAGGCGCTCTCGGCGAAGACGAAGGCGGTCATCCTCTGCACGCCGTCGAACCCCACCGGCTCGGCGTACTCGGAGGACGAGCTCCGCGCGATCGTCGACGTGTGGAAGACGAAGAGCGACTCGTATCTGATCGTCGACGAGATCTACGCGGACCTCGTCTACGACGGCTTCCAGCACGTGTCCGCCGCGCGCCTCGCGAGCGATGTCGCCGATCGGGTGATCGTGATCGACGGGGTGTCGAAGACGTACGCGATGACCGGCTGGCGCATCGGCTGGTCGATCGCGAACGAGCGCGTCGCGAAGGCGCTCGACACCGTGCAGGGCCAGAGCACGACGAACCCGACGGCGGTGGCGCAGCACGCGGCGATCGCCGCGCTCAGCGGTCCTCAGGAAGAGGTCGAGAAGATGCGCCGGGCGTTCGAGAAGCGCCGCGGAGTGATGGTCGAGGGGCTCCGCTCGATCCCTGGCGTCCAGTGCCGCATGCCCGAGGGCGCGTTCTACGCGTTCGCCGACATGCGCGCGCTCTACGGGATTGTTTACAAAGGTAAACCGATCGCCAGCGACGAGGACGTCGCGTTCTTCCTGCTCGACGAGGCCCACGTCGCGGCCGTTCCGGGCGGCGCTTTCGGTGCGCCGGGCTACGTGAGATTCAGCTACGCGACGAGCGAAGAGCGGATCGCGGGCGGCATCGCCGCCATCAAGAAGGCGATTGCGGGCAGTCGCCCCTGACATCGGTGTCATGCGCGACGGGGTAGGTGTTGTTGCGCCGACACAGAACCTCACCTCGCGCGGCCAAAAGGTTCTTCCATCCGTGGATTTTGTGTACCCTCCTCGTCGCCCCACGGAGGGGATGGAGGGACGGATCGGCACGCAGCCACAGGGATCTGAAACTTCTGTGATTCTTCTGCCGGCAGGTCCGTCAATCGTCAGTCGGGGAGCCCTGCGGGACAAACCCAGGGCCGGAACGTCGTTCTAGAGAAGGAGAGCTTCGTATGTTGTCAAAACGCTTCTATGGAGCGGCGATGATGGCCGCGGTGGTCATCCCGTCGACGCTCGTTGGTTGCAGCGACGATGGCAGCAACCCGCTTTGCTGCACCGAGTTCAAGGTCGGTGCGACCATCAACGCCGACATCGGCGGTAGCGCGCAGTCGCAGGTCGCCGTCCAGGCGGTCGCGGACTTCGCAGGCATCGCGTCGGCGGCGCTCGACGACATCACGGCGGCGTGCCGCTCGATGGCGCAGGACCTCGACGCCCCGAAGGCGGACCAGGAGGCGGCCGAGGGCAACGCGGATCGCCGCGAGCGCATGAACGCGTGGTGCAGCCTCGCCGTGAAGGCGATCGGCTCGGTGAAGGCGCAGGCGCAGGGCACGCTCAAGGTCGTGTTCAACCCGCCGCAGTGCGAGGCGTCGGTCAGCGCGAAGGCGAACTGCCAGGCGAAGTGCGACGTCAGCGGCAAGTGCGATATCAAGGCGAACCCGCCGAAGTGCACGGGCGGCAGCCTCCAGGTCGCGTGCAAGGGTGAGTGCACGGCGAAGGCCGGCGCGACCCTCAAGTGCGAGGGCAAGTGCTCGGCCGAGTGCAAGGGCTCCTGCACCGCGCAGGGCGGCGTCCAGTGCTCGGGCAAGTGCGAAGGCACCTGCAAGGGCCAGGCGGAGGGCGGCACGGGCACCGGCATCAAGGCCGACGGCACGTGTGACGGCACCTGCGAGGGCACCTGCGAGGTGACCGCGCCGGGCGTCACCTGCTCGGGCTCGTGCAACGGCGAGTGCGGCGGCAGCTGCACCGGCTCGGCCGAGGCGTCGGTCAAGTGTGACGGCGAGTGCAAGGCGGACTACGAGCCGCTGAAGTGCGAGGGCGGCAAGCTCGAGGGCGGCTGCCAGGTCGACGCGAAGTGTGACGCGAACTGCGATGCGAGCGTCTCGGCGAAGGCCGAGTGCCGTCCGCCGGAGCTCACCGTCGAGTTCTCGGGCGCCGCGAACATCGAGGCCGCGGGCAAGCTGAAGGCGACGTTCGAGGCGAACCTCGGCGTCATCCTCGCCTTCAAGGCGCGCCTCGAGGGCATGGCGTCGATCGCCGGCACCTTCTCGGGCAACATCAGCGCGGTCACCGACATCAAGGCCGCCTGCATCCCCCCGATGGTCGCGGCCGTCGGCAGCGCGGTGCAGGACGTCCAGGCGTCGGTCTCGGCGACGGCGAGCATCGCCGGCACGATCCAGTGATCGATCGCGCCTGAACTGACCACTGACCAGTGTGTAACGGCGTGCGCGTCCCCCGCGAGGGTGGACGGCACGCCGTTCGCACGTTCGGGGCTCACCTGTCTCGGTCGTTCAGGGAAGGAGAGCTTCGATGAAATCGAATCGCTTGTACGGCACCGTGATCTTCGCCGGCCTCGCGCTCACGCCCGTCTTCGCGGGCTGCAGCGGCGACGGGACGGACAACCCGCTCTGCTGCAACGAGTTCAAGGTCGGCGCGACGATCAACGCCGACATCGGCGGCAGCGCGCAGTCGCAGGTGGCCGTCCAGGCGGTCGCGGACTTCGCGGGCATCGCATCGGCGGCGGTGGACGACATCACTGCGGGCTGTCGTGCGATGGCTCAAGACCTCGACGCGCCGAAGGCCGACCAGGACAAGGCCGAGAGCGCGGGCGACAAGCGCGCGCGCATGGATGCGTGGTGCAAGCTCGCGGTGAGCGCGATCGGCAGCGTGAAGGCGAAGGCCGGCGGGACGATCAAGGTCGTGTTCAACCCGCCGAAGTGCGAGGCGTCGGTCACTTGCGTTTGGTTCCACGAATCCGGCAGCAGCTTCGCGCGCACTGCCGGGTTTTCCACGACAAGGAACTTCCACGGCTGAAGGCCGAAGGACGATGGGGTGAGCACGAGTGATTCCTCCAGCGCGGCCCAGGTTTCCGCGGGGATTTTGCGCGAGGCGTCGAATTGTTTGGTGGCGTAGCGCCAGCGCAGCGAGGTGAGCAGTTGTTCGGTCGTGATGGCCATGGTTGGCGTCACTATTCCGTCTCGATTTCGAAAGGCAAGGAGACCGAGGGGAAATCTTTCAGGGTCAGGCTGAAGACCACGCCGTATTCGCTGTCCACCCGGTTGTC
>JBDHVD010000409.1:0-8418 GCA_039809525.1 Labilithrix sp. | reverse complement strand
TCGATCAGCCGGCGGTCGGAAAAGCGCCCGCGGACGGAAAGCGCCCGCGGACGGAAAGCGCCCGCGGACGGAAAGCTGCCGGCGGACGGAAAGCTTCCGTGAACGGAACGGCGTCGGCGATCGGAAACGCGTCGCCGGCCGGAAGAGACCGGACCGAGCAGCGCGCCGCCGCCCGCGCGCGTCGCAGGGTGGGCGCGGCGAAGGGGCGATCGTCGTCCGCCGGACGGACGCTCTTTTCTCTTCTTCGTCGAGCGGTCGAGGAGGGCGGCTACGACCGATCGCTCGGAACCAGGAACGTGCGCTCGACCGGCCGCGGCTCGAGCGCCCGAGGGACGCGGCGCGCCGACCGGGCTGGACGGCGCGTTCGCCGCGGGCGCGCGGCTTCGGCCATGCGGTGGGTTCGCGGCTCGTCGCGGTGGATCGCGAGTATGCGCGAGACCGTGCGCAACCGCGATGAGCGCAGATCGCCGCGAGACGATGTAGGTAGAGACTCGATCACCTCAGATCCGGACGGCGTCGATGCAACGATTCCGTGAGGCTGGAACGATCCGATGTGGGATGACGATTGCGCAATCCGGGCACGGCGCATGCTCGAGCTCGCGACATGCGCCTGCGCCTCGCGATGATCACCCCCCTCGTCTTCGCGCTCGGACCTCTCGGCTGCCTCGCCGACACGGACGGCGAGAGCGATCAGGGCGACGACGAGCTGACCGCGGAGAGCGAGGAGGCCCTCTCGACCGCCTGCTCGATCAGCCGCGCGCAGATCATGGCGTCGGTGAGCGGCGGACGCGAGACCGCGGTCAAGCGCGCGTTCACGTGGTGGGATGCGCAGGTGCCGTACAGCCAGTCGAAGTATCACGGCGGATACCGCACCGACTGCTCGGGGTTCATCTCGATGGCCTGGCAGCTGGGCACGTCGTACACGACGGCGAACTTCGTCAGCGGCGGCGGCGACTCGTTCCTGCTGGGATCGTACGACTCGCTCAGGCCGGGCGACGCCCTCGTGCGGCGCTCGAACGGCGCCGGCCACATCGTGATGTTCCTCGGCTGGAACAACGCCGCGAAGACGTCCGCGTGCGTGATCGAGCAGAACAGCACGGCGCTCGACATGGAGTTCGGGACGCGGACGGCCTCGTCGCTCCGCGCGAGCGGCTACAAGGCGATTCGCGCGGACAAGTTCCGATGAAGCTCGGCCTCTGATTCCGAGCGGCGGCGGCGGGTTCAGGATCAGAGCACGCCGGCGCCGGACTTGACCCAGTCGACGCCGAAGTCGACGAGCCCGGTCCACATGTCCCCGTACGTCTTCTCGTTGCAAGCGACGTAGGAGTCGGTCTTCACGCGCGTGGAGAGCGCGACCTTCTTCAGGTCGACGATCGCCTCGCCGCCGACCGTGCGCTCCGCCGAGCTCGCGGCCAGGTTCCAGGTCCGCTCGAGCGCGTGGGTCTCGTTGCCTCCGATGCGGTCCGCCCGCGAGGTGGCCTCCGCGGTCTCGGCGTCAGGCGTGACGGCCGCGCTCTCGGCCGGGCCGGTGGACGTCGCCGAGGCGTCCTCGGGGAGCTCGGCGCAGCCGTGCGAGGCGTAGTAGAGGACGTCGCTGCGCACCCGGGCGGCCTGGTCGATCTTCGCGCCGTAGGCCTTCCCCGCGAAGACGATCATCCCGAGGAAGACGAGCATCGTGCTGATCACCACGATGCCCTCGATCATCGCCGCTCCGCGCTGGCGGCGCCGGCGCACCGTTCTCGTTGCTCTCGCGGTCGTCATCGTCTCCTCGTCCTTCAGTGGAAGCAGCCCATGAGCTGCGGATCGATCGGCTCGAGCCCCTGGGCGATCCGGTCTTCGAGCAGGTCTTCGCCCTTCTTCATCGCGGTCTCGAGGCCGACCTCGAGCGCCTTCACCGCGACGGCGCCGATCTTCCCGTCCTCGAGCTTGCGCGCGAGCGGGTTGTCCTCGGTGATGATCTTCTTCAGCTGCTCGTACGCCGAGGAGTCGGTGATGGCCGAGACGAGCTGCTCGGCGAGGAACGTGCTCAGCTTCGGCAGCTCGACGTGTCGCAGCCGCGCACGCCACTTCATCGAGAAGGTGGCGTTCGCGTCCAGGCCGCCGTCTCCGTTGCAGGAGGGGTCGCCCCACTTCTCGGCGCAGTCGAAGTAGAGCTCGGCCTGCGCGAAGTAGCCGAGCGGACGCTCCTCGCCGACGATCCCGCCGGACCTCCGCGTGGGGATCGCGACCTTTCGTTCGCTCGGGTCGGTCATCGTCGGAAGGACGTTGAGCGCGTAGACCTGGTAGTTGCCGTCGCCGTTTCCGTGCGTGGGGACGAGCGGACCGTCCTCGCCCCAGAACGCGTCGAAGCCGGCGGGATCGAGCGCCTTCATCAGGTCGCCGACCGGGAGATCGATCTTCGGCTCGTCCTCCTCCTTCTTCTCGTTCTCCTCCTCGATCTTCTTCGTCCCCTTCTTCGTCGCGTCGCCGAGCTTCTTCTGCCGGGCGGATGCCTCCTTCTTCTCGTCGTCGGAGCCTCCGCCGTTGCAGTAGCGGTACGCGATGGCCTTGCCGGCGATCTCGCGGAACTTCTCGAGCACCTTCTGCTCGTCGCTCTTGCCGAAGCGCCCGAAGGTGATGCGCCCGAGGAACCGCTCGAGCGCGCCGGGCGAGAAGTCGTACGCGCCGAGCGCCTTCTCGAGCACGAGGGCCGTGAGCTTCTTGCAGTGGAAGCTCATCTTCGCGGACTTCACCGGCAGGCCGATGCGGTCAGCGCCGCTGATCTTGTCGGGCACGAGCGTCGGCCCGACGGGAAAGACGTCGACGTCGCCGACGCGGTGCTGCTTTCCGTATTTCTCGCCGACCTGGAAGCCCTTCACGAACCCGACCCACGGGTAGCCGTATGCCGCGGCGACCTCCGCGACGTGGATCGCGCGGAGTGCGGGCTTCATCACCTTCGCGTAGCCGAGGTACGCGCTGCGCGCGCCCTTCCACGCGCCGCATCCGAGGCCGCCGATCACGATCGAGATGCCGCACGCGGCGAGCGCGATGTCGTGGACGATCCCGAGGACGAGATGGATGGTGACCATCGCGAGCATCACGAGGTTGCACGCGGCGATGAAGTTCATCCCCTTCGCCTGGAGCGCGGCGGAGGTGAACGCTGCGTGGTCCGCCGCTTCCTGCATCCGCTCGCGGAACACGAGCGCGTCTCCGATCCCGAGGACGAACCACAGCGCTCCGATCAGGAAGAACGCCATGAACAGACCGGTGATCATCACCGCCCCTCGCTGGTCGTCGTGCAGCTCGCGCATGCGTTGCCCCTCGAGCAACGCGCGGGCCATCGCATCCCGACGTGGATGATGCTCACGATTTCCGCGAGTTGGAGCGTCCGCGAGGCGCGCGCCACGCGGCGGCGAGGCCGGCGGGGCCCTCGATTGCGCGCCGTTCCTCCATCCACGGATCGCGCGCGGTTCGGTGAGACTCGCACCCACCCGGCGCCGCGCGAGTGATGTATCCTCGCGGACGATGAAGCGCCTCACGATCAGCGCCGACGCGTGCACCGAGACCCTCGCTCTCCTCATCACGATGGCCTGGGCCGACGGACGGCTCGACGATCAGGAGAAGGACGGCGTGCGCGCCGCGTCCGAGGTCCTCAACCTGACGAAGGAGCTTCGTGGTCGGCTCGATCAGCTGATGACGAAGCCGCTCGCGCTCGACGAGCTCCTGTTCGACGCGCTGTCGGCGCGGGACAAGGCGTTCGCCTTCGTCGCGGCGGCATGGCTCAGCGGCGTCGACGAGGAGGTCGATCCGAAGGAGCAGGACCTCCTCGACAAGCTCGCCGACATGCTCCAGCTCACGCCCGAGCGGAGGAGCGAGCTCGCTCGGATCGCGCGCGATCTCGAGCCGCTGCGCAAGGGGAAGAAGTCGTGGAGCGACGAGCTCGTCGCGCTGTTCAAGGCGATCCCGCAGCGTCTCGAGGGCGACGGCACCGAGACGTTCGAGGTCGCGTTCGAGTAGCTTTCGATCGAGGACGCGCCGCCAGGCGTTAGGATGTCGCGGTCGCATGCTGCACGCCCCCCTGGCCGGATCCTGGCGACGTGTACTAGCGATTCCGCGGCGCAAGTGGCTGATCGGCGCGGGCTGCGCCCTCGGCGCGTTCGTGATCGCGCTCGCCGCGTTCGGGCCCATCGCGCGCGGGCGGATCGAGAAGGAGGCCGAGCGCCGCCGCCTCGAGGTGACCGTCGGCAGCGTCCGGCCCGGCTTCTTCTCGGTCGTCCTCGGAGACGTGCGGATCAAGCCGCGCGGCGTTCCCGGCGTCGAGGCGAAGCTCGACGACGTCCGCGTCGAGCTCACGGCGGGACTCTCGGTCCGCGAGGTGAAGACGCGAGGCGGCGAGATCCGCGTCGACGGCGAGCCGGAGGACGTCGTCCAGCGCCTGCGCGACTTCCGCGCGCAAGGCGGCGGCGGCGCGTCCTCCGCGAACGACGAGCATCACGCCGCGCGCGTCGCGTTCGACGTGGACGGCATCGCCCTCGCGTGGAAGGTGCCCTCCGGAGGCGAGATCACCGGCGCCGGTCTCCACGCCCGCCGCGACGCCGAAGCGACGCGGCTCGAGTGCGCGCGGTGCTCGGCGTCGCATCGCCACGTGACCGTGGAGATCGAGGGCGCCGACATCGAGCTCGCGCCCGACGGCGCCCCGCGCCGGCTCGCGGCGACGGCGGTCCGCGTGGTCCACGAGCCGCCCCGTGCCGCGACGACCACCGCGGCGAACACCCCCGCGCCGGTGAACGAGCCGGCGCCGCCCCCGCTGCCCTCGCTCGTGAAGCGCACGGCGAAGGGCGCGGCGCCCGCCAAGGCCCCGGCCGCCGCGGCGGTCGAGGTGCCGGAGGAGCCGGTCCTGCCGCTGCCCGATCTCCATGCGCTGCGCGCGCGCATCGCGGCGATCGCCACGACGATCGGTGCGCGCGTCGCCGACGGCACGACGGTCGACGTGGGCGGGCTGTCGGCGAAGCTCGACGTCGGCGGCGAGCCGGTCGCGCTCGGCCCGGGCGCGTTCACGCTCGCGCGGCGCGCCGACGTGATCAAGGTCACCTTCGCGACCGAGAAGGCGGCCGCCGGCACGCCGCTGTCGATCGACGCGGAGCTGCCCCTCGGCGGCGGCGACGTCATCGCGCGCCTGTCGGGCGGGCCGGTGTCGCTCGGTCTGCTCGGCGTGAAGGAGGGGACGAAGGGCCTCTTCGACGTGAACCGCGGGACGGTCTCGGGGAAGGGGCAGCTCGTCCTCGCGGCGAAGGGCGATGCGCTCACGTACGACGGCCAGGTCGCGCTGCGGTCGATCTCGATCAAGAACCCGCGGCTCTCCGCGGAGCCGGTGCGCGATCTCGAGCTCGACGTCAGCGGACGCGGCCTCCTCGACGATCGCGGGCTCCTGCGGATCGACGATGCGCAGCTCGACATGAAGTCGCTCCACCTGCGCGCGCACGGCACCGTCGAGGAGACGAAGGATCACTTCGGCGTCTCGCTCTCGATGGACGTGCCGCCCGCCGCGTGCCAGGCGCTGCTCGAGAGCACGCCGCCGGGGCTGCTCCCCACGATCCGTGCGACCCGCATGACCGGTACGTTCGGCGCGACCGCCCGCGTGGTCTTCGACACGCGCGCGATCGACAAGCTGGCGCTCGACTACCAGATCGACGACCAGTGCAAGATGTCCGAGGTCACGCGCGATCTGTCGCGGGACCGGTTCTCGGCCGAGTTCACCTACCGCACGTATCATCCGGACGGCACGCCGAGCGAGACGACGACCGGACCGGGGACGCCGGCGTGGACGAACCTCGACGACATCTCGCCGTTCATGGTCGCGGCGGTCCTCACCACCGAGGACGGCGGCTTCTACAAGCATCACGGCTTCAATCACTACGCCATCCGCTCCAGCGTCCAGGCGAACCTGAAGGCGCGGCGCTTCGTGCGCGGCGCGAGCACCATCACCATGCAGCTCGCGAAGAACCTCTTCTTGTCACGGGAGAAGACGCTCTCGCGCAAGATCGAGGAGGTCGTCCTGACCGACTACCTCGAGCAGGCGTTCCGCAAGGACGACATGATGGAGCTCTATCTGAACGTCGTCGAGTTCGGGCCCGACGTGTACGGCGTCACGCAAGCCGCCGACTACTACTTCGGCCGCCGGCCCGACGAGCTGAACCTCGCCGAGAGCCTGTTCCTCGCCACCTTGCTTCCCGCGCCCGTGCGTTACGGGAAGATGCGCGAGAAGGGGGAGCCGAGCGAGGCCTGGATGCGCCACATCCAGACGCTCATGACGATCGCCGAGAAGAACGGAAAGATCACGAAGGCGGAGCTCGCCGAAGGGCTCACGCAGCGGATCGTGTTCGTGCAGGACGGCGGCCCGCGTCCGGAGCCGCGCCGGCCGGTCGCGAACCCGCGTCGCGATCCGTACGGCGCCGACGAGGGCTGGCAGCCGCTCGACTGAGCTACTTCTTGCCCTGCGCGCGCAGCGCGGCGAAGAACCTCTTCAGCCGATCGGCGCAGTCGACGTCGAGCACCCCGCGCGTGATCGCGAAGCGGTGATTGAGCCGAGGGTCGGTCCCGATCTGGTAGAGCGTCGCGCAGGCTCCGGCCTTCGGATCGTCGCAGCCCCAGACGACGCGACCGATGCGCGCATTGACGAGCGCGCCGGCGCACATCGGACAGGGCTCGAGCGTCACGAAGAGCGTGCAGCCCTCGAGCCTCCACGTGCCGAGTGCCTTCGACGCTGCGCGGATCGCGACGATCTCCGCGTGCGCGGTCGAGTCGTTCTCCGTCTCGCGAAGGTTGTGTCCGCGCGCGAGCTCGCGCCCGTCCGGCGCGACGATCACGCAGCCCACCGGAACCTCACCGAGCGACGCGGCGACGTCCGCTTCGACGAGCGCCTCGCGCATCCACTCTTGGTCGTCGCGAGGGTTCACGTCGGAGGAGGCGCGCCCGGGAAGATTCGAACTTCCGACACCTGGTTCCGTAGACCAGTGCTCTATCCAGCTGAGCTACGGGCGCTCGGGCCGCGTGTCCGCGGCTCGAAAGAGGCGCCACCATACTTCCGCGGCGTAGAGTGTCAACAGTCTCGTCGTGTTGCGGAGACGGCGGAAGAGTCGTGCCAACCCCGCAAAGAGTGCAGACCGGCCGGGTCAGGCTGACTGGGATGTCCGTGCCCCAGCCGTCATCGATCGCGGACCGCGCGAGTAACCGTCTGAAATCAGACGACAATCGTTTCTGGCACGACCTCTGCTCCAAGGCCGGTCGCCGTCCGATCGCGCTTCGCTTGCGACTTGGATTCCTTTTCGATGGGGCGGCCGAAGGCGGGGGTGCAGGGCTGCTCCTCCGCCGTCGAAACGGGCTCGCAGGTCTCGGGTTTTCCCTTCTCGTGGGCTGCGGGCTTCCCTGCTGGCACCGGCTGCAGGTCGCTTCCTTGATGCCGTAGCGCTGGGCTTACTTCGTTTCTTTCGGACACGTCGCGCTGCCGCACGGTCTCTCCGTGGTGCCGAGCTTGTTCGTGGCGCTCCTCTCTCCGCTTTCGGCGGCGAGGGTAGCGCCACGTCGCTTTTGTGGGTCAAGCTTCCATTCGATGATCGCGCGCGCTCGTCCGTGGCTCCTCGGTTCGGCGATGCTCCTCGTGTCGGGGGTCGCGTCTGCCGAGCCCCAAGCGGGACCGACCGCGATCGTCCCGCTCGGTCCGCCCGCGTGGATCGGCGTGACGATGGATGCCGGGGGCGACACCGGCGTGCGGGTCGAGCACGTCGTGCGCGGAGGGCCCGCCGATCGTGCCGGGATGAAGGTCGGCGATCGCATCGTCGCGATCGACGGCGCGCGCGTCACCCAGCCGGCGCAGGTCTCGCGCAACGTCACGTCGCGGAAGGCGGGCGAGACGATCACCCTCTCGCTCGAGCGAACCGGCAACCCGATCCGCGCGTCGATCGTGCTCGCATCGCGTCCGAGCGGTGACGAGATCCTGCGCATGGACCTGGTCGGTGCGCCCGCGCCGGCATGGGTCAACGTCGCGCCGCTCGCCGGCGCGCCGTCGTCGCTCGCCGCGCTGCGTGGACGCGTGGTCGTCGTCGACTTCTGGGCCTCGTGGTGCGGGCCGTGCCGCATGCTCGCGCCGCGCCTGTCCACGTTGAAGAACCGCTTCGGCGCGCAGGGGCTCAGCGTCGTCGGCGTCACGACCGACGATGCCGAGCAGGCCGCGCTCTTCGCCGAACGCCATCGCATGACGTACCCGTCGGTGGTCGACAAGGACGGCGACACGAACAAGTCCTGGGGCATCGTCGGTCTCCCGACGGTGGTCGTCGTCGACAAGAAGGGCGTCGTCCGCGAGGTGTTCGTCGGCTACGACCCGAGCGGCGACGCGAAGATGGAGCAGGTGGTGAAGACGCTCCTCGCCGAGCCGGCGCCGAA
>JBDHVD010000408.1:0-8485 GCA_039809525.1 Labilithrix sp. | reverse complement strand
CCCTCGAATCAGCCCCGATGGAAGCACCGCGCGCGCGCCGTCGTGCGCGTGGCGATCGTCCTGCAGCTGCTGTTCCTGGCCGTGTACGTCGGCGCGCTCGCGATCGGCGAGCGCTCGTACGCCTCGTTCTTCGCGCTCTATCTCCCGCGCCATCCGCTGCTCGTGGCCAGCGCCTGCGCAACGGTTGCAGCCGTCGTCCTGAAGCATCGCGGGCTGATCGCCTCGCAGGTCGTGGCGCTGGCGATCGTCCTGTTTCCGGTGATGGGGCTGCGCGTCCACGCGCCGAGCGCGGCCCGCGACGGCGCGCACACGGTTCGTCTCGCGACCTGGAACGTGTACTTCGGCAAGGCCGGCCGTCCGCAGCTGCTCGACGAGATCGCCGCGATGCCCGCCGACGTGATCGTGCTCGAGGCCGGCTACGACTCGCTCGGAGCGCGCCTCCGCGAGCGGCTCCCGGATCGCACGATCCACCAGGAGGGCGAGCTCGCGATGCTGACGCGGCTGCCGATCGTGGACGTCGAGGTCCCTCCGCTGCTGCCAGGCGAGGTGAAGCCGATGTTCGTCGGCTACGTGCTCCAGACCTCGCGCGGGCCGCTGCGGGTGTTCGTCACCCATCCGTTCTCGCCCCGGAACGCCCTCATGGACCGCGACGAGCGCTGGGACGTCGACGTCGCGCGGCGCGAGGCGCAGGTCGCGGCGGTCGTCGCGGCCGCACGTCGGCCGGGGCCGCCCGTCGTGATCGCCGGCGACACGAACCTGCCGACGTGGAGCGTCCTCGCGCGGCGCGAGCTCTCGGGCTTCGCGGACGCGTTCGAGGAGGCAGGCTCGGGCTTCGGGTACACGTTCCCGGCGAAGCGTCCGTGGATGCGCATCGATCGCGTCTTCGGCGGCCCCGGGATCCGCTTCGTCGGTGCGCGCGTCGGTGACCGCGGCGCCTCGGATCACCGGCCGCTGTTCGTCGAGCTCGAGCTGTGATCGCGCTCAGGAAGAACGCCTGCGGCGACGCCGCGCCTCGGCGACGACCGCGAGGAACTCGCGCGTCACGCCCGGCGCGAGGAGGAAGGCCCCGAGGACGAAGCCCGCGATGCCGGCGATGATCTCGAGCGGCAGACCGATCGCCGGCCCGAGCCCCGCGTACTCGAGCCCGTAGCGGATCGCGAGGACGGCCGCGACCATCGGCCCGCACGCGAGCAGGGCCGGGACGCACCGGGCGAGCAGCGCGGACATCGGGACGCCGTCGGCCTTCGCGATCGAGTACTGCGCGATGAGGAGCGCGACCATGTATCCGCAGCCGACCGCGAGGCAGGCGAACATCGGACCGAGGCGCCCAAGCGTGAGCATCGTCACCACGATCACCACCAGCTTCGCGAACGAGCAGACCATCGCCACGCGCGGGCGCTCGTTCGCGAGCAGGTAGGCGCCGAGCTGCCACGTGAGCGGCCGCAGGACCGAGAGCACGCACAGCAGCGCGAGCATCGGCGCGACCGGCGCCCAGACCGGACGGAGGACGAGCGTGATGAGCGTCTTCGCGACCGCGCCGAAGCCGATCGCGACCGGGAAGACGACGAACGCGAGCAAGCCGGTGGAGGAGACGACCGCGCGCTTCCGCCCTTCCATGTCCATGCTGGCGAACGACGGGAGCAGGACCTCCGCGACCTGCTCGCCGATCTGGTCCGCGGGGACGTCCGCCAGGTTGTACGCGACCTGGTACTGCGCCATCACCTGCGGCCCGAAGAGGTACGAGACGATCAGGTTGTCGGTGCGCGAGGCGGCGAACTCCGAGACGGCGCCGAACCACGTGGGGATGCCGAAGTCGAAGATGGTCTTGTAGACGGACCGCGAGAAGCGGTGGAAGGCGAGCCACTCCGCGCGGTCGGCCGACGCGATGAAGACCGCGGCTTTGATCGCGCTCCGGACGATGTTGCCGAGGACGATCGCCCAGCCGCCGAAGCCCGCGACCGCGAGGCCGAGCGCGACGGCGGTGTTGGCGATGTCGGCGATCGCGCGCGTCCCCGCGATCCGGCGGAAGCGGAGGCTGCGGATGACGAGGCGCTCGGGGACGTAGCCGATCCGGTCGAGCAGGACGGAGACCGCCATGCCCGGGATGAACACCGAGGCGTGCGGGGCCTTGAACATCGTGGCCAGCGGCGAGCCGAGCGCCACCACCACGCCGATCGCCACCACGCCGGTCACGACGTGGAGGAGGTTCGCGTGGAACACCGCCCGCGGCCCCTCGCTCTTCTTGGCGAGGACGAACTGGCCGATGCCGATGGTCGAGAACTGGTTCGCGAGCAGGACGAGCACCACCGCCGCGCCCACCTCGCCCACCGCCTGGGGATCGAGGAAATGGGTGATCGCGACCGACCCGAACAGCCCGACGACGCGCGCGAGGAGGCCGGCCGCGATCGTCCAGCTCGCACCCCGCACCGCGGTGGCTTCGATCGACGGGGCGGCCTCCTCGGACATCTCTTCACGCCAGCGTCTATCACAGGTGCGCTAGGCTCGCGCGTCGCCTTGGCGATGTTCGGCGCGGCCCTGCTCGTTCTCTCGCTGCTCCTGCGGCCGATGGACGTGTGGCCGGTCGTCGCGAGGCTCCACACGCTCGAGATACTCAGCGCGATCACCGCGATCGGCATCGGCTGGGAGCTCTCGAGCGGCAAGCATCCCCTCCGCAACTCGCCGCAGCTCGGCTGGCTGCTCGCGTTCTGCGTCTGGGCGTACATGGTCACGGTCGTCCGGCTCGGCACGAGCAAGGGCCTCACGACGTCGTGGGCCATGACGCTCGGACCGATCTTCATGCTCCTCGTCGTCTACGCGCTGAGGCGGATCGAGCGCCTGCGGACGGTGCTCGCGCTGATGCTGGTCAGCGCGTCGATCATCTCCGCGGTCGGCATCCACCAGGGCATGCAGCCGCGGCAGTGCGTCGAGCTCCACATCGACGATTCCGATCCCGACGGCGATCCCGACCTCGTGCCCGACGGACGCGAGTGCCTCGGCCCACGCATCTGCGAGACCGACGGCGTGCCCGGCGCCGACTACCTCTGCGAGCGCATCGGCCTGTTCGGCACGTCGAGCACCCAGGGGCGCATCCGCTGGCGCGGGCAGCTCGACGATCCCAACGAGGTGGCGGTCATCATCGCCGCGCTCCTGCCGTTCGCCTTCATGTTCATGTCGGGCGAGCGCCGCGCGCTCCGCGTGACCGCGGTCGCGCCGTTCCTCGTGCTCGGCCTCTGGGCGATGGTCTACACCCAGTCGCGAGGCGGGCAGCTCGTCCTCGCCACGGTGGTGGTGATCACCCTGGTGCGCCGCTACGGCTGGTGGAGCATCCTGCTCGCGGCGGCCATCACCGCGCCGATCGTGCTCCTCTCGTGGCGCTCCGATCCGGATGCGGAGTCCTCGTCGCTCGAGCGCGCCGAGATCCTCTCCGAGGGGCTCGAGATGCTGAAGTCGCGGCCGATCCTCGGCATCGGCGTGAGCCAGTTCGCGCGCGAGAACCCGATGAACATGGCCGCGCACAACTCGTATCTGCTCATCCCGACCGAGGTCGGGCTGCCGGGCTACGTGCTCTGGTGCGGGCTCGTGTGGCTGACGGCGAAGATCCCCATCGCGATCGCGCGCAACCCGCCCGCCGATCTCGATCCGCGGATCGTGCGCTTCGCCGAGGCGCTCTCGGCGTCGATCGTCGGCATGTACATCGGGATCTTCTTCCTGTCGTTCGCCTACAAGCACATCTTCTTCGTGTGGCTCGGGCTCTCGGGCGCGCTCTACGGCGCGGTCCGTGCGGTCCATCCCGAGTACGAGGTGCGGACGACCGGGCGCGACGTCGGAGGCATCTTCGCGCTCCTCGTCTTCTCGCTCGTCGCCGTCCGCATCGTGAGCATGACGGCGCGCATGGGTCACTGAGCGGCGGCGAGCGTCTCCGGCGCCTGGGCCCAGCCGCGATCGAGCAGGCCGTAGCGGACGAGCCCGGCGGCGAAGCCGACGCCGTGCGAGACATGCAGCACCGGGAAGATCGCCCACACCACCGGGATCGCCGCGAGACCCTCGTCCCGCCCGACGCGGATCGCCTCCGCCCCCGTGGCGAGCGCATACGCGCCGAACGCGAACGGCGTCAGCGGCTGGATCGGGCTGGTCGCGACGAGCGCGGCGGCGCCGGTCACCATGAGGAACGGCAAGGCGGGCCGGATCGAGAGGAGCTTCTTGTGCTTGAGCAGGGTGCGCGCCCGCCCCTGGCCGTAGCGGTAGTACTGCTTGGCGAGCGCGCGGAACGACTCGCGCGGATGGTAGTGCACCACGATCTCGCGCGAGAGGTAGATCTTGCCGCCCGCATCGACGATGCGCTGGTTGAGCTCCGCGTCCTCGTTCGTGATCGCGCGCGGGTCGTACATGCCGATGCGCTCGAAGACGCGCCGCCGGAACGCGCCGAGGAACACCGTGTCGACGAAGCCCTCGTTGTCCGCGCTCCGGTACTTCGCGCCGCCGACGCCGAGCGGGCTCGCGAGCGCCGCACACAGCGCGCGCTGGAAGACGGTGGTCGCCCGCGCGCGCTGCGCGCCGCCGACGTTGTCCGCCCCGGTCCGCTCGAGGACCTCGACGCACTTGCGCACGTAGTCCGGCGCGTACTCGCAGTGCACGTCCATGCGGACGATGATCTCGCCGCGTGCCGCCCGGATGACGTGGTTCATGCCCGCCGCCTGGATGCGATCGGGGTTGTCGATCATGCGGATGCGCGGGTCCTCCGCGGCGAGCCGCATCAGGATCTCGCGGGTGGCGTCGATGCTTCCCCCGTCGGCGACGAGGACCTCGATGCGGTCCTTCGGGTAGTCCTGCGCGAGCACGCTGCGCACGCAGGCCTCGATGAACCGCTCCTCGTCGAGGCACGGCATCGCGATCGTCACCAGCGGGAGCGCGCTCATGGGGTCAGCACCGGGATGATGGCGATCCCGGTGGAGAGCGCAAGGTCGATCGCGAGACCGCCGCCGTTCAACGTCACGTGACCGCCGGTGCCGTCGGTGGAGAACGAGACCGTCCCGCTCGTCCCGCCCGCGAAGGCGAGCGTCGCGACGGTCGATCCGTTCGCCTCCGATCCGGTGGCGGTCGTGACGCGGCCCTTGGCCGAGAGCACCGTGAGGTAGCGCGTGTGGCCGGTGGACGAGACGTCGAGCCTCGCGCCGCTCTTCACGTCACCGTTCATCGAGGGCCAGCTCTTCACCGCCGCCGTCGTGCCGCTCGGGCGGAGGACGAACACGTCGAGGCCCGCGCCGCCCGCGCCCGCGACGCTCCACTTCGCGCCCGAGCCGGTGGGCGCGACCGGTGCGTTGAGCTGCCAGACGCTGGTGGAGACGTCGGCCTCGATCCGATCGAACACCACGAACGTCTCGAGCGCCTTCACGAACACCACCTCGCGCTCGACCTTGGTGACGCCCGGGTTGCCGTAGAGCGCCTCGAGCTTGCCCGCCCAGTGCATCACGTCCGGCCCGTCCGCCAGGCTGATCGTCTGTCCGGGGCTCTTGCTCTCCTGCATGCGGAGCGAGGTGCTCCCGTCCACCAGGCGAACGAGGTTGTGCAGCTCCTCTTCCTGGTTGATGCCCGAGCTCGACGAGATGTTCGCGTCGTAGCCGAGCCAGCCGTTCTTGTAGAAGAGGAGCGAGCCCTGATCGTGGTGCGCATGGCTCTCGGTGTACGGGCCGCCGATGAGCGCGCCCCACGTCGCATCGTTCGTCCATGCGCTGCGGAAGAACGTCATGCCGGTGCCCGGGCCGTAGTATGTGCGCGACAGCTTCGAGAGCGGCTGCTTCGCATGCGCCGGGTCCGCATAGAGGAAGTCCCAGACGTACTCGAAGTACTGCTCCATCTCCTTGACCGACGCGCCCTCGAGGAACGTCTGCGCGACCTCGGCCAGCGGATCGTTGCCGATCAGGTGCTGCACCGCGAGGACCAGCTCGCGGTGGTAGTCGAACAGCTCGGCGGTGCTGTCGCGCGCGTGGTCGCCGATCGGCGCGATGCGATCGAGCGTGGGCACCGTCGCGTGCATGAAGTGCGCGAGCGAGGCGCGCGTGTGGCTCGTCAGGTCCCAGATGCGCTCGCCGGTGGTGGTCTCCCAGAAGTCGTACAGCTCGAAGAGCGTCTTGAAGGAGGTGCCGTACCCGGTGCCCTCGCGCGAGCCGCCGCCCTGGAGGTTCTGCTCGAACGCCGCGACCAGCTTCGGGAGCTTGTCCTTGCGGAACGTGTCGACGAGGCCCGCGGCCTCCGGGCTGTCGCCGAACGTGGCGAGGCCGAGGAGCATCGTCGCCCGCAGAAACGAGTAGTGGTAGTTGTTGTACGGGTTGTCGATCGACCATCCGCTCCACGGATGGCTCGCCCCGCCCCACGTCGCCTGCTCGGGATGCCAGACGTTCCACACCGCCTGGTTCGCGTAGGCGATCCAGCGGCTCTTCTGGGTGTCCGCGAGCGTGGCGAAGCAGTGGTCGTACACGATCGCGAGGCCGCCGATGATGTCGCCGACCTCGAGGTAGCTGTCGGACGCGACCGCCGCGTTCTGCTTCGCCGCGATGCGCCCCTCCTCCTCCTTCACCCAGGCGTCCGTCCGGTCGACCGCATAGGTGCAGTACTTGGCGTCGCCGCCGAGCGCGCCGAGGAGCGCGGCGTTCCACGGCTGGAACGCGTAGTGGTCGGTGCCGCCGATCTGCGAGTCCACCATCGCGCGGAACCGCGCGGCGGCCGGGGCGCCGGATGCGAGCGCATCGGTCAGGCGCTTCTTCGCCGCCGCGTCCATGTAGATGCGCGGATGCGTATTGGGAATCACCGGGTCCTTGCGCGGCGGCAGCCCGCTGTCGGCGACGTCGCCGCCGTCGGCTCCTCCGAGGCCGTTCGGCCCGCCGCCGTTCGACGACTCCGAGGACGGGTCGTCTCCGCAGGCGGCGAAGGCGAGCGATGCGAAGAGGGCGAAGTGGAGTGGCAGGCGGCGGCGCAAGGTGCCGGGATGCTAAGCCAGCTCGGGCGCGAGGCAAGCGGCCTTGCTCCGCGTGCGGCGTTCCGGAAGGGTGACGGAGCGATCAGCGAAGCGCCCGCCGGCTCGGCTTGGTGCGCCTCGAGTCGACGGCGCACCTTGAAACACGGTCGGGCCGTGATCATGATGCGTCGCCTCGCCTCTCATCATGACCGAGCCTCTCCGAGACCCCTGCCCGCGCAAGACCCGAAGCGACCTCGAGTGGGACCGTCTGCTCGCCGCGCTCGCGGAGCGGTGCGTCTCCGACCTGGGCAAGGCGCTCGCGCTCGATCTGCCGTTCGCCGCGAGCCGCGAGGAGACGCGTCGCCTCCAGGACGAGGCGCGCGAGGCGGGCGATCTGCTCGGCTCCGGCGAGCCGCTGCCCGTGGTCGCGCTCGGCGACGTCACCGGCGCGATCGGCCGCGTCGGGGCCTCGGGCGTCCTCGCGCCGCCGGAGATCCGCGAGATCGGCAAGGCGCTCGAGGCGGCGCGCGCGCTCCGCCGGTTCCTCGCGTCGCGAAGGGCGCGCGTCCCGGCGCTGTTCGCCGCCTGCGCGACCGACCCCACGCTCGACACGCTCGCGGACGAGCTCGCGTCGAGCTTCGATCCCGACGGCTCGCTGTCGGACAAGGCGAGCCCGCGCCTCAAGGAGCTCCGCGGCGAGTACCACGCCGCTCGCGGGCGGATGCTCTCGCGCCTCGAGGATCTGATGACCAGGTACGAAGGGATCCTCCAGGATCGCTTCGTCACCGAGCGCGAAGGTCGCTACGTCGTGCCCGTCCGCTCGGACGCGCACGAGCGCTTCCCCGGCATCGTGCACGCGACGAGCGCGAGCGGCGCGACCTTGTTCGTCGAGCCGCGCGCGGTCATCCCGATGGGCAACCGGCTCAAGGTGCTCGAGGCGGAGGTCCAGCGCGAGGAGATCGCGATCTTCACCAAGCTGTCGAACCGCATCGGCGAGTCGTTGCCGAGCGTCGTCGGCGCGGTCGAGGCGCTGGCGCGGGCCGACGTGCGCGCGGCCACGGCGCGCCTCGCGCAGGAGCTCGCGCTCGTCTTCCCCACGGTGATCGACGACGCGAAGCTCGAGCTCCATGCGGCCCGGCATCCCCTGCTCGTCCTCGACGGCATCGACGTCGTCCCGAGCGATCTCGCGATCGCCGCCCGGCGCGCGGTGGTGGTGAGCGGTCCGAACGCGGGCGGCAAGACGGTCGCGCTCAAGACGATGGGCCTGACGGCGCTCATGGTGCGGGCGGGCCTCCCGGTTCCCTGCGCGGACGGGAGCGTCGTCGGCATCTTCGAGATCGTGCTCAGCGACGTCGGCGACGATCAGAGCCTGTCGAAGAGCCTCTCGACGTTCAGCGCGCACGTCACGAACCTCGCGCGCATCCTCGACGACACGCATCCGGGAGCGCTCGTCCTCCTCGACGAGCTCGCCGGCGGCACCGATCCGCGCGAGGGCGAGGCGCTCGCCGCGGGCATGCTCGACTCGCTGACCGC
>JBDHVD010000407.1:0-8516 GCA_039809525.1 Labilithrix sp. | reverse complement strand
CCGTCGGGCAGCGCCGTCCACGAGAGCTCGGGCATGTTGTCCACCAGCTGGCGTAGCTCGGCGAGCACGAGGTTCACGTCGGTGACGTCGCTCAGGACGGCCGCCGCCCCGACGACGCGGCCCTCCTGGCGAATCGGCCCCGCGTGGGAGCGGACCACCTGCTCGGCGCCCGTCGCTCGGTCGCGGAGAAGGAGGTCGCGGACGCACGGCTCGCCGCGTTCCAGCGCCCGGGCGTACGGCGTCTCGTCCGCCGCGATGGGGTCTCCCGTCGTCGCGTCGCGCATCTCGAGCGGGGCGAGGAGCGTCGAGGCTGCGGTGTCGAGCTCGTCGCGACGCGACAGCCCGAGCAGATGGAGCGCCGCCCGGTTCGCGAGGATGAAGCGATCGCGGTCGCCGACGAAGACCGGGTTCGGCATCGCCTCCACGACCGCGTCGAGCTGCGCGGTGGTCCGTCGTGCGCGTGCGCGAAGGCGATGCTTGATGACCGCCGACGTGGCGCGCTGTGCGAGCGCCGCGAAGAGACGCTGCTCGGCGGGCGGGATCTCGTTCGAGCTCCGACAGCCGATGTGCGCGACGCCGACGACCTCCTCCTGATCGAGCAGCGGCACGCCGTAGAGCGCGCGGAAGGCTTGCGCACGGATGACCGGGCTCTGCACCAAGGGATCGTGGCACGCGTTCGTGAGGAGGAGCGGCTGGCCGGTGGCGGCGATCGTTCCGGAGAAGCCCTCGCCGATGCGCACGCCGAAGTGCTGCCTCACCTCGTCTTCCAGGCCGACGCTCGCGACGACGCGGATGCGGTCGCCGTCGCGCAGCAGGATCGTGGCCTCGTCGATGGAGGGGGCGAAGCGGCGGAAGATCCGGAGGAGGTGATCGAGGAACGTGTCGAGGTCGTCGACGGTGAACGCCGCATCCGCGATCTGCTCGAAACCCGCGAGGAGCTGCGAGCGGCGCTCGACGAATCGATCCACCGACCGGCGGATCGCGTGGTCGAAGACGTCCGACAGGACCTCGGCGTCGCCGACGGTGATCGTCGGGTGCGAGGCGTGCCACAGCCGGAGGATGCACGTCCGCAGCAGCATCAGCTCGCCGACCACGTCGCCGGCGGAGAAGCCCTGTTCGACGCGTTCGACGACGTGCGTGTCGGTGTGGGCGTCGGCGATCTCGATGAGCGGCGGCTCCTGCTCGCGCGTCTGGATGACCCGCGCGAAGTCCTCGAGCAGCCGCGGGACGTGGTCGACGAGCGCGGGCCGCCCGAGGCCGCGCGACGCGGGCGAGGCGCGCAAGCCCCGCTCCCACGCGGCGATGATCGTCGCCGCGTTCGTCTGGATGAACTCACCGAGCCGCATGCTTCCGGTGCAAGGGTTGCAGCAAGCGCGAGGCCAGCCGCAGCGCGCCGCCCGGACTGACGGGATCGACCGGAGAGCGGCACGTCGAGCGTGGCACTCTTGCGTCTACCCCGGCGAGTGCGTCAGCTCGTCACCGTTCGAGCGAACGAACCCGCCGCGACATCGCATGCTTGATGCGGACGCGTACGCGCGCGACGACGGGACACCGACGTGGGAGGCGCTCGAGAGTCGCTCCTCGCCGCGCGCGGCGCGCCGACGATGGCGATCCCCTCGGCGCGCGCAGGCATCAGCGACGATCCTCGCGCAGCGGCTGGAGGCTCATCCGAAGGTCATGACCGTGCGCTATCCGTGGCTCGCGTGGCATCCCAGGCACGAGAGGGCGAAGCGGCAACCCCGCGGCTTCAGCACGGTGATCTCCCTCGACGTGACGGGTGACGCGGGGGCGGCCGACGAGGTGTGCGCCCGCGTGAAGCTCGTTCTTCACGCGGCGAGCCGAGGCGTCGAGGATCTCTGGACCGATCTCGCCGAAGCGCTCGCCCGATGCGGCTGTCGCCACGGTGGCGCTTGCCCCGTGCAAATCGATGCGTCGCCCATCAAGTCCGCGGTCCCCGTGCCGTAAGAGGAGCGGAGGATCGCGAATGATGCAGTGGAACTACGGCTATGCTCCGCAACCGGGCCCCTACGGCCTGCCTGGCTTTCGAGCGGAGGTGCCGCTGTTCGAGGAACGCGGCGTTCGCGTGACGTCGGCGCGTTTCGTGGTCTACCAGCAGACCTATCCGATCGACGGGATCACGAGCATCGCACCGTTCACGGTGCGCGCGCGGCGATCCACGCCGATCCTGCTCACGTGCATCGGCTCGCTGACCCTGCTTGTGGCGTTGGTGTTGGGAGCGATGGGAGGGATGCTCCTCGGTCTGCTCGCGCTCGCGAGCGGCATCGGGTGGCTCACGCAGTGCAAGGCGACGCACGGTGTGATGATCGCCACGGCCGGGATGAACGTGCGTGCGCTCACGTCGCAGAACTTCGGGTTGATCCTGCGTGTGGTCGCCGCGTTGAATCAAGCGGTCGCGATGCGCTGAGCGGAGGAAGTCCGGACGTGCGCGCGCGCCTCGGCGCGATTCGCGCAGCGCGCGATGCGAGCGAATCAGGCGAATCGAACCCGCGTCGGAGAAAGCTCGTCTCGACGGGGCCTATCGAGCGGCCGTGAGCACCGCGTCGGGGATCTCCGCCGTCGCGCGTTCAGAAGCAGTCGGCGCCGAAGCGCATGACGTCTTCGGGCAGGAGGCAGACGCTCTGCGAACGACCGCCCCGGCAGAGCGTGCAGCATCGCTGCGTGCCATGGCACTCGCTCGTGCTCGTGCAGAGATGCCGGTACGTCGTCCCCGTGCTCGTCGCATCACACTTCTGGGGCGTGTCGTCCGGGCACGCGAGCTCGCAGCTGGCGCTCGTGATCGGGGGGAAGTCGCACGTGGGCGGACGCGGCACGAGGACCGTGCAGCACGAGCGCCGTAGGTTCTGGGGCGGCTGGGGCGGAGGGCAGTCCGAGTCCTTCGTGCAGCCGACGCTGTCGGGGAGTGGTTCGCAGCCCGCGTCGCCCGCATCGACGTCTGCGTCGATCGTCGAGCCATCGGGCATCCCTCCGGCGGCGTCCGCATCCCCACCGGCGTCACCGGCGTCGAGACCGGCGCCGCTCGGGGACGAGCTCGAGGTGCATCCGCCGAGGACGAGGGCGAGGAGGATTGCGCGCTTCATCATGCAAGGTCCTTCGATACGGGAGAATAGGTGAAAACGCGCGAAACGTCGAAGGTGAACGCGGGGCAATGGGGCCCGAGAGCGATCCCCGCGATGCGCGTCGTGGCGATCGGTGTACGTGGACTAGTCGGCGCGAGGCAGCGCGGCGCCGACGAACGTGAGGAGGACGCGGATCCGGCCGTCGTCGTCGCAGCTCCCGGCATCGAAGGCCTCGCCGGCATTGGGGAGCGTCACGCCGTCGACGATCCCGGCGTAGCGGAAGACGTGGCCCTGGACCTCGATGGGGCTCGAGAGGACCGCACGCGCTCCCGGCATGCGCGTCTGGAAGTCGACGATGAGCGCGTCGAGATCGCCGCGCCCGGCGATCCGCTTGCCCGGCGTACGCATGAGGAGGTCCTCGGAGCAGGCTTGCTCGATGAGCCGCATCCGCTTCGCGGCGTCGCGCTCGTTCCACGCCGCGATGTACGTCTGGATGCTGGCCCGGATGCGCGCCTCGGTCATCGGCCGGAGTATCCGGTTCGGCGGACCGGCGCGTCAACGCGCGCGGACGCCTCGCTCGCGAGCAGCTGCATGACCTCGCGCCAGGCCTGCTGCTTGTTCTTGCCGACCTTCCGGAAGACGCGCGCGAAGAGGTCGCGCTGCTCACCGGACAGCCGCTCTTCGAGGGCGCGTCCGCGAGCGGTGAGACGGAGGTGCTTGCTCCGGCGGTCCGCCTCGTCGACGGCCTCGGACACGAGCCGCCGCTCGGTCAGCTCTCGCAGCGGAGCGTTCATCGCCTGCTTCGTGACTCCGAGCGTGGCGCGGAGCTCGCTCACGCGGAGGTCGGGCGTCTTCGCGATGAAGTAGAGGATCCGGTGGTGGACGCGCGAGAGGCCGCGCGCGGCGAGCGCCGCGTCCGGTCGTGCGACGACGGCGCGGAAGGCGAAATGGAGGTCTTCGAGCGCGAGGTTCAGCTCGCGACGGCGCTGGTTGGTCGGCATCGTTGATTGGTCAATCATGTTGACGCATCCGTCTCGCGTGCAGCATACGGATCGTCATGTCCCTCATCGACCCCGGTGTGGCCCGCGTCTTCGCGGCCGAGTGGATCGAAGCCTGGAACGCTCACGACATCGAACGCATCCTCGGCCACTACGCCGACGACGTGACGTTCTCCTCGCCCTTCGTCGCGAGCATCGCGGGGGAGTCGTCGGGCACGCTCGCGGGGAAGGACGCGCTTCGCGCCTACTGGACGAAGGCGCTCGCGATGCTGCCGGACCTCCGCTTCGAGCCGATCGACGTCCTCGCAGGCGTCGGTGTCGTGACCGTCTACTACCGCGGTCATCGGGGGACCGTCGCCGAGACGTTCCACCTCGACGCCGCCGGCAAGGTCCGGTCTGCCACCGCCTGCTACGAGGTCGCATGAGCCCGGGGCCGGCGCTCGAAGATCCCGACGCTGCACCTGGGCGACGAGCCGCTCTTCGGGACGGGAGAACGTCTGCCGCAAGCTCGTGGAGCTCGCGGGGCGAGCGAACGGCCCGCGCGTCGTGCTCGATCGGCGCAGCGCACGCCGTTCCGGGAGGCGAGTGCAGCAACGACGGACATCCCCAGGAGCGGATGAGCACGCGCCTGGAGGCTTGCATCCGGCGCATGGTGCGGCCACGGTGCACGACGTGCCGAGGAACACCGCGCCCGTTCATGCACCGCTGAACGACGACGAATGGGCGCTTCTCGCCGATCTCCTCGACGAGCATGCCGAGCTCGACATCGACGGCGTACTTGGCCTCTTTTGCGCGGTCGGCGTCGGTCCTAGCCTCATGCCTCCCTCTGCGTGGCTGCCTCTCGTCCTTCCGGACGGGCCGGCGGCCTTCGGCCGAAGGGACGCCGAGCGGTTCTTCCTGCTCGTGATGCGCCTCTACAACGAGGTGCTCGAGGGGCTCCACGAGCGTTCGGTGCACATGCCGGATGCGGACGACCTCGACGCCTGCACCTCCTTCGCCCACGGGTTCGTGACCGGGGCGGAGGCCGATCCCGTGTGGCGGTCGGACGACGCCTTCTGGAGCTTCGCCTCCTGGGCCGCGTACATGTCCGGGCGGAACGACCTCGTCCCCGAATCGATGCGTGCGGAGCTCGACGTCGATCACGACGGCTCGTGCGCGATGCTCGCCCGCAAGATGGACGCGCTGGTGAGCGCAGCGAACGAGCACTTCTCGCGGCTCCGCCGTCAGACGATGAGCACGCCGCAGCGGCCCGCGAAAGGCGCGTCCGTGCGCGTGGGCCGGAACGAGCCTTGCCCCTGCGGCTCGGGCAAGAAGTACAAGAGGTGCTGCCTCGACGGACGCGCCGGCGCCGAGACGTCGGCGCGCGATCCATGAGACGCTCGGCGCATGCCGGATCCCATCCTCGCGTACAACGAGACGCACGCGGCCGACGAGAACGCGATCTGCGCCGCGCTCGCGAAGCACATCGACAAGGGGCTGCCGAAGGCGGAGAAGAAGATCTGGCACGGGCACCCCGTGTGGTTCGACGACGGCAATCCGCTCGTCGGATATGCGGTGCGCAAAGCGGGCGTGCAGCTCCTGTTCTGGAGCGGGCGAGCGTTCGACGAGCCGGATCTCCTCCCCGAAGGGACCTTCCAGGCCGCGCACGTGCACTATGCGAGCGCGAGCGAGATCGAGGCGACGAAGCTCGCGCGCTGGCTGCGAAAGGCGAAGAAGATGCAGTGGGACTACAAGAACCTCGTCAAGCGGCGAGGCAAGCTCGAGAAGCTCGGCGATTGGTGATCAGAGCTCGCTCGTGAACGAGTCGCGGCGATGGCTCGGCGGCCACGTCAGCGCGCGCACCGCGTGATCGACGCAGGTGGAGATCTTCTTCTTCGCCTTCGCCTCGCGCTCGGCGGCGGCGGCCGCGCGCTTGGCCGCCGCCCGTGACGGCTTCTTCTTCGACGGTGTCGCCGGCTTCGGGTGCTCGAACCGCACGTCGACGGTGACGCCGATCGCGCGTCCGCCCTGCACGGCGGCGTGGATGGTGACCTTCGCGTTCGCCGGGAGCGGGCACTTCGCCGGGACGCTCCGCATCGGACCGCGGAGCTGGTTGTCGTCGAGGTGCGGTCGGTCGTCGTTGACGTCGAGGTTCTCCGGCGTCTTCATCGCCTCCTCGTAGCTCGCGGTCGAAGGCGGCTGCGATCGCTCCGGCGCATCGACGGGAGGAGCCGGCGTTTCGCTCTCCGGCGGCTCGGGGGCCGGCGCGGCCGGAGGGGGAGGAGCGGGCGCGGGAGGCGGCGCGGCGGACGAGCTCGCGCAGGCTGCGAGCGCTGCGCCGAGGAGCCATGCCGAGGGCAGCGCCGCGAGCCTCACGATCGAAGGTTATCCGTCGCGAACGCGCCGACGTATCTTTTCGGCCCCCTCGTCCGTTTCTCGATCATGAATCCTTCCTCTCCCCCGCGCGACGCGGCGCTCGCCACCGTCTTACGCTCCTCCTGGAACGGCTTTCTCGACACGTACGAGCCGCTCCGGTCCGACCTCTATCGCTATTGCCGCCACCTCACGCGGAGCGCGTGGGACGCAGAGGACCTGGCGCAGGACACGATGGCGCGCGCGTTCGTCACGCTCGGGCAGATGGGCGAGCCGCCGCCGAACCCTCGCGCGTGGCTGTTCCGCGTGGCCTCGAACCTCTGGCTCGACCAGCGGCGGAGGCGGCGGCGCGAGGACGGGCTCGAGGCGCGGCCCGAGCCCTCGGTCGAGGGAGATGCGCGCGGCGCGCGCGAGGCGGCGGGGACCCTCCTCGGCGAGCTCGCGCCGCAGGAGCGCGCGGCCGTCGTGCTCAAGGACGTGTTCGATCTGTCGCTCGACGAGATCGCCGAGGCGCTCTCGACGACGACCGGCGCGGTGAAGGCCGCGCTCCACCGCGGGCGGGGCAAGCTCGTCGAGCCGGCGCCCGAGCCGACGCGCGCGCCGCCGCCCGCGGTGCTCGATGCGTTCTGCGCCGCGTTCAACGCGGGCGATCTCGATCGGCTGACGACGCTGCTGCTCGACACCGCCTCGGTGGAGGTGGTGGGGGCCACCACGCAGTACGGCCCCGAAGCGGCGAAGCGCACGGTCCTCTGGGGGATGCTCTTCGGCGGCGCGCGCATGGCGCGGGGGCACGACTGCGGGGTCGAGCCTCGCTTCGTGCAGGGTGTGCTCGCGTCGGCTCCGCGCGTCGAGGCGGTCGCCCATCGCGGCGAGTGGGTCCTCGTCCACTGGTACCAGCACGAGGACGGCGAGGCGGTCCGCGCGGTCACGCGCGTCGAGTCCGACGGCGAGCGCGTGGCGCGCCTCCACAACTACTTCTTCAACCCGGACTTCATCGCCGAGGTCTGCGGCGAGCTCGGGCTGCCGTGGCGCTCGAACGGCTACCGCTGGTTCTTGCCGAAGGGATGATGGTGATGGCACTCGCGCTCTACGGTCATCCGTTCTCTTCGTACACCCAGAAGGTGCTGATCGCGCTCTACGAGAACGGCACGCCGTTCGAGTTTCGCTGCATCGGCCCGGACACGCCCGAGCACGTGACCGAGTGGCTCCGGCGCTGGCCGCTCGCCAAGTTCCCGCTGCTGCTCGACGGCGACCGGCAGCTCGTCGAGACGAGCATCATCCTCGAGTACCTCGACCGCGTGCATCCGGGGCCGCTGCGCCTCCTGCCCGACGATCCGGTCGCCGCGCTCGACGTGCGCTTCCTCGATCGCTTCTTCGACCTCCACGTGATGGACGCGATGCAGATCGCGGTCGCCAGCAAGCTCGGGCAACTGCCGATGAAGAGCGACGAAGGGCTCGCGCTCGCACGCGAGAGGCTCGATCGGGCGTACGCCTGGCTCGAGGGGCAGCTCGTCGGCCGGACGTGGGCGGCGGGCGCGGACTTCACGCTCGCGGACTGCGCCGCCGCGCCGTCGCTCTTCTATGCGGACTGGACGCACCCCATCTCGGAGAGCCATCCGCTGCTCCGCGCCTACCGCGCGCGGCTCCTCGCGCGACCGTCGTTCGCCCGCGCGGTCGACGAGGCGCGGCCGTACCGTCCGCTGTTCCCGCTGGGCGCGCCGGATCGCGACTGATCGGCGATCGGTCAGCCGGGCGCGGCGGTCGCCTCGATGACCTGCGCGGCGTGCATCTCTCCCGCGAGCGTCCGCGTCGTCCCGACGAACCGGGCGGGCTTCGCCGCGAGCGATGCGCGCGCGCACAGTGCGTGGAGCTCCTGCTGGCTGCGGAGCTTTCCGCCCGGGGTCAGGAGCAGCATCTCGAGATCGGAGGCGGCACCTTCGATGTCGATCTGATCGTACGGGTTGCGGAGAGCGGGCCCGATGACGAGGACGCGGCTCGTCGGCTTCATCGCGCGTCGCACGCGCGAGAGGAGGGCCACGGCCTCGTCGTCGCCGAGCGCCTCGAGGCGGTGCGAGACGATGTACGCGTC
>JBDHVD010000406.1:0-8516 GCA_039809525.1 Labilithrix sp. | reverse complement strand
GCCGCGATCTCCAGGCGGAGATCGACGAGCGCCGGCAGCTGCCGTTCGCGGAGGCGGTCGACTACGTGCTCCAGGCCTGCGCGGCGATGGCCGAGGCGCACGCCATCGGGATCGTCCATCGCGACCTCAAGCCTTCGAACCTCTTCCTCGCGAACGACGCAGGAGCGCGCGTGGTGAAGGTGCTCGACTTCGGCATCTCGAAGGTCGCGAGCGAGCACGAGGCGAAGCTCACCGACGCCGACGTCGTGATGGGCACCGCGCTGTACATGTCCCCGGAGCAGGTACGGGCGACCAGCGAGGTCGACGCGCGCACGGACATCTGGGCGCTCGGGGTGATCCTCTACGAGGCGCTCGCCGGACGGCCGCCCTTCGTCGGCTCGTCGACGCAGGTCGCCGCGGCGATCGTCACCGAGGACGCGCCCGATCCGCGGACGTTCTGCGCCGTCCCGGACGAGCTCGCGCTCGTGCTGCGCAAGGCGCTCCAGCGCGATCCGCGCGATCGCTTCTCCGACGTCGGCCAGCTCGCCGCCGCGCTCTCGCCGTTCGGGAGCGCTCACGCGCCGACGATCATCAACGTCGGTCCCATGCCCGACTCGAGCCGCCGGATCGCCGGCTCGATCCCGCCGGGGGCGCAGGCTCCCGCGGTGAGCGAAGCGCGGCTCCGCGACCGGACGTCGCCGGGCTGGTCCGAGCACGGCACGACGCCGAGGAAGGGGCGTGGCCTGCTCGTCTTCGGTGTGCTCGGAGCGGCGGTCGGTCTCGTCGCGATCGCCGGCGCCGTGCTCGCGCTCGGCGCGTCGCGCGCACCGCAGGCCTCTCCGCAGCCGAGCGCGGCGGCGGCAACGGCCGCGCCGAGCGTCGCCGACGAGCCGCTCCCGCCGGTGCTCGATCCCGCACCGCCGCCGACCGCGCGCGCGGAGGACCCGCCGCGGCCCAGCGCATCGACGGCGCCGGTCACGCGTCCGGCGACGACCGCGAAGCCCGCCGCGAAGCCCTCCGCGACTCCGACGGCGAAGCCGTCGAGCGGCCCGAGCGACAAGCCGCTCTTCTTGTGATCCGAAGATCGTGATCAGAACTCGATCCGGCTCGCGAGCATGCAGCTCCACAGGCGGACCTGCGGGATGCCGAGCGCCTCGCGCTCTTCGCGATAGAGGCCGGTCACCGTCGACTCCGCCGCCATCTGCCACCAGCGCGAGACCTGGATCTCGATGCCGCCGCCGAGCTGGCCGGCGACCTCGGTGCTGCGGGGCGTGAGCGGCATCAGGTTCGTGTCGGTCCGCCACTGACCGAGGCCGATCTGCGCGAACGGGATCACGCGATCGAACCGGAGATCGCCGAAGCGAACGCGGGTGACGACCATGCGCGTCGACTCCGAGAGGCGCATCGCGTCGACGAGGCTCAGCCGATCGCCGGCGAGGCGGTAGGCCGTCGCCCAGTCGCGCGCGACGAACGCCACGCGGGGAGCGACGCCCATCCAGGCGTTGCCCGGGTTCTGCTCGTAGGGCTCGGCGGTCGTCGCCGGACGATCGGCGCGGTGGACGACGGGGGCGGGACGTTCTGCGCCGGTGCGCGCGTAGGCATCGAGCTGCACGAGCGCGCGTCCCCAGTCGATGCTCCCGCGCGCTTCGTCGGCACGCGCCGTCGCGGTCGACGCGAGCGTGGCGACCGTCGCCGCGATCGTCAGCGCGTGCTTCCTCATTCCTCTCGATCGAATATCGCTCATGAACCTCGGTGGCGAGATCGCGCCTGAACTCTCGTGGGAGCGCGTGGGCAGCTCGTCCACACGCGGCCCGTCTCCGGCACTCCGCAGGGAACGACGAGCAAGCGATGTGCCCACGGCGGAGCTGGGTGCCGCACGGCCGGCCGCCGCGCTGCACCGCGCGCGGACCGTCCTCCGACGCACGATCCGCTCGCGGTGGTCGACGGCGTTGCCGTGATGACGCCCGTCCTCGCGTGGTCAAAGCGTGCCCCAGGGCGCGAGCCTGCCACGCCCCGTGATCGACGTGCGGTCCCCGGCGAAACCTCCGGGGTGCCGGCTCCGTAGTGCCACACGATGTTCGCCCTCGCCGTGATGCCGATGCCTCGTGATACAAGGGCGGCCGTGGCGGACGAGGCGCGCGGGGGAGCCGAGAGGGCGCGTGCGCGCGCGCCCGAGAGCGCCGCGCTCGACGCTGCGATGGATCGCTACGCGCGCGGCGAGGACGAGGCGTTCGTCGAGGTCTACGACCGGCTCGCGCCGCGGTTGCACGCGTTCCTCTCGCGCTACACGCGCGATCACACGCGCGTCGAAGACGTCATCCAGCAGACGATGCTCCAGATGCACCGGGCCCGCGGTCGCTTCGAGCCCGGGGCGGAGGTCGTGCCGTGGGCGTTCGCGATCGCGCGGCGCGTGCTCATCGATCTGCATCGCCGCCGTGATCGCGAGGTCCTCGCGCCGACCGACGACGACTCGGCGACGCAGCTCCTGACCGCGCTCGATGCGCCGGCGGATCAGGTCGCGATCGCGAAGGAGCTCGCGGCGCGGCTCTCGGCCGAGCTCGCGCGGCTGCCCGAGAACCAGCGCGTCGCGTTCGAGCTCATCAAGCAGGACGGGCTGAGCGTGGCCGAGGCCGCGCAGGTGCTCGGTACCACCGTGGCGGCGGTGAAGCTGCGTGCGCATCGCGCGTACGAGGCGCTTCGCGCAGCGCTCGCGGAGATGGCCGGCCCGGACTCGACGAAGAGGGGGCACGCATGAACGCCGATCTCCGCGCACGCATCCTCGCCGAGGCGAAGCGCACGCCGTCGCCGACCCGCGCCGAGCACCGCCGGCGGGTCACGCTCGTCGTCGTCGCCGGAACGGCGGCGATCGCCGCGCTGTTCTTCCTGATGGGCGGCGTGAAGCAGGGCGCGCGGCCGAGCGAGCTCGTCGCGTTCGCCACCGGCTACGCGCTGCTCGGCGCCGCGATGCTCACGCGCCTGTCCGGTGCTCGTCCCGGCTCGATGCTGCCGCGTCCGAGCGCGCTGCTGCTCGGCCTCTGCTTCGCGGCTGCGCCGGTCCTCGCCGCCGGTGCGGTCGTCGCCGCGTCGATGTGGCCGGGCGCGGCCGAGGAGGCGGTGCCGGCGCGGGCCGATCTCGGCTGCGCGGCGATGACCGTCGCGCAGGGCGTCCTGCCGCTCGTCGTCCTCGTGCTCCTGCGCCGTGGCAGCGATCCGGTGCACCCGACGATCTCCGGCGCGGCGCTCGGGATGGCCGCGGGCGCGTGGAGCACGACGATGGCGTACCTCCGCTGCCCTCACGCCCCCGCGTCGCACTGCGTGATCGCACACGTGCTCCCCGCGCTCGTGTTCGTCGCGATGGGCGCGCTGCTCGGCCGCGTGCTCCTGTCCGCGCGGCGCTGATAGGATGCGGCCGTCCATGGCCGCGCCCCTGCGGATCCTGATGGTGTCGTCCGAGGTCGAGTCGCTCGCGCGCACCGGCGGGCTCGGCGACGTCGTCGAGGCGCTGTCGCTCGCCCTCGGAGAGCTCGGTCATCACGTGCTCGTGGTCACGCCGCTCTACGGCGTCACGCGCATGCCGCGTACGACGATGCGCTGGCCCGGCACCATCCCGGTCCGCCACGGCTGGGCCCCCGGCGACGTCCGCCAGGCCTCCGTCGTCGAGCTCGAGACGGTGCGCTTCGCCTCCGGCGGGACGCGGCGGGTGTGTCTGCTCGACGACCCGGGCCTCTACCAGCGCCAGGGGATCTACGAGGACATGTGGGGGCCGTTCGGCGACAACGCGCTGCGCTTCGCGGTCATGTCGCGCGGCGCGCTCGAGATCGCGGCACGCGCCTGGGACGGCGGTCCCGACGTCATCCATGCGCACGACTGGCACGCGAGCTTCGCCATCCTCTACGCGAAGCTGGTGATGGGCGAGCACTGGCGGCGGAAGCCATGCGTCTTCACCGTGCACAACCTCGCGTTCCAGGGCGTGCTCGACGAGGGCGCGCTCGACCGCCTGCACCTGCCGCGCGAGGCGTACCGGCCGGAGGTCCTCCAGCACGACGGGCACGTGAACCTGATGAAGGGCGCGACCGCGCTCGCCGAGCGCATCACGACGGTCAGCCCGACGTACGCGCGCGAGATCCTGACGCCGGAGGGCGGCTTCGCGCTCGACGGGCATCTCCGCGCGCACGCCTCGAAGCTCGCCGGCATCGTGAACGGCATCGACACCGCGCGCTTCGATCCGCACACCGACGCGGCGCTCGCGGCGCGCTACGACGCGAGCACGTTCGGGCCGGGGCGCGCCGAGTGCAAGGCGGCGCTCGCGCGCGAGCTCGGGCTCGAGCCGCACGACGGGCCGCTCTTCGGGTGCGTGGCGCGCCTCGCCTGGCAGAAGGGCATCGATCTCTTCCTGCCGCTGTTCCAGGAGCTCGTCGATCGCGGCGCGCGCGTCGTCGTCGTCGGTCAGGGCGAGCGGTCGCTCGAGGACCAGCTGATGTGGGCGGCGGAGAGCTTCCGCGGGCGCGTCGCGGTGCGCATCGCGTTCGATCCGCCGCTCTCGCGCCGCGTCTATGCGGGCACCGACTTCTTCGTCGTCCCGTCGCGCTTCGAGCCGTGCGGCCTCACGCAGATGTACGCGATGCGCTACGGCTCGCTGCCGATCGTCACCGACGTCGGCGGCCTCCACGACACCGTCGAGCCGATCGAGGGTGACGCGGGGACGGGCTTCGTCGCGACGCGGGCGGACGTGAGCCCGCTCCGCAAGGCGTGCCTCGACGCGCTCGACCTCCACGCGAGGCCGCAGGCGCTCGCCGCCGCGATCCGACGCGCGATGGCGAAGGACTTCGCGTGGACCGGCCCGGCGCGTCAGTACGAGGCCCTCTATGTCGGGTGCATGGAGTCGGCTCCGCGGGGGTGACGGGACCGAAGCGACTCGGTTACGATCGAACGATGCCGAGGCTCGTCTCCGCGTCCGCGCTCGTCGCGATCGCTTCCGCGCTCGCGTGCTCGCATCCGTCGCAGGTGTCCTTCGTGAGCAACGAGCGGCCGACGGCGCAGGGCGCGCAGGCGGGGATGCCGCCTCCGTCGGCGGCGCACGCGGAGAACCCGAACGGCGCGACCGAGCTGCCGAACGACGACGAGATCGTCGAGCCCGATCACCCGACCGCGGACACGCGGCAGGAGCGTGCGCTCGTCCACATCCACGGGCCCAACGGGGCGGTCTGCTCGGGGGTGATGCTCGGGCCGAGCATCGTCGCCACCGCGCAGCGCTGCATCCGGGGCGAGGGGAGGAAGAAGGGGGTGACCGAGCTCTCGGCCGCGCGCGAGTACCGCGTCGAGATCGCGTCGAGCACGCTCACCTGGACCAACCGCCGCGCGAAGTACGCGCTCCGTCCCGACTGCGACTGGAACGAGCTCGACGTCGCCATCCTGGTCCTCGCGGAGCCGGCGCCGTGGGTCCAGCCGCTGAAGGTGATCAGCGCGCCGAACACCGGCGCGAAGGTGCAGGCGCTCGGGTTCGGCAACTGCCCCGGCCAGCCGCGCGGGATGAAGGACCGCTTCGGCACGGTGCGCAGCCGGGTGTCGGAGGCGGTGGTGATCGACGTCCCGCTCTGCAAGGGCGACACCGGCGGACCGGTCGTCGACGGCGCCGACGGCGACGTCATCGGGGTGATCTCGCGGCGCGACGATCCGGAGGGCTCGCCCCTCCGGACCACCACCATCGCGCGGCTCGACACGACGCAGGCGCGCGCGCTCTTCGAGCAGGCGAAGCTCCTCGCCGCGGGCGGCGACGCCTCGAAGGTCACGACCGTCGCCTGCCGGTGAGCGGCGCGCGAAGCTACGGCTCGCCGATCGCCTTCGCCTCGTAGAAGCGCTCGCCCGCGCGCACCTCGATCGCGAGGCGGTTCTCGCGCGGGGGGATGGGGCAGGTCGCGTGGACGCTGAACGCGCAGCCGGGGAGCATCGCCAGGTTGAAGTCGAGCACCGTGGCGCCGTCCGCGGAGGGCGCGGGCGCATAGAGGAAGCGCCCGAGCGGATACGACTCCGCCCCGGAGGTGCGGTCGCGGAAGAGGACGAAGAGACGTTCGCGCGCGCGGCTCTCCCAGACCGCCTCGAGGCGATGCGTCGATCCCTCGTGATCGAACACGAGCACGCCGGGGGAGAGGAACACGTCGGTCACGCCTCCGCCGCCCGTCGCGCCCTCGAAGTCGAGCACGAGCTCCTTCTCCTCCGCGCTCCGCTCGAGGCGCGCGTCCTTCCGCCACGCGCGATCGACCGGGAACCGCGCGATGCCGGCGAAGGGACGCGGCAGCTCGCGGTGATCGCGGACGCGGAGCGCGAGGCTTTCGCCGCGCTCCATCAGCTCGAGGACGAATCCGTTCACGTTCACCGCGTCGGCGCGTCCCTCCCGATCGGACTTCAGCACGCGTCCGTCGAGCTCGACGCGCGTGCCCGTCACCACGAGATCGCCGGTGAACCCGCCGTCCGGCAGGTGCAGCTTCGTCATCCCTTCGCCGAGGAAGACCTTGTCGACGAGCGACAGCCATCCCGTCGCCGAGCGCAGGCGCGCGACGCGCCGCGCGTGGGCTTCCTCGATCTCCTCTTCGTACGTCCGCTCGCTCACGCCATCGACCGTAGCTCAACGCGACGCGAGCCGGGCCCCGCGACGCGCCTCGCCCGCGGCCTGCGACGCGCGGACCTCGTCGGAGTCGAGCGCGAGCGGAGGCACCTCGGTCGGCTTGCGGTGCTCGTCGATCGCGACGAACGTGACGCGCGCGTCGACGCAGGGCCACCTCCGTCCCGACGTCGCGTCCTCGCCCTCGACGACCACCTCGATCTCCATCGACGTGCGGAACGTCGCCGTCACCTTCGCATCGAGGCGGACGACCTCGCCGACGCGCACCGGCTGCTCGAACTTCATGTCGTCGACGAACGCGGTCACCGCCATCCGTCCGGAGTGGCGCTGCGCGCAGATGGCGGCGCAGAGATCGATCCACGCCATGATCTGGCCGCCGAAGACGCCGCCGAGCGCGTTCGTGTGCTGCGGCAGCACGTACTCGGTCATCTGGGTGCGGCTGTGGGCCTGCGGCCGGGGCTCTTTCGGCATCGCGTGCATTGTCACGGAGGCAGCGTGCGCACGTCCAGGTTCCACTGGCCGTAGTCGCCGGCGTAGCCGTCGAGCTGCACCCAGTACGTGCCCGCATCGAGCCGCAGGTCGAGGAAGCTCTTCGACGCGCCGAAGCCGGCGTAGCAGCCGTTCGCGACCTCGCTCCCGGGGCACGTCGCGCCCTGGCGGATGTCGAGCACGGTGGTGAAGACCGAGCCGCTCATGTCGAAGACCACGCGGCGCTTCTGCCCGAGCACGAGCTTCATCAGTCGGTCGGGCGCCCCGCCGAACGGCAGCCCGGGCGCGTCGCACGACGCGTCGAAGTCCGCCTTCGCGCCCTGGTTGTCGCCGGTGAAGAAGCCGCCGGACTCGGGGATGGTGATCGCGTCGATGCAGCCGTCGGACGTCGTCACGCTCGTCGGCGCGGCGTACGGCCGGACGAGCACGTCGAGCTGCGCGGTCTGCCCGAGCTCGTCGGCCACGACGATCCAGTAGCTGCCCGCGGCGAGCTTCCGGCGCGCCGCACGCACCGGCGTCTGTCCGGTGACGCACGCGACGACGTCGGCGGTGGTGCAGCCGGCGCGGTTGATCGAGACGGCGCCGAGCTCGTTCTGCGCGAAGCGTCCGATCGCGAGCACGTCGCTCTCGACGGGCAGATCGAGGCGGTACGCCGCCGTCGGACCGCCCGGGAGGCATCCGTTCTTGATCGCGTCCTCGTGGTTGCCGAGGTCGACGAGCGTCGTGGCGTTCGCGGCGATCGCCGGCGCGGTCGCGCACGTCTGCGTGTCGGGCGGATCGGTGGGGGCGTACGTCTTCACCAGCACGTTCACGTCGATCTGCGACGTCCCCGCGACGGAGAAGACGTGGGTGCCCGCGGCCAGCCGGCGCGCGAAGGCGGGGAGCGCGCCGCTCACCCGGCAGCGGAGCTCGTCGGTGCACGTCGCGTCCCGCAGGCTCACCACCGCCTTGCCCGATCCGGCGGTCGTCGAGGTGAAGATGCGGACGTCGCGCTCGGACGGCAGATCGAACTGGTAGGTCAGCTCGCCGGTCGTCGCCTTGTCGCAGTCGCTCGCGAGGTCCTTGCTCGGATCGACGAGGCTCGCGGTGAAGGGCGTCTCGAGCGCGACCGGCATCGGCGCCGTGCAGCTCTCGTTGCCCGGCTTGCCCTCCGCGGGCAAGAGGTCGACCTTCACGTCGAGCGACGACTCCGCCTGCGTGGTGACGATCGCGTAGACGCTCTCGCCGGGCTGGACGTTGCGGGCGATCGCGCGCGCATCGGAGATCCCCGGCGTGTTCCCGCAGCCGGTCTCGGTCGCCGCCTGTCCGCAGGTCGTCTGCAGCGCCACGGCGACCTCGTTGGGCGGCCCGTATCCGCGCGCGCCGACGAGGACGTTCTTCGCCTCGCCCGCGGGCACGGTGATCTTCACCACGATGTCGCGCGCGGCCG
>JBDHVD010000405.1:0-8529 GCA_039809525.1 Labilithrix sp. | reverse complement strand
TCGTGAGCTGGAGGAGGAAGTAGATGGAGAAGCTCGAGGCGAGCGCGATGCGCAGGTACGAGGTCGCGATCTCGGCCACCGCGCCCTTCGCGCCGATGACGTGACGGACGAGGACGCCCGCGCCGAGGGCGCCGCCGAGGCCGAGCACGACGCTCAGCCCGGCGACCACGAGCAGCGCCTGCCACGCTGCGTCCTGCACGCCTCGCTGATCGCCGGCGCCCTTGCGGTTCGCGAGCATCGCGCCCGAGGCCGTCGACACGCCGTAGCTGATGATCGTGCCGAGCGCCGCGACCTGATCGCAGATGCCGATCGCGCCGACCGCGGCGCCGACCTCGCCCGGCGGGAGCTGCGCGATGAGGTACGCGTCGACCAGGTTGAACGTCGTCTGCAGCGCCATGCCCACGGCGAGCGGCGTCCCGAAGCGCGCCACCTCCCAGCCGAGGCGTCCGTCGACGATGCGGTTCTTCTTCAGCGCGCCCACCTTAGACGATCGCGCGGAGGCGCGACCGCACGAGGGTCATCGCAGAACGTGTCGTGGCTCTCGAGGTCGAGCTCCGCGTGGCGGTGGAGCTTGCGGAGCGTCGAGGCGCCCGCCGCCCGCGCGCGCTCGAGCGCGAAGGCGGCCAGGGCCTCGATCGAGGGGCCGCCCTCGTTGCGGACGACGGCCGCAGAGCGCAACCGTGCGCCGTCCTCGGACCGGCACCCGTCCCAGCGATGGAGGCCGGCTCTGTCCGGCAGGAGGTCCTGGAGGAGGGCACGGAGCTCGATCCACGCGTCCGGGACGAAGGCGGTGACGCGCAGACCGGCCATGGAATCGGGAGGTTACCGGGCGTCCGTTGGCTCGACAATTTCCGAGAGGGAGCGCGGAGTTGCCTCTCCCATGGGGCGCAGGCTAAGAGATGGGGCATGGCGGACGAAAAGGACGGCACCAACCGCCCTCGGGACGGGTCTACCCCCGCGCCCGCGGTCTCGCCGATGTTCCCGCACCCGGACCACCGCGGCGAGCGGCCCTCGCGGCGCGAGATGCTGAAGCGGGTCGGCGTGACGGCGGGCGTGCTCGCCGGCGCCGCAGCCGTCGGCTTCGGCCGCCGCGACATGGGCGGCTTCGGGCAGAACCTCGGGAGCGGCGCGCGCCAGATCCGCGACTACCGCCTGAAGGAGCGCGACGCGGAGCACGCGCAGCTCGCCATCGCCAAGGCGAAGAGCGAGGAGACGGCGTCGGCCGACGTCCTCGTGCGCCGCGCGCTCGACGCGATGGGCGGCATCAAGCGGTTCGTGTCGCGCGGCGACGTGGTGGTCATCAAGCCGAACATCGGCTGGGACCGCATGCCGATCCACGCGGCGAACACGAACCCCGACGTCGTCGGCGCGGTCATCCAGCTCGCGTTCGACGCGGGCGCGAAGAAGGTCGTCGTCGCCGACGGCTCGTGCAACGATCCGAACCGCTGCTTCCAGCGCTCGGGCATCTGGCGCAAGGCCTACGGGCTCGGCGCCGAGGTGGTGCTGCCGGCCGAGCATCGCTTCCGCACGACGCGCCTCAAGGGCGAGGTCCTCGACGAGTGGCCGATCTTCACGACCCTGGTCGACGCCGACAAGGTGATCAACGTCCCGGTCGCGAAGCACCACAACCTCGCGAAGTACACCGCGGCGATGAAGAACTGGTACGGCGTGCTCGGCGGCCGCAGAAACCGCCTGCACCAGAACATCGACACGTCGATCGCCGATCTCGCGACGTTCATGCGCCCCACGCTCGTGGTGGTCGACGCGATGCGCGTGCTCATGCGGAACGGCCCGCAGGGCGGCAACATCGACGACACGAAGGTGATGAACACCGTCTTCGCGACGACCGATCAGGTCGCCGCGGACGCGTACGGCGCCACGCTCATCGGCCAGCACCGCGACAACCTCCCGTACCTGAAGATGGGGCACGAGCGCGGGCTCGGCACCATGCACTGGGAGAACCTGCGGGTGAAGGAAGTCTGATGGCGGCCACTCCGTCGTCACCTCCGTCCGCGCAGAACGCGAAGACGGCGCACGCAGGGGTCTCGCTCGATCCGCGGGCGCTCGACGCGGCGTCGGGCCACGAGCATCACCCGCCCGTCGAGCCGATCCCGTGGAAGACGGGCGAGGTCGGCGTCGTGCCGCCGCTCGACGACGCGGCGGTGCCCGCGCCCGCGAAGCCGGCGGCGCAGAAGCCGACCGAGCCGACGACGAAGGCCGCCGCCGACGGCGACGCGCCTCCTGCGCCGTCGACGACGTTCGTCCCGCCGCCGAAGAAGAAGAAGGTCGATCCGAAGCGCCCCGGCTCGGGGATCCCCGCGCGCAAGAGCATCCGCACCCTCGTCTGGGTGCGCCGCTTCTCGCAGGCGGCGTTCTTCGCGCTGTTCATGTTCTTCCTCTTCCAGACGGGCTTCCGCGGCACGTTCGCCGCGAAGGCGGACACGCCGGTCCGCCTGCCGTATCCGGTCGAGGCGTTCCTCCTCGCCGATCCGTTCGTGAGCGCGATGACCGTGCTCTCGACGCACACCGTCTATCGCGGCCTCCTCTGGAGCGTGGGGCTGCTCGCCGTCACGCTCGTGTTCGGCCGCGTGTTCTGCGGATGGATCTGCCCGTTCGGCACGCTCCACCACTTCTTCGGCTGGATCTGGCCGTCGACGAAGGGACGCGGCGCGGCGCGCGTCGAGGCGAACAAGACCCACGGCTACCAGCGCATCAAGTACTACTTGATGTACGCGTTCATCCTGTCCGCCATCGCGGGCAGCGCGATCGGCGGCCTGTTCGATCCGATCTGCATCGCGGTCCGCGCGATCGGCCTCGGCGTCATCCCCGCCGCGCAGTACGTCACCGGCCGCGGGCTCGGCGCGGTGCAGGACGTGCCGCTCCGCCCGATCCAGAGCGCCGCCGATCACACGCAGGACGCGCTCGCCACCACGGTCTGGCAGTCGCACCAGTTCTACTTCCACCAGACCTGGCTCATCCTCTTCCTCCTCGTCGCCGTGCTGTTCATGAACCGCTTCATCCCGCGGTTCTGGTGCCGGGTCCTCTGTCCCCTCGGCTCGTTCCTCGGCGTCTTCGCCCGGTTCGCGCTCTTCGGCATGGAGAAGGACCACTCCAAGTGCACGGACTGCAACCTGTGCCTCGTGAACTGCCAGGGCGCCGACTCCCCGCAGGGCGGCGTGAAGTGGCGGCAGGACGAGTGCCACATGTGCCTCAACTGCGAGAACGCGTGCCCCGAGGACGTGATCAAGTTCCGGTTCCTCCCGAACCGCAAGAGCGCGATCACCAAGCCCGATCTCCAGCGGCGCACGCTGCTCGCGACGACCGCGGCGGGCGCGGCCTTCATCCCCGCGGCGCGCATCGCCGACTCGCTCGACGTCAACTACCACTCGAAGGTCATCCGGCCGCCGGGCGCGGTGGAGGAGCGCGCGTTCCTCGAGCGCTGCATCCGCTGCGCCGAGTGCATGAAGGTGTGCCCGAACAACGCGCTGCATCCGGCGCTGTTCGAGGCGGGCATCGAGGGCATCTGGACGCCGATCATGATCATGCGCATCGGCTATTGCGAGCACTCGTGCGTGCTCTGCGGCCAGGTGTGCCCGACCGGCGCCATCCAGAAGATCACCGAGAAGGAGAAGCTCGGCATCGACACGGCGCCGGTGAAGATCGGAACCGCCTTCTACGATGTTGGCCGCTGCCTCCCGTGGAGCATGCAGACGCCGTGCATCGTCTGCGAGGAGTTCTGCCCCACCTCGCCCAAGGCCATCTGGGTCGAGGAGGTCGAGGCGCCGATGCGCGAGAAGACCGCGGGCCCGAACGGCGAGCAGCCGGCGATGAAGACCGTGAAGCTCCAGCGCCCGCACGTCGATCCGGCGCTCTGCATCGGCTGCGGCGCGTGCGAGAAGGTCTGCCCGGTGCAGGACCAGCCCGCCGTCTACGTCACGAGCGTCGGCGAGTCCCGCTCGAAGACGAACGTGATCCTCCTCGAGAACACGAACTACAACCAGAAGTCCTGAGCGCACACGTCCGCGCCGTCCGGGCGCGGACTCGCCGGCCGGATCAGCATCGCGTGGTGCTCGACGCCCGGGGCCCGGGTGCCGCGAAGGAAGGACGACGAATAAGCCTCGAGTTGGGCTGGAGCACTTGATGCGCAGCCTCTCTTGTTCGCCCGCGCTCGAGAGCGCATGTCCCGCTGCGTGAAGAGCCGTCGCGGAGTGGGGCTCCGCGACGACCCGTTCTCGGAACGATCTCCGTCCCGCCGAGAACGGCGCCGATCGCCGCGCCCGCACCGGAGCCCCCGGGAGCTCCGATCCGTTCGCGTCGATCGACGAGGCCTCGCCCGCGCGCCGCCGTCGTACGCCGAGGGCGATCGGGTGAGACCCGAGCGAGCCATGAGCACGACGCGCGCCAAGGGCGACACCGCGGTTTTTCCCTGGTGGCGTGCGCGTGACCCTATGGCCGGGCCAGTTTCGTGCTGGCCCGGGCCAGGGGCTGCACCTCCTCCCGGCGTACGTGCCTTCGATGATCATGCGAGGAACGTACGCGTCGACGAGCCGACGCCGGTCGGCGGCGATCGGGAGGCGCAGAGAGGGGAGAAGGCACGCAACCCGCGGCGGGAGCGGCCGACGGGCGGCCCATGCGCATCGAGTCACGCACCCGTACGCCCGATGAACCGCTCGACGTCGACCGGCGCTCCGGCACCGATCTCCGGAAGGCGAGCCCCGAACGTCGCGAGCTGCCGCCGCCGCCGGATACGCCCGACCGGCTCGCGTTCTTCACCGGGCTCGGCATGCACGCGACGACCGCGGTGGACGCGGCCGGCGCGGTGAGGCCGGGAGATCGCGACACCGTCGTCGGCCGGCGCCTCGACGCGCTCCGCGATCGCTTCGCAGGCCCTTACGTCGTCGACGGGGCGACGGTCACCGCGCGCCCGATGTTCCGGATGAACGAGGGCGCGAACGAGCGCTCGGCGAAGGCGCACGCAATGGAGCTCGATGTGATCGCGGCGCGCGCGCGCGTGAACGTCGTCATGGTCCGGCTCGGGCAGGGGAGCCCGCGTGACCTCGTGAAGATCACGCAGGCGCTGATCGACGCCGGCAAGCTCCCGCCTCCGCCGGGCGAGGTCGCGACGCGCATCCGCCGCATGCAGTGGGAATGGGGCATCGGCGTCGATTGTGCAGGATACACGTATCAGGCGGCGGTCGCGGCGAGCGGTGTCGGGGCGGGGCAGCTCGGGTTGAAGCCTTCGGGCTTCGAGGACTTCCGCGCGATGGGCGATCCGGCGAAGCGCTTCGCCAAGATCGATCCGACGCTGGCGCGGCCGGGCGACGTGATGACGCTCGATCCGCAGCCACCGGAGAAGGTGGGGCACAACGTGATCGTGCGGTCGCACACCACCACCGGCACGCTGCACGTGTTCGAGGTCGACTCCTCCTGGGGAGCGGGGCCCGACGGCGCCGACTACGGCGGGTTCCGCCGCGACACCTGGACCTACGACGACGCGACGAAGCTCTGGACGTGGACGAACAACCACGTCTCGCCGCCGACCACGGAGGTGTCGCTCGACGGTCCTGCGGGCGAACGGTTCCACGGCTGCTACCGCCCGAAGGTGGGGACATGACGGCACGGATCGTCCGCATCTTGCTCGCGATGCTCGTCGTGGCGGCTGCGATCTGCGTCGCTCCCAGGGCCGCCGCCGCAGCCGATCCGCCCGACGCGGCCACCGCGATGGGCGAGGACTTCCCCGTCGTCCGGACGGCGCGGGTGGGGGACCGCACGTTCGTCGTCGCCGGCGCGCGCTCCGGCGATGACGACCCCATCGTGCTGTTCCGTCTCGCACCGGACCTGTCCGTCGAGGCGCGCCTCGAGATCGGTCACGGCGCGATGCCCAGCATCGACGGCGATCCCGCGACGGGGCTCGTCGTCCTGGGATTCTTCGAAGAGCGTCCGCCGAACGCCGCGCCCGAGGGGCGCGTGATCGTGCTGTCGCCGCCGACGAAGGTGATGCACGTGCAGGTGCGGGCTGCATCGACGCTGGCGCTCGTCGGTTCGCGCATGTTCCGCGGGGCCGACGGCTCGCTCCTCTCTCCGCATGCCATGCCGGAACGTGCGGCACACGCCGTCGCGATCCACGGAGGGACCGTCGTGCTCGCCCTGCCCCTCCGGAGAGCGTGCCGGATCGTCACGGCGAAGCTCCCGCTGCTGGAGGTGCAGGACGATCGCTCGCTCGCGTGGCCACTCGAGCCGTTCGCGAGCTTCACGCTCCACCACGCCGGTCGAGGCATCGTGGCCGTCGGCGGGGATCACGACGTCGCGACCCCCGTCGCCGGACGCCCGTCGCGCTTTCAGCGGACGACGACGGAGTAGGCGGCGAACGCCACGCCGCCGCGATCGTCGCGCAGCACGACGAACAGGTGGACCGTGCCGGGCTCGCTCGGTGCGGTCCACGCGTTGTCCGGCGTGCCGGTGCGATCGTGCTCGAACGAGCCGCCGGTCGCGAACCAGGACAGGCGCATCGTCTCGCGCCGATCGACGACGCGCTGCTCGGCGACGTCGATCGCCACGTAGCTCTCGACCGACGCCTCCGGCCAGGGCGCGCGCAAGGTGACGCGCGCGGCGGCGGGGACGGCATCGAGCGGGACGCTTGCCTCGAGCGGCAGGAGCTCGGGGTTCTGGTTCGGCACGTACCGCCGCTGGTACTCGGCCGCGGCCTCGGCCCCCGCGCTCGCGGCGTTGCAGCGGATGCGGGTCATCCCGAACGCCGTCGTCGAGGTCGAGGCGTCGTCGTGCACCACGAGGCGCACCGGCTGGTAGTAGCCGCCGGTGACGTCCGGATCGCGCGGCCGGAGATCTGCCGACGTGACCTCCGGCCCGAACAGCGCGCACGCGTCGGCGGGGACCGCGGCGGTGACCGATGGGCCGTCGCCGATCGCGCGGACGCCGCCCGAGAGACACGCCGCGCTCACCGCGCCGTTCTCGGTGAGGCGCTTGGGCGTCGCGCAGAACGCCCAGCTCGCCGCCGGCGTCCCGATCGCGCCGTCCGGCGTCACCACGAACGCGCGGTACGTCACCGTCTCGCCCGGCTTCGCCTCGGCCGGCTCGCTGCGCACCGCGAGCACCTCGGTGCGCGTGACGAGCGACTCGCGCTCGGCGAAGTCCGGCTTGCACGAGACCAGCAGCGCGAAGGCGAGGAGCGGCCGGCGCATCACAGCTCCACCCGCGCGCCGATCACCGCGAGCAGCGGCAGCCCGCGGATGACGCCGCGCTCGCGGAAGCTCGGCGAGTAGACGACCTCCTCGGCGTTCTCGCGGTTGGTCACGTTCTGGACGTCGGCGAAGACGGACGCGCGCACGCTGCGGCCGAGGGGGAACGTGCGCTCGACGCGCGCGTCGAGCTGCCAGAACGCCGGGATGCGGATGCTGTTCTGCGGGCCGAAGACGGGGTCGTAGCGATCGGAACGTGCATCGTACACGCTTCCGATCACCGGCGTCCGCGGGTTGCCGCTCGCGTAGCGGAAGCGCGCGCCGAAGGTCCAGCGGCCGATCTCCTGGCTCGCGACGACCGAGAGCACGTGGGGCTGATCGAAGTCGAACGGGCGCCACGCCTCGTCGCCCTCGTAGCGGCGCTCGCTCTTGCTGATGGCGTACGAGACCCAGCCGAAGAAGCCGCTCCAGAGCTCCTGGCGCACGAGGAACTGCACGCCGTAGCTCTTGCCCTCGCCGTTCTGCACGAGCGCGCGCGCGAGCAGCGGGTTCGGCTGGCGGCTCCGCACCACGAGATCGCTCATCGTCTTCCGGAACGCGACGACGTCCGCGGTGAGCGTGCGGGTGATGCGGAGCGATTCGCCCACCGTCACGTGGGTCGCGCGCGAGAGCGTGAGGTCCGGGGTGCCGAACACCGCCGAGAGGTCCTCGGGCTCCGGCGCCTGGTGGTAGGTGCCGTACGCGGCGGTGAGCGCGAAGCGCGGGACGACCTCCCAGCGCCCGGACACGCGCGGCGCGAGCGCGGTCTCGAGGCGCGAGAACCCGATCGACGGCGTGGGTCCGACGCGCGGCGTGCGCCGGCTGCCCTCGATCAAGTAGGCGTCGAAGCGCGCGCCCGGGGTGACGGTGACCGGCCCGAGGCGGACGTCGGCGTACGCGTGCGGGCCGACGTCGAGGACGTGCGTCGACCAGGTGTCGGCCGCGACCTCGTCGCCGGGCGGCTGCCCGAACACCGCGACGTCGCCTTCGCGGGCGGGCAGCGTGAGCGAGCCGAGGCGCGTGATCTCGGACGAGGTGCCGAGCGCATCGACGCCGGTGACCAGCGCGACGTGCTCTCCCAGGCGCGAGCGCTGCGACGCGCGCAGGCCGTAGCGCTCGGAGGTCACGTCGAGCGTCGCGGGCGTCGCCCCGAAGCGCTGCTCGAGGCGGCTCCGGTCCTGCCCGACGAAGGGCGTGACGATGGTGGTGTCGCCGTCGCCGGCGACGTTCGTGTAGCGGGCGTAGGCGCGCCAGAAGCCGGACGACGTGCTCTCGACGCGCGTGCGGGCGGGAT
>JBDHVD010000404.1:0-8540 GCA_039809525.1 Labilithrix sp. | reverse complement strand
CCTACGACGCGGAGCTCGGGGTGTTCGGCCGCGCCGCCTTCCAGGACCTCGCGATCGTGCAGGCCGCGCGCGCCGCCGAGGATCGCCGCCGGCTCGTCTACGTCGCCCTCGCCGTCCCGGAGGAGCGCATCGGCGCCATCGCAGAGGCGCTCTCGAACGCGTGGCCGCGCACCATCGTCGGCCGCCTCGATCGCGCGCGCCTCGGCTGGCTCGTCCCGCGCGCGACCGTCGCCGAGGCACGCCAGATGGCCCTCGACGCCGGCGGCGCGCGGGCGACGGCGGAGGCCACGCAGCTCGACCGCCATGCAGGCGCGATCCCGACGGTCCTCGACCGCGTCGAGCACGCGCTCGGCCCCGCGGCCGCGATGTGAGGTGCGAGCCCCGGGCGCGTGTCTTGACCGAAACGTGAAATCTGCGAACCTCGGGGACAATGCTTGGGACTCTGCCACGAGGCGCATTTCACTCGGTCGCGCTGGTCATGCTGCTCACCGCATGCTCGTCGACGTCCACCGGGACGTCGGGCGGTGGCAAGCCCGGCGACGGGTGCCGCTTCCTCGCGGACTGCGCCGCCGACCCACGCGGCCTCGTCGCTTGCGGCGGGCGCGAGAGTGAGGTCGGTCATCGCGAAGGAGAGCCCGGCCACTGCGTCCTGCGAATCGAAGGCGCCAAGGGAGACGGGCCCTGCGTTGCGACCAAGGACGGCGACGGTCTGTCGTTCGTGTCCTCGTACACGACCTCGGTCGCGACCGGCTACTACTGCGACAAAGCCAAGAACCTCGGCTGTGACGATGGCAATTCGCAGACGTGCATCGACCTCGTCGGGGTCGGCGCGCCCTGCGAGGACGACGATCTCTGCGTCGCGACGGCTTACTGCGGGGCGGAGAAGAAGTGCGTGCCGCGCCATGAAGTCGGAGAGGCGTGCTACAGCACGCGGGACTGCGTCGAGGGCGCGAGGTGCGACGAATACGGCTCCGAGAAGTGCGAGGCGCTCCTCGAGGACGGCGCGATCTGCGCGTACGACCACGTCTGCCTCTCGAGGGTCTGCTCGAACGGGAGATGCGGACGCTGACGGACCGCGCCTTCCGCACCGATGGTCGGCTCGACCGAGCCTGCTACGATCGACGCATGCACGAGGGGGCATCTTTGGCGAGCGGCGCCGCGAGGCTCGTCGCTCTCGGTCTCTGCATCGCAGCCATCGCGAGCGCGAGCTGCACCGGCGACGGCGAATCCTCCTCGAAGTACCGGACACCGAGCGCGACCTGCTCCGACGGGCCGCGGTGGCCGCGCGGAACGAGCTTCGCGTACGAAGCGAGCGGCCCCACCGACGCGCCGCGATGCACGCCGCACTGCGGTCCGAACCAGCCCGCCAGCCCGATGTGGAGCGGGGTCGGCGGCGGCCCGCACCTCACGAGCGACGCGCTCCCGTCGGGGGCATGCAGCGAGGACGGCGTGGTCTGCACGATGACGGCCGAGTGGCTCGGCCCCTGCCCTCCCGATGGATCGCCGAGCGGCCCGCTCGACCTCTTCATCTGCCGATGCACGTCCGGCGCGTGGGCCTGCACCGTCGACGCGACGGCCCCGTCCGCGACGAGCACGTCGTGCCGGATGCCGGACGGCAGCGACTACCCCGACGGCGGACGCTGATCCCCGCCACGCGTGAACGCGCGTCGAACGATGGTGCGACGAGTGGAGCGGGGTACTCCCTGCTCAAGAGTGCCGGAGGAGGGAGTCGATTCGAAGTGCACGAGTCCACGCAGTGGACGAGTGCACGGAGAACAGACGACCGACGGATGGAGCGGGGTACTCCCCGCTCAAGGGTGCCGGAGGAGGGAGTCGATTCGAAGTGCACGAGTCCACGCAGTGGACGAGTGCACGAAGAACAGACGACCGACGGATGGAGCGGGGTACTCCCCGCTCAAGGGTGCCGGAGGAGGGAGTCGAACCCCCGACCTAGCGCGTATGAAACGCCCGCTCTAACCAACTGAGCTACTCCGGCAGGAGCGCGCGGTTTCTAGCCGGTTCGCTCGACAGTGGCAAGGGCGTCATTTCACGATGGGATTTCGAGCCTCGAACGGCGCGCGGATGCGGAGCTGCGCGTAGCCGCGATCGCGCAGCGCCTGAGGGATGGGCTCGAAGGGAGCGGCCCGGCGGATGGCGTCGGCGCAGTTGCGGTCGAACTCCTCGATGCCGCTCGGGCGGAGGGGCGGCCACGCCACCTTCACCGTGCCGTCGGCGCGGACGGTCATCTCGAGGATGACGGTGCCCTGCTTGAGCTCGAGCATCGCGCTCTTGGGGAAGGCGTTGACCCAGAGCGGGTCGATCTTCGACTTCAGCTTCCGGAAGTACGGGAGCAGCATCGGGTCGGTCGTGGACCAGTCGAAGACGTCGCCGTCGCCGCTGCCGAGCGGACGCGCGCTCGAGCCGCCGCCTGCTGCGCCGCCGGCGCCCGGATCGGGGGCCGGTCCCGCGGAGCCGCCGCGTCCTTCACCCGCGAGGCCTCCCGCGACGCTCGCATGCACGAGGTTCCGGACGGTGCTCGCCACTTCCTGATCGCTGTCGACGGTGTCGTTCGGTCGACCGCGGAGCGCGGCGGTCACCGTGACCGGTCCCTCGGTGACGGAGGGGCGACCGTACGCGATGCGCGCCGAGGCGCGGTGATCGACGCCGGGCTTGCCGTCGCGCGCGCCGATGCCGGGCGACGCGAGGAGCTGGCCGCGCTGGGCGGAGCCGGGCGAGGCGCCCTGGCCGTCGTCCTCCTCGTCTGCGCGCGCGCCGGGATGACCGCCGAGCACGGACGGAGGGGGCGACGCGAGCGAGCCGCGGCTCGGATCGGACGGCGCGTCGGGCCGGCGCTCGGGGCGCTCGGCCTTGCCCGAGGCGAGGAACGTGAGCTCCATCGGATGCGTCGTCGCGCGGCGATCCTCGTGCGTGGTGCGGAGGCGCGCCGTGCGGAGGCGCTGCTGCTGATCGCGATCGAGCCGCGAGAGCAGATCCGGGTTCAGGTTCATCTCGTCGGCGTAGGCCGCGAGGTTCGTCGCGCGTGCGCCGGTCGCGTCGCCGCCCCGACCGAGCGTCGCGGAGTCGACGCGGGCGGTGGTCGCGCCGCCGTACGCCGTCGGGACGGCGCCCTCGGGGACGTCCTCCTTGTCCGCGAGCAGCGTGCCCTCCGAGAGCGAGGGAAGCTCGACCGCGATGACGTCGGGCGGAGGGGCGACCCGCGCGGTGGCCTGCTCGTGGGCCTCGCGCGCGGCGAGCGAACGGAGCGCGAGGACGCCCGCGCCGCCGAGCACCGCGAAGTGCGCGACGACGGACAGCGCGAGGGACCAGGTCCCTCGTGCGCGCCTCTGTTGCTGGCGATCCAAACGAGCCTCCTCGAAAGCGTAGACGATCCGGAGGAGGCCGCCATTCGCGGCCCGTCGAACGCGGGGTCTATGTAGGCGGGAACGTGCGACGGAAGAGCCGCTCCGCGTTCGCGGTCGTCGCCTCGGCGAGCGTCTCCGGCGCGATGCCGCGGAGCTCGGCCACACGACGCGCGGTGTGGACGACGAAGGCGGGCTCGCACGGCTTGCCCCGCAGGGGGACGGGCGCGAGGTACGGGCTGTCCGTCTCGACGACGATGCGGTCGAGCGGCGCCCACGCGGCGACCTCCTGGATCGCAGCCGAGCTCTTGAAGGTGACGATGCCCGAGAACGAGATGTCGAAGCCGAGATCGAGCGCCTTCTCCGCGAACGCGCGGTCCTCGCTGAAGCAGTGGATCACGCCGCCCACGTCGCGCGCGCCCTCGCTCGTGAGGATGTCGAGGGTGTCGGCCGGGGCGGAGCGGGTGTGGACGACGATCGGCTTGGCGACCGCGCGCGCGAGCCCGATGAGGCGCGCGAACGCCGCGCGCTGCACGTCGCGAGGCGAGTGATCGTAGTGGTAGTCGAGGCCGATCTCGCCGACCGCGGCGACCTCCGGTACGGCCGCGAGCTTCGCGAGCTCGTCGTAGGCCGCGTCGGTGAGCGAGGTCGCGTCGTGCGGGTGGACCCCGACCGCCGCGCCGATACGCTCGGGCACGCGCCTGGCGAGGGCGACGGCGGCGCGGGCGGGCTCGAGGTCCTCGCCCACGCCGACGACGATGAACCCGTGCACGCCGGCGGCGCGGGCGCGCGCGAGCACGTCGTCGGGTCCGCCACGGGACGGAGGAAAGTACTTCGGGTCGAGGTGGCAGTGCGTGTCGACGAACAAAGCGGCGCTACTCTATCGTACGTTCGCGATCATGACCGCCCCGTCCGAGGAACGCTTCCGTCAGCTGCTCGATGATCGCGGCGTGCTGCGGCCGGGAGCCCTTCCGCCGCCGGAGCGCTCCGCCTCGTTCCTCGTCTTCTCGCAGCGCGGCGATGCGTGCCTCGACGTGGCGCAGATCCGCCAGCAGGCCGCGCGGTTCTTCGCGACCAAGGTCGGGCTCACCGTCGACAAGCACTACGGCGACAACCCGCCGTTCAGCGACGCGGCGCGCGTGGTGGTGGCGAGCGACGACGGTCTCGCCGCGGGCACGCGCCTCTGCTTCGGGCGGGCCGTGGAGCGGCACGACCTCGTCCTCGTCGAGGACGCCGAGCGCCACGCGGGGAGCACGGGCATGGCGCTCCTCGCGCAGCGGTGCCCGACGGTGTGGCTCGTCGAGACCGAAGGGGGCGACGACGATCGCGTCGCGCTCCTGCTCGCGGCGATCTTCGCGAGCGTGATGCTCGGACCGATCGTCCCGCCGCGAGGCGACGACGTGTTCGGCGTGCGCACGGCGCGCCTCCGGCTCGAAGCGCAGCCGAAGCCGTATCGCTGATCGCTACCGGGAGAGCGACGCGCAGTACTCCGCGTGGATGCGCCCCTTCACCGTGCCCTCGGGGAAGGTCGCGTCGAGCTCGAGGTCGACGGACGAGGTCTCCACGGCGACGAGCGTCACCTTCACCGCGCTGGCCTTCGCGAAGGGCGGGTCCGTCGGGATCTGATCGCCCGTGAAGTCGAGGAGGGTCACCGCGATCCCGTCGGCCTTCGTGAACGTGTCGCCGGGCTTGCCGCGCGGGACGGTGCTCACGATGAGCGTCCGCGCCGGCGACGCGCCGGCCCCGCCGTCGGGGTCGGGGCACGCGGGGTCGCCGCCCGAGTGCGCTTCGATGTAGATGCGCTCGGCGCCGGCATCGTCCTTCTCCGTGCCGAACTGCGCGCGATCGAGCGAGCGCGCGACGCCGTTGATCGTCGCTTCGAGCGCGGTCTTGCTCGCCTTGGACGCATCGGAGCCGCCGGCGTCCGCGAGCTCCCCTCCCCCGTCGGTCGACGGAGAGGACGCATCGACGCCCGCATCGGAGGTCGCGCCCGGGCCCGCGGGCGACTTCTCGTCGTCGGAGCAAGCAGCGAAGGCGAGCAGCGGAAGGAGCACGAGGGCGTGCAAGCGCATCATCGCGCGATGGTATCAGACCGGCGCAGGTGGAGCGCGGCGAGGAGCGCCGTCCGCGTCACCCAATCGACGGTCGAGCCGAGCCACACGCCGACGAGGCCGAGGCCGAGCGCGATGCCGAACGCATAGGTCGCGGAGAGCCGCACGATGACCGCACCCACGATGCTGACCACGAGCGCGGCGCGCGTGCGGCCCGCGCCGCGCATCGCCTGGGCGAGGACGATGGCGCAGCCCATGAACGGCTGCGCGAGCGCGAGGACCGGAAAGACGCCGCGGCCGATCGCGATGACCTGCGGATCGCTGGAGAACGCGGGGAGGATCGCGTCGCGGAGCGCCCACGCGACGAGGCCGAAGGACGTGAGGGCGATCACCGCATAGCGCGCGGAGATCCACGCGGCGCGCCGGGCCTCGTCGGGCTTCTCCGCCCCGAGCTTCTGCGCGACGAGCGCCGCCGCCGCGATGCCGAAGCCGTCGCCCGAGAGGAAGCAGATCGACTCGACGCTGATGAGCGACTGGTTCGCGGCCATCGACGCGTCGCCGAGGCGCGCGATGAGCAGCACGTAGCCGACGTAGCCGATGTGATAGAGCACGCGCTCGACGAACGCCGGCACCGCGATCGTCGCGAGCGCGCGCGTCTCGGCGCGCACCGGTCCCTCGGCCGGCGGCCCGCGGAGCGACACCGGACGCTTCGTGCTCGCCAGGGCGGCGAGCGCGAGGACGGCCTCGAGCGCGAACGTGACCGCGGTGCTGATGCCCGCGCCGCGCGCGCCCAGCACCGGGATGAGCGCCGCGTTGATCCCGACGTGCACCACGTTCGCGAAGATGCCGATCGCGAGCGGGGTCCGCGTGTCGCCCCCGGCTTGCAGGCTCGCCACGGCGATCATCGACACGAACACCACCGGCGACGCGGCCAGCGTCACCGAGAGGTAGCGCTGCGCCTCCTGCATCGCGGCGGGCGAGACGCTGGTGGCGACGCGAGGGAGCACCGCGAGGAGGAGCGGCGTGGCGAGCGCGAGCAAGGCGCCGATCGCGCCTGCGAGCGCGAGCGAGATCAGCGCCGCGCGCCGCGCGAGCGCGGGCTGCTTCGCCCCGACGTGACGACCCACGCGTGCGATGGTGCCGACCTCGAACGCGGCGAACACGCTCCACACCGACCACTCCATCGCGCCGCCGAGCTGCATGGCGGCGAGCGACGCCTCGCCGTGGCGACCGAGCATGATGCGGTCGACGACGAAGACGAGCGTCTGGAGGAGCGAGTGGAGGATCGCGGGGAACGCGAGCCTCCGCACTTCACGCGCGAGCACCGCTCAGAAGCAGCCGTTCTGCCGTAGCGCCGGCGTCGGTGCCCCCGCCCCGCAGGTCTTCCACCCGTTCACGCAGATCGGCTCGTGCGGCGTCGTGCTCGCGCCGCAGCAGACGAGATCGACGGGCGCCTTGCAGGACGCCGCGGGCACGCAGCAGACCGCGGCCACGAGATCGCCGCAGCTCCGGTTCGTCGTGTCCGCGCCCTCGAGCTCGCCCGCGGCGCACGTCGCCGGCTGCTGCCGGCACGTCCCGCCGGAGGCTGCGCACTCGGCCGGCGCCTTCGTCCCGCACTTGCCGCTCGGCTGCACGAACATGTTCGCGCGGCAGATACACGCGCCCGAGAAGCACGTGCCCGCGAGCGAGGACATCGCGGGGTCCTCGTTGCAGTCCTGGTCGGTGACGCAGACCTTCGCCGCGCCGCCACCACCGCCGCCGCCACCGGCTCCGTCCGCGCGCGACGCGTCCGACGTCGCGGCGTCGCTCGGCGGCGTCCCGCCGTCGGAGGCGCTCGCGTCCGCGGGGACCGTCTGCACCGCCCCGCACGCGCACAGGACGAGCGCCGAGAGCGCGCAGAGCGCCCTCATGCGACGATGAGGTCGTTGTACCGCTTGCGGACGAGCATGCTCGCCATGTCCGCCGCGCAGTTGTCGCAATAGCCGAACTTGGATGCGAGCCGATCGAGCGCCTCGCGCGCCTCGCGGCGTCGCGTGTCGTCGAGCCCGGAGGCCTCGTCGCGCACGAACACGACGAGGTCGCGCGCGCGCTTGGCCACCTCGCCGCGCTTGTCGGCGAAGATCGCGTCCTTCAGGCGCTTGATCATCTGCGGGAAGACGTTCTTCGCCTCGACCTTCCGCCCCGGGTGATCGATGGCCCAGGCCGCGATGGCGCTGATCATCTGCTTGCGCGCGTCCTGGGCGTCGCCCTTGACGTCGAGCAGACGCTCGAGCTCGCGCATCATGCCCTCGTCCGGCTCCTCGTAGTCGCCGGTGACCTTGTTGCGGATGCGCTCCTTCTTCACCCAGACGGAGACGTGCTGCACGTACCGCTCGAACAGGTCGTCGTACTGCTCCTCCGCGACGATGCCGCTCGACGCGTAGAGCTCCTGCTCCCACGACGTGAGCAGGCGCGAGAGGAGCGTCTCGCGGAACAGCTTCACGTCGTGGTAGCCGCCCGCCTGCGTGTCCTGCTGGAGCCACTCGAACTCGGACTTGCGCTGGCAGAGCTGGTCGAGCTCCTCGAGCACCGCGAGCGGCGAGAGGCACTTGAAGACCGGCGACTGCGCCGCGTCGAGCAAGACGACGCTGATCTCGCGCGGGCTCGCGCCGATGCGGCCCTCGTAGATCGGATAGGCGTCGCTCTCGTCGAACACCTCCTTCACGCCGGCCTTCAGCACCTTCTGCGCGTCGGCCTCGAGGCGCTCGGGCGCGCGCGCCGTCGCGTAGAGGTCCATCTTCTCCACCGCCGTCACCCCGGAGAGCGCGTTCGACAGCGCGCGCGGGTACTTGTCGGTGTTCGGCTTGCGCATGCGCGTGAGCACCGCGAACTGCGCGGCCATCTCCGTCGCGTGGGGCGCGACGTGCCGGCGGATGTGGGGCACGACGTGCGTGTCGTAGATCTGCTGCTCGTGCACGTACGAGCGGAGGTACGGCGTGCGGATCAGCTCGAGGCGGCCGCGGAAGCTCGCGAACTCCGGGTGCTCGCGGAAGGCGTCGAGGTGGAGCTCGTTGGCGCTGCCCATCATCACGCAGTTGAGCGTCACGTTCTGCTGCGTGAGCGCGACCTCGCCGGTCTCGATCGAGAGCTG
>JBDHVD010000403.1:0-8585 GCA_039809525.1 Labilithrix sp. | reverse complement strand
GTCGCGATCGCGATCATCACGTTCGGCTCGACCTCCTTGATGCTGAAGAGCGAGTTCGAGGGCTTGCCGTGCTGGCCGGCCACCGCGAGCATCTGCGTGCCGTCGGGGTTCGCGGCGAAGACCTTCACGTCGTTGACGCCGCCGAGGTGCTCCCAGCGCGAGTAGCCGATCTTGCCGTCGTAGCGGAGGAACGGCGCGACGGTGTGCGAGAGGTTCTGCGAGGCGAGCCGGCGATCGGCGTCGCCGCCGTCGACCGAGATCGTCGCGAGCTGCGTGACGCCGCGACCGTGGTTGTACTCGTCCGCGCGCGTGCCCATCTGCGTGTACATCTCGTTCGTCACGAACGCGATGCGCCCGCCGGGCACGTAGATCGGATTGATGTCGTCGTGCGGGCCGCCGGTGCGCTGATGGATCTCGAACTTGCCGTCGACCTCCTGAAGCTGCGCGGTATAGACGTGGTAGTGATCGTCGGGGTCGCGCTTCATCGAGAAGACGACCTGCTTGCCGTCGAACGACACGTCCGCGCCGTTGAAGTCGGCCTGCGGATAGTCCGCGGTGATGACCTTGAGCACGCCGTCCGGACGCGGCGGCGAGAGGATCACGAGCTGGCCGCCCGGCACGTAGCGCTCGTAGTCGAGCACCTGTCCGTTGCCTCCGGCGACGTCGACCATCGGGCCGCCCGCGCCGACGGTGGTGTGCTGCCGCTTGATGAAGACGATCGCGGACACGCCCGCGCCCGTCTCCTCCTTGTCGTCCGCGCCGCAACCGGCAACGAACCCGTATCCGACGGTGACGCTCGCGAGGAGAGCGAGGGCGGTGAGGGAGGCGGTCGATCTCATGGGCCTGAGGAATCAGAGCAGGACTCGCGCCAGCATTGAAGAGCTGCGCGCCGGGTGCGATTTCAGGGGGATCGGACCGTTCCGTGAAACCTGGAACGGGGTAGCGGCCCCGTAGCCTCGGGGCTCGTGCCCCCAACCGACCGTCGAAGCGCGCTTGTCGGCCCGTGTAAGCCGCGCAGCGCGAGGTGCCGATCGACGATCGGCACCGTAGAACATAGCGTGGCCCCATCTCGGCTGCTCCGTCTCTCCGCGCTCCTCGCGATCGCGCTCCCTTCGATCGGCTGCTCCACCTCCTATCCGCGTCTGTCCTTCGCCGTCGAGCAGAGGCTCCTCCGCGAGACGACGCTCGACGACATGCCCGAGGGCCATGCGGACGCGCACGACGGCGTCGTGCGCATCGTGCGGCTCGGCATGGACTCGAAGGGAGCGTGCTCCGGTGCGCTCGTCGGTCCGCGGCAGGTGCTGACCGCGAACCACTGCGTGACACGCACCGATGCCCATCGCGAGCTCACCGACACGACGATCCTCGCCGGCGATCTCCACGTCGAGCTCGGCGGCGGCTACCTCCCGTGGGGGCGCGTCGGCGTGCGGCGCGTGCTCCCGTGCGGCGGCTACCAGGAGGATCCCGAGCACGACGTCGCGATGCTCGTTCTCTCGCAGCCGGTGCCACGCGACGTGCCCATCTTCGAGCTCGGCTACGACGTGCCGGCGGAGGCCGGGGTGTTCGAGATCGGCGGCTTCGGCACGAAGCAGAAGCTCCGCACCGTCCCGGACACCGGCTGGATGGTCCTGCAGAGCGATCGCCACGTCCTCCGCGGACCGGTGCGGACGATCTCCGACGGGCTGCTCGCCGTCTCGACGCCCGGGGTGCCCGGCGACTCGGGCGGGCCGATCGTCGATCTCGCCACCGGTCACGTCGTGTCGGTCATCTCGCGCGGGAGCGCGCCCGAGGACGGCGATGCGAAGGATCGAGAGAAGACGGCCGAGCCGGTGGTGATCGGCCCGCGCCTCCTCGCCTGCCGCGACGCGATCGACGCCGCGTTCCGCTACTGAGCGACGCGCTCGACCGTGACGCCCGCGCCGTCGGCGGTCACCGTCTCGAGGACGTTGGCGGGCGGGACGCCGAGCTGCACGAGATACGCCTTCACCGCGGCGGCGCGCTTCCGGGCGAGGTCCGCCTCGTTGTTGCGCACGGTCACGCGGACCGTCGCGTCCTTCAGCGGACCGCTCGCGAGGCAGCGCGCGAGGTGCTCGAGGCTCCGGTCCGCGCCCGTCTCGAGCGCCCATCCGCGGTACTGGAAGCGCGGCGCGCCTCGTCCCTCCGCCGGCAGCACGCACGCCTCGTGGAGCTCGCCGGACATGGTGACCACGACGGGCGTCGTCTCCGGCGGGGTGCGCCCCGCGTTCCGGAAGCACGCGCAGAGAGCGGTCAGCGCGATCGCGACGACGGCCGCACGCGCGCGCATCCCTAGTGCCGGTTCAGGAGGCGGAACTGCAGCGGGAGGAGCTCGCCGAGGCCGACCACGCGACCGGTCTCGCCGTCCTTCGATCCCTGACCGACGAGCACGATCGGCATGTCGGGCGCGAACTCCGCGAGCACCTGACGGCAGATCCCGCACGGCGACGCGGGCTCCTCGTCGCCGGTGACCACGGCGCAGGCGATCGGCTCGCGCTCGCCCGCGGCGATCATCTGCATGACCGCGCCGCGCTCGGCGCAGATCGTCGCGCCGAGCGACGCGTTCTCCACGTTGCAGCCGGTGAACACGCGGCCGCTCTTCGTCGCGATCGCGGCGCCGACCTGGTAGCGCGAGTACGGCGCATACGCGTGCTCGCGCACCGCCGCGGCCTCCTGCACGAGCCGATCGAGGAGCTTCGGATCGACGCCGCTCCTCTTCTTCTTCGCCGCCTTCGCCGGCGCGCGCTTCTTCGACGCCGGCTTCTTCTTCGCGCTCGCCTTCGCGCTCACTGGCGGCCCGCCTTCAGGATCCAGCCGCGGAGCAGGCGCTGCAGATCGGCGCGGCGTGCGCGCGCGGTCTCCTCGACCTCCTTGTGATCGAGCTCGCCCTTGCCGATGCCCGCGGCGAGGTTCGTGATGCACGAGAGCGCCGCCACCCGCATCTTCATGTGCCGGAGCGCGATCACCTCGGGGACGGTGCTCATGCCGACCGCCTGCGCGCCGAGGATGGTGAGCATGCGGATCTCGGCCGGCGTCTCGTACGACGGACCGAGCAGGCCCGCGTAGACGCCCTGGCGGAGCGCGATGTTCTCCTCGCGCGAGACCTCCTCGAGCTGCGCGCGGAGCTCGGCGTCGTATGCGTTCGTCATGTCGGGGAAGCGCGTGCCGAGCGCGTCCTCGTTCGGACCGACGAGCGGGTGGTGGTACATGAGGTTCAGGTGGTCGGTGACGATCATGAGATCGCCCGCCGACCATCCCGGCGCGAGCCCGCCCGCCGCGTTGGTGAGCAGCACGCACGAGACGCCGAGCCGCGCCATCACGCGGACGCCGTGCACCACCTGCCAGATCGGGTGCCCCTCGTAGAGGTGGATGCGGCCCTGCATGCAGACGACCGGGACGTCGTCGACGCGGCCGAAGCAGAGGTTGCCCGCGTGTCCGACGACCTTCGACGCGGGCAGGTTCGGCAGCTCCGCGTAGGGGATCTTCTCGAGATCGGTGAGGCCGTCGGCGAACGCGCCGAGCCCGCTGCCGAGGACGACGCCGACGCGCGGCTTCTGGGTGACCTTCGCGCGGACCGCGCGCACCGTCTCGTCGAGGCGCGCGACGACGCCCGATTCGTTCGTGCTCATGGGGCCCGACACTCTATCAGAATCAGATCTTCGCGAACTTCTTGGCGAGCGCGTCGCAGACCACCTTCGGCGCGTAACGCGAGACGTCACCGCCGTGGCTGGCGATCTCGCGGACGAGCGAGGCGCTGACGAAGCCGTGCTTCGTGCGCGTCGGGAGGAAGACGGTGTCGACCTGGGGTCCGAGGTCGGCGTTGGCGTGCGCGATCTGGAGCTCGTACTCGAAGTCGGTCGTCACGCGCAGGCCGCGGACGATCACGCCCGCGCCCTTGCTGATGCAGTACTGGATCAGGAGGCCGTCGAACGAGTCGACCGTCACGTTCGGCAGGTGCGAGGTGACCTTGCTGATCAGGTCCTTGCGCTCGTCCGCGGTGAACAGCGGATGCTTCGTCGGATGGACGCCGATGGCGACGATGACGTTCTCGAACAGGTTCGCCGCGCGCTCGATCAGATCGAGGTGGCCGAGCGTCGCCGGATCGAAGCTGCCCGCGTAGACCGCGATGCGGGCGCTCACTTCGCCGCTCCCTTGCTCTCCGGCTTCTTCTCCGACTTCGCGCCCGGCGCGGGCGCGGCCTTCGGCGCGTCCGGCTTCATCGGCTCGGGCTTCGGCGTCGCAGGCGTCGTCGCGGGGGACGGCGGGGTCGGCGCCGGTCCCCCGGTAGGCGGAGGCGGCAGGTCGACGTCCGGGCGACCGCGGCGCGGCTCGGGCTGGCCGCCCATGATCGACGGGTCGAGCTCGAGCCAGACCCACCGTCCGTCCTCGCCGAACGTCACGCGGAACACCGAGAGGAGGCCCGCGCCCACGATCCCGCCGACGTCGACGTCGAACGTTTGCCGGTACTCGCCGACGTTCGCGCCCTGCATCGCGGGGATCTGCGGCAGGTCCACGGCCCCGAGCTTGAAGAACGGGATGGTGCCCATCTTCCAGCTCGGCGGCGCGCCCGGCTCGGGGCGGAAGTCGGACAGCTTCGCGCCCGAGCGCTGGAGGAGCGCGTCGTCGAGGGCGATCGGATAGAACGCCGACGAGTCGACGAACAGCAGCGTCTGCCCGTCGTCCTTCGACGAGACGGCCCCGCGCATCATCATCGCGCCGCCGCGTGCGTAGAAGACCGGCATGCGCGTCGCGTCGGGCGGCGCCGACGGCTCGCTCTTGCGCACCACGAACTGCGACGCGCGCCGATCGAACGTCACGTGCATGCGGCGCAGGACGTTCACCCCGAGCAGCGCCTTGATCGGCGCGCCGAGCTGGCGCGACACCGCCGACAGATCGTGCGTCAGCGCGGGGACGTCCTTCACCTCGACGCGGTCGCCGAAGCGGAGGTTGACCCAGGCGGGCTCCTTGCGGCTCGCCGCGTCGATCATCAGCTCGCCGAAGTTCGTCGCGACGAGCGCGAGGATCCGCTCGCCGTCGAGCTCGCACGGCACGACCAGCGCGGGCCCCGCCTGCGGCATCTCCACGGCGGCGACGACCCCGCCCTCGATCGCGAACGGGTGACGGCCGTGGCCGCGTCGCGCGAGCTTCGCCACGTCGCGCGCCCACGGGTCCTTCACCCCCGGATCGCGGAGCATCTCCTCGAGCTCGTCGGCGGCGCGCTCGATGTCGCCGGAGTACCAGAGCGCACGGCCCCGGATGCTCTTCGCCTCGCTGACCGGGAGGCCCTCGGTCAGCTTGATCGCCTCGGGATAGTCGAGGCGCGCGAGCGCGATGCGCGCGGCGAGGAGGCGCGCCTCCTGATCCTGCGGGGCGGCCTTCAGCGCGCCGTCGATCGCCTGCGTCGCGTCCTCGGCGTCGCCCGAGCGATAGCTCTGCTTCGCCCGCGCGAGCCATTTCTCCGCGACCGGCGAGCGTCCCGGCGAGCTCGCGTCCGGGCCGCCGCACGCGGCCGTCGCGATCGCGATCGCCAGGGCGAAGAGCGAAGAAGAAGAGAGCAGCGGGCGCATGGTCGAGGGGCCTAGTACCGCATCGCCCCGGAGGGGTCCACCGCGCCGAGCGAGGCCTCCTGCCGCCCCCGGGGAGGGCCGCTCATGGTCGCGGTCGAGGGCCGTCCGGACCGGCTCAGTCTCCGGGGATCTCGGGCTCGATGCGCAGGATCCGGTCGGCGCGGAGCTCCTTGCGCCCGCGGCCGGGGAGCAGGTAGCCCGTGACGTGCGGCGGATCGTGGTCGGCATTCACCGTCTGGATCACCATCGTCAGCGTCATCGGCGCCTTCGCGCGCGGCCGATAGGTCACGTGGACCACCCGTCCGCTCGCGGCCGCCTCGCGGCACTCGCGGAGGATCTGCTCGCGCGCCTTCCCCTCCGCGATGCGCACCTGCCACACGTCGCGCGGCGTCGTCGGCTCGAGCGCGTCGATGCAGCGGGCGAACACGTCGCGGAGCGCGGTGACGTCCGCGTCGGCCCGATGCGCGCGCGAGCGATCGAGCCCGAAGTGCGCGGCGAGCGCGTCGAGCGAGTGCTTCGCGAGCGCGAACGTCCGGCGCGAGAGCTGGAGCGTGTCGATGTAGAACGGCACGCTCCAGTCGGGCCGGCCCGCGCGCGCCATCTCCGCCTCGAGGAACCCGACGTCCCACGACGCGCCGTGGGCGACGAGCACCGCGCCGTCGAGGATCGCCGCGACGCGCTCCGCGATGTCCGCGAACGCGGGCGCTCCCGCGAGCACACCGTCGTCGAGGCCGTGGATGTGCACGTTGCCGAGCTCGCCGCCTTCCGGGCGCACGAGCGTGTGCAGCCGCTCCTCGAGCGTCGTCCCGCGCACGCGCTCGATGCACACCTCGACGACGCGATCCTTCTTCGCGTCGAGCCCGGTCATCTCGAGATCGACGAACGCGAGCGGCGCCTCCGCGAGGGGGAGGTCCCACGGCGGACCGGGCGGCGGCGCGTTCGCCAACGCTTCAGCGCTCCACGGTCATCGCGATGCCCTGGCCGACGCCGATGCAGAGCGCCGCCATCCCGCGCTTGTCGCCGCGCGCGCGCATCGCGTGCACGAGCGTCACGAGCACGCGGCAGCCGCTCGATCCGATCGGATGCCCGAGGGCGATCGCGCCGCCGCGCACGTTCACGCGCGCGGCATCGAGCTCGAGGCCGCGGATGCACGCGATCGACTGCGCGGCGAACGCCTCGTTCAGCTCGACCAGATCGAGGTCCTTCACGCTCCAGCCCGCCCGCGCGAGCGCCTTCTTGCCCGCCGGGATCGGGCCCTCGCCCATGAAGTTCGGCTCGACGCCCGCCGTGGCGCTGCTCACGACGCGGGCGAGCGGCTCGAGGCCCTCGGCCTTCAGCACCTCTTCGCTGACGAGCATCACCGCGCTCGATCCGTCGTTGAGCGGCGAGCTGTTGCCCGCCGTCACCGTGCCGCCCTTGCGGAACACCGGCGAGAGCTTCGCGAGCGCCGCGGGGTTCGCGTCCGCGCGCGGCGACTCGTCGGTCGACACCACGATCGGATCGGCCTTCTTCTGCGGGATCGACACGGGGGCGATCTCGCCGGCGAAGTCCCCCGCCGCCTGGGCCTTCGTCGCGCGGCGATGCGACTCGAGCGCGAACGCGTCCTGCTCCTCGCGCGTGATCCCGTGCTTCTCGGCGACGTTCTCCGCGGTCTCGCCCATCGACTGCAGCGGGAAGCGCTCGGCCATCTTCGGGTTCTCGAACCGCCAGCCGAGGCTCGTGTCGAAGACCCGCGGCGGCGTCCGCGCGAACGCCTCGTCGCTCTTGCCGAACACGTACGGCGCCCGCGTCATGCTCTCGACGCCGCCGGCGATCACGCAGTCGGCGTCACCCGTCGCGATGCGTCGAACCGCATCGCAGACCGCCTCGAGCCCCGAGCCGCACAGGCGGTTCACCGTCATCGCGGGCACCTCGTAGGGCAGCCCCGCGAGCAGCGCCGCCATGCGGGCCACGTTGCGGTTGTCCTCGCCCGCCTGGTTCGTCGCGCCGAAGACGACGTGATCGATCCGCGGCGCGAGCGCCGGGGCGCGCGCGACGATCGAGGTGATCATGTGCGCCGCCAGATCGTCGGCCCGCACGGACGACAACGCGCCGCGGTGCTTTCCGATGGGCGATCGCAGGGCCTGGACGACGTATGCCGCACGAAGGGACATGGCCCTTCCGCTATAGTCGGCCGCGTGATGTTCGGAAAGACCGGCGCCGTCGTCGAGCGCGTCTCCCTCGGGGGAGAGGGGATCCTCCGCACACGCGGCCGTGCTTCCGAGGCGGTCCCCGTCGTCCGCGAGGCCCTGCGCAGCGGCGTCCGCTACTGCGACACCGCTCCCGCTTACGATCAGAGCCAGGACTACTACGGCGCCGCGTTCGCGGCCGAGCCGGGCGCGCGCGATCGCGTCTTCCTCGCGTCGAAGACCCACGAGCGGACGAAGTCCCTCGCGCTCGCGCTCCTCGCCGACTCGCTCCGCCGCCTCGGCACCGATCGCCTCGATCTCTGGCAGATGCACGACCTCCGCACGCGCCGTGAGCTCGACGAGATGTTCGCCCCGGACGGCGCGATCGCCGCCGCCGAGCAGGCGAAGAAGGACGGCCGCATCCGGTTCGTCGGCCTCACCGGCCATCACGATCCGGACGTCCTCCTCGAGGCCGTCCGGCGCTACCCGTTCGATGCGGTCCTCCTGCCGGTCAACGCCGCCGATCCCGCGCGCCTGCCGTTCATCACCACGGTCATCCCGGCCGCGCGCGAGCGGGGCATGGCGATCATCGGCATGAAGGTGATGGCGGCGGGCATGCTCCCGGGCGACGGCGCCGCCACGGCCGAGGAGTGCATCCGCTACGCGATGGCCCACGCCGACACGCTCGTCATCGGCTGCTCTTCGGCGGAAGAGGTCCGCGAGAACCTCCACCTCGGCCGGACGGCCGCGCCGATGACGCCGGACGAGCAGCGCGCGCTCGAGGCTCGGCTCGCCAAGCGCGCCGCGCGCTACGCATACTTCAAGGCATGAGGAT
>JBDHVD010000402.1:0-8597 GCA_039809525.1 Labilithrix sp. | reverse complement strand
CGCGCACCGTACGCGGCGGTCATGCGCGGGACGCTCGCGGGGCGCGGCGGAGGCGGCTTGGCCGGCTTCGGCAGCGGCGGCCTGGCCGCCGGGATCCGCTCGGTGACCTCCAGATCCGCGGCCCCCTCCATCGGCGGCGGCACCGACGTGGCCGCAGGCCTCGGCTCGTGCCGGACGAGCGCGAGCAGCGACGCGAGCCGCTCGCGCGCCTCCTCGAGCGGCACCACCGCGCGGAGGATCGCGACCATCTCCTCGGCGGTGACGTTGCGCTTGTCCGCCTTCGGCTGGAGCGCGCGCGAGAGCGCCTCGCGCACGTTGCGGTCGACGTCGGGACGCAGGACGTCGATCGACGTGATGCGCGGCTCGGCCATCGCGCGAAGCACCTCGATCTCGGGGAGCGCGCCGCGCTGGAACGCACGCCGTCGCGTGAGGAGCTCCCAGAGGACGATCCCCGCCGCATACACGTCGGCGCGCGGGGTGATCGCGCCGCCGTCGACCTGCTCGGGCGCCATGTACCCGTAGGTGCCCTTGATCATCCCCGCGACGCTCTCCTGGGTGACGCCGGCGATGCGCGCGACGCCGAAGTCGGCGAGCTTCACCTGGCCGTCCCAGGGCACGAGCACGTTCGACGGGTTCACGTCGCGGTGGATGACCGGCGTGGGGACGTTCCCCTCCCCGCTCGCCTCGTGCGCGGCCGCGAGCGCCGCGAAGATCCGCTGCGCGATGAACATCGCCGAGCGATCGTCGATCGTCTGACCGACGGCCTTGAGCATCCCGCGCAAGCGGCTCAGCGGCGCGCCGTCGACGTACTCGAGGACCATCACCAGCTGGCCGTCGAGCTGGAAGAAGTCGAAGAGCTGGACGATGGCCGGGTGCGAGAGGCGCGCATACGCGGCGGCCTCGCGCGCGAACATCTTCGCGAACTGCTCGTCGTTCCGGTACTGCGAGAGGAGCAGCTTCAGGACGACGGTGCGCTCGAAGCCGAGCGGCCCCTCGGCCTTCGCGAGGAGCACGTCGCTCGTGCCCCCCGTCGCCAGGCGGCGTACGACGCGGTATCCGCCGACCCGCTCGACCGTAGACCTCGACTCCTCCACGCGCGCCGGGTCGATCGTATCGAAACCCGGAGGCCGATCCCAGCCTCGCGGGCTAGCTCGCGGTCAGGAGGTCGCGCCGCCCTGCTGGCCGGCGAGATCGGTCTCGACGTCGTCGAGGAGCTCGTTCGCGCGGCCCTCGCCGATGCCGAGGCCCTCGGCGAGCGCGTTGAGCGTCTCGTTCTCCTCGTCCGCGATGGCGTTGTCGGCGAAGGCGATCGCCGCGGCGAGCACGAACGCCACCTCGGCGCGCGTCTTGTCCTCGTGCAGCTGCTCGACGACGTCCTTCATCCGCGCGTCGCGGCCCTGGTCGGCGACGTTCTTGCCCGCCGTGTCGAGCATCGACTCCATGTGCGCGGTGCGGATGGTGTCGCCGGAGAGGTTGCGCAGCGCGCCCTTGAGCACCTCGCGCTCCTCGTTCGAGATCTTCCCGTCCGCGCTCATCATCAGGTACATCGCCTCGCAGAGCGGACCGTACTCCGCGAGGATCGTCATCAGCTCCGCCGTCTCGGGGGTCATCCCGGGCGAGGCGATGATGGACGGGCGCTGGCCGCGCGCCTGGAGCTGATCGCGGAGACGGGCGAGGGTCGAGTTCGAGAGCCAGATCATGAGGAGTCCGAGGCTACGCGCCTCGTGCCGATGGTCAATCGCTTCCGCTCGACCGCTCGCCCGGTCCGGGCCCGGCGCTACAGGTGCATGATCTCGTCCTTCAACGAGTAGGCGATCGCGAGGACGTCCTTCTGCGTCTGCTCGTCCAGGCCGCGCTTCTTCATGCCCTTCAGGATGTCGTCGACGGCCGCCATGTACTCGGCCGCGCTGATGTTCATCCCGCGGTGCGTGTCGCGCATCGTCCGGCCCTCGTACTTCGCGGGCCCGCCGCTGCCCGCCTCGAGGAACGCGCACAGGTGCTTCTTCACGATCGCGAGCTTGTCGGGCGTCTCGAGATACGGGCGGAACCTCGGCTTGATGATCGGGTTCTCCATGTGCAGCGCGACGATCTCGTCCGCGAGCGCCACGATCCCCGAAGAGCCACCGAGCCGGTCGAACAGCGATGCATCGTTCATGTCTTCATCCCTCCGATGACCGGTCCAAGTAGACCGGTCGGTCCAGTCAAACGCCGAAGAAAACCCGTCCCTGCGCGCCGTCCCCCTCGCCCGATCAGCGCGTCGCGGCCGCGTGGAAATAGAAGTCGAGCATCTCGCGCAGCGGCGCGGGATCTTGCCGGAGGCGGCTGCGGAGCGCCGCGCCCTCCCAGCAGTTCACGAGCAGGTCGGCCATCTTCCGCGTGTTCGTGCCCTTCGCCAGATCGCCGCGGCGCACGCCTTCGTCGAGGCAGCCCGCGAGGCGCTTGGCGATCTCCGCGAAGCACTGCTCGACCTTCTTGCGGAAGGTCTCGCTCACGCCGGACAGCTCCTGCCCGAGCCCGCCGAGGAGGCAACCGAGGTATCCGTCGCCCCGGTAGCTCTGCTCGACGAGGCCGAAGAAGCCGCGCACGCGCTCGAGCGGCGGCTTCTTCTCGTCGTGGAGGCACGCGTCGAGGGCGGCGTGGACCGCGGTCATGTAGAGGTCGACGGCCTGGAGGGCGAAGTCCTCCTTGCTCTCGAAGTGATGGTAGAACGACCCCTTCGGGATGCCGGTCTGCTCGAGCAGCGCCGCGATCCCGAGGTCGTTGTACCCATGGCGCAGCAGCATCGCCATGCCGCGCTCCAGGAGCTGCTGTTTCGTCTCGCTCGCCATTCGACGCGCCACTAGACCGCTCGGTCTAGGAAGCAGTGTGAAGGATGCGTCGGATCCGGTCAAGCCCCACTACCCTGCTCGCGAGCCTCTCATGAGCGCGGACCGCAACCCTTACGCAGCGCCGATCGCATCGACGGCCGACGGCCTCCGCCGCGTCCCGATCCAGGCGGTGCCGCCCGAGCCGGAGCTCGGGATGGTCGACGTCGTCGAGCAAGCGGCCACGCCGCCGCGCACCTGGCGCCTCGCGCTCGGCCGTGACGAAGCGTGGCTCTTCGTGCCCACGGAGTCGTCGGCGTTCGCGCTCAGCCACGCCGAGCTCGCCGAGCACGCGAGCATCCTCCCGTGGTCTCGCTTCGTCGCGCTCGTCGTCCACGGCCTGCTGCCCGGCGGACGCGCGATCGCGTTCAAGATCGAGGGCGACGCGATCGAGCCGCTCCGCCGGTGGGTGACCTCGATGCGCGAGCTCCACGTCGGGAGCGCGCTCCGCAAGCGCCTCCGCTACTCGCTGCCGCTCGGCATCTTCGTCGCCGCGACGGCGCTGCCGATCCTCGGCCCCGGCTTCGATCCGTTCGCCCTCGCGTTCGGCGCGGGCATCGCGCTCCTCGCAGTCGTCGGCCCGCGCGCGCCCCGCCGCGGGTTCTTCGCGGTCGAGGCGCTCCTCTGGTTCTCGCTCGCGGCGAGCCACGTCGTCAGCGTCTTCGACGGCTCGACGTGGAGCATCCCGTTCGCGATCTTCGCCCTGTTCATCGGGCGCCAGTCGCTCCGGACGTTCTCGTTCTACCGTTGAGCGCGCCGATCAGGCGTCGAACTTGAAGAGCTCCTCGAGGTCGCCCTTCGTGAGCTTCTTCGCGCCGCCGACGTCCTCGCTGAGGACCGCCCCGACGAGCTCGCGCTTCTTGCCGCCGAGCTCGAGGATCTTCTCCTCGATCGTGCCCTTGGCGATGAGGCGATAGGTGGTGACCACCTTCGTCTGGCCGATGCGGTGCGCGCGGTCGGTCGCCTGATCCTCGACCGCGGGGTTCCACCACGGATCGAAGTGGATGACCGTGTCCGCGGCGGTGAGGTTGAGGCCCGAGCCGCCCGCCTTGAGCGAGATGAGGAAGACCGAGGGGCCGTTCTCGCGCTGGAAGTTCTCCACGCGCCCCTGGCGATCCTTCGTCGAGCCGTCGAGGTACTCGTACGAGACGCCGTCCTCCTCCATCGCGCGCTTGATCAGCTGCAGCATCGTCACGAACTGGCTGAACACCAGCACGCGGTGACCGCCGGCGATCGACGTCTGGATAAGCTCGCGCAGCGCGACGAGCTTGCCGGAGTCCTCGTCGCCGAACTCGCGCGGCAGACCGAGCAGGCGCGGATCGCACGCCGCCTGACGGAGGCGCGTGAGGCCGGCGAGGATCTGGATGTGGCTCTTCGCCAGGCCCTGGCGCTCGACCTCGCCCATGACCTGCGCGCGGACCTCCTTGAGGACCGCCTGGTAGAGCGCGGCCTGCTCGCCGGTGAGCTCGCAGAAGTTGTCGGTCTCGATCTTCTCCGGCAGGTCCTTCGCCACCTCCGCCTTCGTGCGGCGCAGGATGAACGGATGGATCGTCGCGCGGAGCCGCTGCGCGGCCTTCGCGTCGCCGTTGTCGATCGGACGCGCGTAACGCTCCTCGAACTTGTCGAGCGGGCCGAGGAGACCCGGGGAGACGAAGTCGAAGATCGACCAGATCTCCGAGAGCCGGTTCTCGATCGGCGTGCCGGTCAGCGCGAGCCGTCGATGCGACTTGAGCTTCTTCGCCGCGCGCGCCGTGGCCGAGAGCGGGTTCTTGATGTTCTGCGCCTCGTCGAGGATCGCGTACGTGAGATCGAGCTTCGAGAGCAGCTCCTCGTCGCGGCGGAGCAGCGCGTAGCTCGTGATGACGACGTCCGCGTCCTCGAGCTCGTCGGTGCGCTCCTTGCGCCCGCCGCCGTGCCACACCATGTGCTTGAGCGACGGCGAGAACTTGTCGAGCTCGCGCTCCCAGTTCGTCACCACGCTCGTCGGCGCGACGATCAGCGCCTTGAACTTCTTCTTCCCGTCCGCCTTCGCGTCCTTCTCGACCGCGCTCTTCACCGCGAGCAGCATCGCGATGGTCTGCACCGTCTTGCCGAGGCCCATGTCGTCGGCGAGGATGCCGCCCGACGCGATCTCGTGGAGGAACCAGAGCCACTGGAAGCCCTGCTCCTGATAGGGACGCAGCGTGGCCTTCAGGTTGCGCGGCTTCTTGACGACCTTGATCTCGTCGACGTCCTGGAGCTTCTTGAACAGCTCCTTCGCGCCGTCGGAGACGTTCGCCCTGCCCACCTGCTGGAGGAGCTCCTGGATGCGCCCCGCCTGCGACAGCGGGAGCTTTCCGCCGGCCGCGCCGCTCGTCGCGAGGATCTCGGCCTGGCGCTGGAGGACCTCCTTCACCTTGTCGGGATCGAGCTTGGCGAAGGAGCCGTCCTGGAGGCGCACGTAGCGGCGGCCCTCGGCGAGGCAGCGCGCGAGCTCCTCCTGCGTGACCGCGATGCCCTCGGACTCGAACGACAGGCGGAGCGAGAGCCAGTCGACGCCGCTCGACACGCGCGCGTTCGCCTGGAGCGACGACGAGCGGACCTGCACGTCGACGAGATCGTCGGGGATGAAGAGGTCCCACTCCTCGGGGAGCGATCCGACCGCCTCGGTCCAGAACTGCAGCGCGTCGTCGCCGCGCGCGAGGAAGCCCTGCCCGTCCTCGTCGGCCTTGAGGCCGAGCGCGCGGAGCTTGCTCGTCGCCTCCTGCTGGGCGGCGATGTCGCAACGGATGACCGTCGCGCGCTTCGACGCCGCGACACGGCGCGGTCCGGAGCCGAAGTGCTCGGCGTCCTCCTCCGCGGCGCTCGCGTTCGGCGGCTTCACGATGACCGGCGGCGTCATGCCGTCGGCGCGCACGTCGATCTCGACGTCCTCGTACGCGGCGCGGAGCGAGACGCGCGCCTCGACGAGCGTGCCGCCGGCGCGGAGCCGGAACGTCGGCTCGACGTCGACGACGTCCGCGACCTGCGAGAGGTCCGGCAGCTCGGCGCCGACTTCGAGCGCGACGCGCGGCAGGCCCTGCGCGATGAGCACCGGCAGGTTGTCGATCGACTCGGTGATGTGCGGCATGCGGATGAGCCGCCGCAGCGCGCCCGGGGCGACGCGCCGATCGAGCGGCCGTGCCCAGCCCTCCTGCGTGTCGATGTGCCAGCCGGGGCTGCCCTCGAACCAGCCGCCCTGGCCGACGTGACCGGGCGAGAACTTCCGCGGATCGCCCTGGCGGGTGAACGCGGACTTCACGAGCACGTGCTGGCCGTCGTGGGACAGCTCGAGGTCGAAGCGCGGACGGAGCGGATCGTCGCCGAAGCGGAGCTCCATCATCTGCGGCTCGAGGATCACGCGCCGTCCCTTGAGGAGCGGCAGGAGATCGGCGGCGTCTTCGCCGCGCAGCTCGATGCCGACGCGACGCGGCCCCTCGGCCTCGTGGCGCGCGAGCACGCGGAGCGCATCGCGGTCGGCGGTCGGCCTCTGCGCCTGGAACGCCAGCATCGCGGCCGCCGACAGCGGCATGCGCGCGTCCGGATCGAGCAGCGAGACGGTGAGCGCACCGCCGCGGACCTGCATGCGGTACTCGATCGACTTCGGCGCCGGGGGCATCGGCTCGGGCACCCAGGCGTCGACGCCGCGCGCATCGCGGCTCGGCTCGCCGACGGTGAAGCTCGGGCGGCCACCCATCCCCGGAGACGGGCCCATCGCCCGCTGCGCCGCGAGCTTGCGCGCGCGCCTGCGCGCCCGGCGGCTGCTGCCGACCCCGTCGAGATCGCCGGCGGCGCCGTGACCGGCATGCGCCGCGTGCGCGGGAGGAGCCATGTCGCTCGAGGCGCGGAGCATCGGCGCGCCGGCGCCGTTCTGCCCTCCCTCGGGGCGCGGCTGCTTCGGGCGGACCTGATCGCGCAGCGAGATGAGGAGCGCCGCGACGTGCTTGCAGTGTCCGTTGATCTTCGGGAACGCCGGGCAGGAGCACTCGGACGTGAACCCGGTCGGGGTGACCTGGAGCTTCACGTCGTACGGGTCGGGGTCGGTGCCCCGCACGTGCCCCGTCGCCGAGAGCTCCTCCATCTGGACGTCCGAGACCGCTTGCCGGCGGACGTAGTCGTAGCCGCGCAAGAACGCCCGCGCGCCCAGGAGCCTCCTGAGGGCGCGGTCATTGAGCTGGCTCAGCGCTTCCGTGAAAGGAGTCGACAATGTGGATCGCGCCTCCGTTGCGGCGCGGCCCCTTTCCCTTGTTTTCCAGGCCTCGCGTTTCGGGGCGTCACACCTGGGTGCGGGCCTCTCCGTCACGCGAGGACGAGTACGGAGGCCGATTAGCATCGGAGAACGGCGTCCGCAACAAGAGTTGTGCGGGAAGCGCGAGCGGCATCGGGCCCGCGCCGTGGACGACCTCCCCGGTCGGGTCGTCGTGGTGTATGACCAGCGCTGGTCATGCGTACGCGCGCCGCCGCCCCCCTCCTCGCCGTCGCCGCCGCCGCCCTCGCGCTCACCGGCTGCTCGGTGCCGGTCGCCGCCGCGCTCGACGAAGGCGACGCGAACCGCGTCGTCGTCGCGCTCGATCAGGCCGGGATCGACGCCTCGAAGGAGGCGGACCCGCAGGCCGAGGGGAAGTTCCGCGTGTCGGTCCCACGCGACGACGCCGCGCGCGCGCTCACGACCATGCGCGACGAGGAGCTCCCGCGCGCCAAGGCGAAGGGCCTGCTCGACGCGGCCGATCGCGGACAGCTCGTCCCCAGCCAGGCCGCCGAGCACGCGCAGCTCGTCGCGGGCCTCGCCGGCGAGCTCGAGCGCACGCTGGGCAGCGTCGACGGCGTGCTCGCCGCGCGCGTCCACCTGAACCTCCCGCCGCGCGACGCCCTCCGGGACGGCCCGCAGCCGAAGGCCACGGCGAGCGTGCTGCTCGAGCACCGCGGGACGACCCCGCCGCTCGCCCCCGAGTCGATCCAGCGGCTCGTCTCCGGCGGCGCACCGGGGCTCGCGCCCGCGGACGTCGCGGTCGTGTTCGTGCCGCGCGCGACGCGTCCGGTGCAGGCGCGGAGCGAGCTCGCCCACGTCGGTCCGATCACCGTGGCGCGCGCGTCGATGAACACGCTCAAGATCGCGCTCGCGGGCCTCGTCGTCCTGGTCCTCGCGCTCGCCGCGGCGACACTTGCACTCTACACACGACTCGCCCGCGTGCGTCGCGAGCGCGACGCGGCGCCCGTCCACCCGCCGGCGCCCGTCGGACCGGCGGTCTCGATGCGCGGCACCGCCCCGAGCATGCGCCCGCCGCACGCGCCGCCTCCGCCGTGATCACCATCGAAGGCGTCTCGAAGGCGTTCCGCCCCGCGGGCGGCGGCCCCCCGAACACCGTCCTCCGGGGCGTGAGCCTGCACGTCCCGCAGGGCTGCCTCTACGGTCTCATCGGCCCGGGCGCGTCGGGCAAGAGCATCCTGCTCAAGATGATCGTCGGGCTGATGAAGCCCGACAGCGGGCGGATCCTGGTCGACGGCGAGGACGTGACCGCGGCCTCGGAGCTCGAGCTCCAGAAGATGCGCCTGAAGTTCGGGATGCTGTTCCAGAACAACGCGCTCTTCGACCACATGACGGTGGGCGAGAACATCGCGTTCCCGCTCCGCCGGCTGACGGCGCTCGCCGAGCCCGCGATCGCCGAGCGCGTCGCCGAGCGGCTGAACGTCGTCGCCCTGCCCGGCTTCGACACG
>JBDHVD010000401.1:0-8620 GCA_039809525.1 Labilithrix sp. | reverse complement strand
CTCGAGCTGTTCGGCACGAGCTTCGCGCCGTCCGGCATCCTCTGCCTCGGACGCCGCGAGTCGCTGCGCTTCACGTCGGTCGAGCACGAGTATGCCGACGTCGACGCGAAGGAGCGCATCTACCGGAGGACCCGATGAGCGCGCCGGCGAAGACCGTCGTGGTGGTGGGGTCGTCGGCGGGCGGGCTCCGCGCGCTCGAGCGGGTGCTCGGGGCCCTTCCGGCGACGTTCCCGGTCCCCATCGTCGCCGTCCAGCACCGCTCGCGCGAGTCGAGCGATGCCTACGCCCAGGTCATCGGCATGTCGACCAAGCTGCCGGTGCGTGACGCCGAGGACAACGTGCCCCTCGTCGCGCCGGGCGTGTACGTCGGCCCGCCGGACTACCACGTGCTGCTCGAGCCGGGGCGCCTCGCGCTCAGCGTGGACGAGCCGGTGGCTTACAGCCGCCCGTCGATCGACGTGCTCTTCGAGTCGGCGGCCGACGCGTACGGTGCGAACGTCGTCGCGGTGCTGCTGACCGGCGCCAACGCGGACGGAGCCCGCGGCCTCGCCCGGATCAAGGAAGCGGGGGGCTTCGCCATCGTTCAGGACCCTCACACCGCCGAGAGCCCGGAGATGCCCGCGGCCGCGATCGCGAACGCACCCGTCGATCGCGTGCTGCCCCTCTCCGAGATCGCCGACGAGCTCCTCAGGAGGACTGCCGCATCATGAACGACGTAGGGAACATCCTGATCGTCGACGACGAACCGTCGAACCTGCTCGCGCTCGAGGCGATCCTCGAGCCGCTCGGGCAGAAGCTCGTGCGCGCCACGTCCGGCGTGGAGGCCCTCAAGCAGGCGCTCAAGATGGAGTTCTCCGTCGTGCTCCTCGACGTGCAGATGCCGGAGATGGACGGGTTCGAGGCGGCCGAGCTGCTCCGCAAGCGCCCGCGGACGCGCGACGTGCCGATCATCTTCCTGACCGCGATCAGCAAGGACCGGAAGTTCATCGCGCGCGGCTACGACGTCGGCGCCGTGGACTACCTGTTCAAGCCGTACGAGCCCGACATCCTCCGCTCCAAGGTCGCGGTGTTCGTCGACCTGGCGAAGAAGAACGCGATCATCCGGACGCAGGCCGAGGAGCTGCGGAGGCTGAGCGAGCGCGAGCTCGCCGACTTCAAGCGACGGAGCGAGCAGCGCTACGCGGATCTCGCCGACTCGATGCCCGAGATCGTCTGGCGCGCCGACGCGACCGGCGCGGTGCGCTACACCAACCGGCGCTGGACGGAGATCGCGAAGAACGGCGACACCGACTTCGCGGCGATCGTTCATCCCGAGGACCTCGACTCGTTCCTCGAGGGATGGCGCGGTGCGCTGCTCTCCGGGCGCGAGTGGGAGACCGAGCTGCGGTTCGGCAATCCCGAGCAGGGCTATCGGTTCCATCTCGTCCGCGCGACGCCGCGCCACGAGGAGGGGCACATCGAGGCGTGGATCGGCACGAGCACGGAGATCGACGCACGCGTGCGCGCCGAGCGCGCGCTCCGCCTCCTCGCCGACGCGAGCCGGCGGCTCGGTGCATCGCTCGACTCCGGCCCTTCCAGCGCCGGACCTCCGGAGCTCGAGGGCGTCCTCGGCTCGTGCCTGACCCTGCTCGGGGACGCGGCGGTGATCGACCTGGTCGATCCGAACGGCGGAAACGAGCGCGATCGCCGGCGGGTGACCGCGCCCGGGATCGACGGCGCGTTCCTCGACGATCCGCGCTTCGGGCTCGGCCCGGCGACGGTCTCGTACTCGAACCGGCCCGAGATCTACTTCGACGTGAAGGAGGAGCTCGAGTCGACGCACTCGGGGCGGGGTGGGGACCACCTCCGCTTCCTCGAGGAGCTCGGGGTGACCGGCTACATGTGCCTGCCGCTCGCGTCGCGGGGGCGGACCATCGGCACGCTGACGTTCGTGCGGCGCTCCGGACGCTACGAGAAGAGCGACGTCGAGCTCGCGGAGGACCTCGTGCGCCGCATCGCGGTGGCGATCGACAACGTGCGACTCCACGAGACGACGGAGCGGCGCCGCGAGGAGCTCGAGCTCGCGAACAAGAGCAAGGACGTGTTCCTCGCGACGCTCTCGCACGAGCTGAGGACGCCGCTCAACGCGATCGTCGGCTGGACGGACATGATGAAGAGCGGAGCGCTGTCGCCGGAGGAGCAGGCGCGCGCGTTCGACACCATCGATCGCAACGCCCACGCGCTCAACGGGCTCGTCGCGGACCTCCTCGACGTGTCGCGCATCGTCACCGGCACGCTGAAGCTCGACTCGAAGCTGGTGGGCATCTCGTCGGTCGTCGAGGCGGCGATCGAGGCGGCGCGCCCGCAGTGCGCGAACAAGCGCATCCACCTCGACGTCTCGCTCGGCAACGTCGGCTACGTCCGTGGAGACGCGGGCCGCCTTCGCCAGGTGGTCGCCAACCTGCTGTCGAACGCGGTGAAGTTCACGCCGGCGGGCGGCACCATCGCGGTGCGCGTCGAGCGTGACGGACCGATGAGCCGCATCATGATCAAGGACAGCGGCGAGGGCATCTCCGCCGACTTCCTCCCGCACGTCTTCGAGCGGTTCCGCCAGGCTGAGGACGCCCGGGCGAGGGGCCTCGGCCTCGGCCTCGCGATCGTCAAGCACCTCGCGGAGGCGCACGGCGGCACCGTGTCCGCCGCGAGCGAGGGGCGAGGGGCGGGCGCGACGTTCACCGTCACGCTGCCGATCGACAGCGAGCAGACGACGGCCAGCGACGAGGAGGCTCGCGCGTCGAACCCGCCTTCCGGGCAGCCGGAGCTCGGCGGGATCCACGTGCTGGTGGTCGAGGACGATCCCGACGGCAACGAGCTCATCACCACGATCCTCTCGCGCTACGGCGCGCGGGTGACGTCGGTGGGGACCGCGGCCGGCGCGCTCGAAGCGCTCGACGCGGAGGTGCCGACCATCCTCGTCTCGGACATCGGGCTGCCCGACGCCGACGGCATCGAGCTGATCAAGACAGTGCGCGCGCGCGAGGGCCTCGGCACGCTGCCCGCGATCGCGCTCACCGCCTATGCCTCGCGGCAGGACGCGGCGAAGGCGATCGCGGCGGGCTTCGATGCGCACGTCGCGAAGCCCGTGCAGCCGGGAACGCTCGGCAACGCCGTGGCGCGCCTCGTCACGCGCGGCGCGAACGCGGCTAGCTCGTCGGCAGCGTGAGCAGCACGCGCGTGCCGTCGTCGATCTTGACCTCGGCGCGGCCGCCGTGGGCAGCGGCGAGGCCACGCGCGATGAGGAGCGCGAGCCCGCCGCGTCCCTCCTCCGGCCCCGGCGCGCTCGTCGGGGCATCGCCGGGGTTCACGCCGCGGACGACGAGCTGCACGCCGTCGCCCTGATCGCCGCGCGTCGCGCTCATCGTCACCCGTCCGCCGTCGCCCGTCGTCTTGAGGACGAAGGCGGTCGCCTTGACGAGCGCCTGCACCAGGCGCGCACGGTCGACCGACAGCTCGAGGGACGCGTCGACGTCGCCGGCGGAGATGGTCGCCCCGCGCTCGGTGACGATGGGGCGGGCCGCGACGACGGCTTCGTCGATCACGGCCGTGAGCTTCTCGGTCTTCTTCACGAGGTCGACCTTGCCGGAGTCGATGCGTCCGCCCTCGACGAGGTCCTCGATGATGTTCTGCATGCGCTGCGCTGCGCGCTCCATGCGCTGCACGAGGCTGAGCGCGCGCGCCGGCTCGACGTCGCCGTGCTCGAGATCGTCGCGGAGCAGGCCCGTGCTCATCGCGAACGTGTTGAGCGGATTGCGCAGGTCGTGCGCGACGCCCGCGAGCAGAGCCTCTCGGGACTTGGTCGCCGATTCGAGCGCGCTCTGGAGTCGCGTGAGCTCGTCTTCCTTTGGCGAGGCCATCGTCAGCGGCATACCACCGCGTGCCAAGGAGAGCCAGATCAGGCTGCGAGCAGCGCGGACCCGGTCTCGACGAAGTCGCCGCGAGCCCAGGCGAGCAGGCTCTCGGTCTCGCTCCTGAGGAGCGCGAAGCGCATGTCGGCGGGGTGGATGGCGATGCGTGCAGGCAGCACCCGGCGCGCGGGGCGCGCGATCCGGCACCAGGCCACGGAGGAGAACAGGCGCCCCGGCGTGCGGCTCGCGAAGTTCAGGACGACGCTCGGGCGCGAGCGCCGCTGCGCGGGATCGTAGACGCGGAGGTGGTCCTCGGTGAACGCGTAGCCGCGCTCGCCGAGGAGGCCGAGCACCCAGTGCGGCATGGACCACGCAGGAGCGACGAACCCGCGGATGGTGAGGCCCGCGTCGCGGAGCATCCGCTCGCCGTCGTCGAGACGGCGCCTCGCCTCGTCGGGGGACACGTCGCTGAACTCGGCTTCGCCGGCCGACACGATCTTCTGGCGGAACGCGCTGCCGAGGCCGGAGACGTTCCGAGCACGGTGGTAGTAGCCGTGCAGGTAGATCTCGTGTCCGTCCTCCTCGAGCGCGCGGAGCTTCTCGCAGAACGCGGGGTGCTCCGAGAGCTTGGCCCGCCCGTGGAAGTCGGGGACCACGAGGAGCGAAGGCTTGACGCCGTGCTCGTGTGCGATCTCGAGCGCGACGTCGACCTCGCGCTCGAACGCAGGCGAGACGTCGTGGATGGAGACGTGGACGGCCACGCGCCGCTTTACTTGGCCGAGGCCTTCGCGCGCGCGACGGCCTCGTACTCGCCCTCGAACATCATCAGCTGCTCGCTGACGATCTCGAGGTTCTTCGCGTTCATGTCGTTGTCCTCGGCCCACGACAGCTCGGTCATCTGGCGGCGGATCTCGCCGAGCTTGTCGCAGATGAGCGCGAGCTTCTCGAGATCGGCCTGCGCGCGGGGCTTGTCGGCGAAGCCCTGGCGATACGCGTCGAACAGCTTGTTCGCCGCGTTGCCCAGCTCGCCCATCAGGTCGGTCATGGGCGTCGTCTGGCGCGACTTGCGGATCTCGGCGAGCTCGCTCTCGTAGACCGAGAGGCGGTCGGTCACGATCTGGATGTTCTTGTCGTTGAACTCGGCCTGGAGCCCGCGCTCCTTGAACGAGGTCATGCGCTCCTTGATCTTCTTCAGCGAAGAGACCACGCGCATGAGCAGGGCAGGGCGGCGCGAGACGCGCGGCTCGCCGGCGAAGTGGCCCTGGTAGACGGTGAACTGGCCGTTGGCGAGCGTCGCGAGCAGGCTCGCCTGCTCCTCGTCGGTGCCGGTCTCCTGCGCCTTCTCGATGAGGTCGATCTCGCGCTGGTACTGACCGAGGTTCTCCCGCACCACGGTGCGATCGCGTTCGAAATCGGCGACGTGGTTCTCCTCGAGGAGCTGCGTCATCCGCTTGTCGATCTGCTTCAGGTCCTCGACCAGCTCGCCGAGGAGGGCGGCGTCGCGCGTCGCGCGGTCCTTCCCGGCGAAGTGCCGGGCGTAGCGCGCGAACACGAGGTTCGCGTTCGTCGCCTCGAGCGAGAACGCCTCGAACGTCGGGCCGACCTCCTGCGCGCGCGCGATCGCTCCGCGCTCCTGCTTGTAGAGATCGACCGCGGCCGCCGCGGCGTCCCGCAGGCGGATCAGCTCGGGTCCGGCCGCGGCGGACGGGATTTGATCGACGCGCTCGAGGATCGACTGCGCGCGCTTGATCATCCGGTCGAGCACCGACAGGTCGCGGGTGAGCCGCGACTGGCCGGCGAACTCGTCGGCGTATTCCTTGTCGAGCTGCTCGAGCTCCTTGCCCAGGGTCTCCACGATCGATGCCATGGCGGATGGGATACCTAGCATAGGATGCCGCTCGTGCGTGCGCGGTGGCGCTGCCTAGTGCCGGTTCTTCCGGGGCTTCCGGCTCTTCCGGCCGCGCGCGACGCCGGCGACGGCGACGCCGAGACCGAGCGCGATCAGGAGGCCGTTGCCCGGAGCGCACTTCGATCCGGTCGTCGAGCAGCCGCCGTCGTCCTCGGCCGGCGCGGCGCTCTCGGTGCCCGAGTCCGCCCGGACGGTGGTCGCGCCCGACGAAGACGACGAGCTCGATCCACCGCTGCTCGAGGAGGTCGATCCTCCGCTCGACGAGCTCGAGGACGACGACGTCGATCCTCCGTCCGTCCCGGCATCGCTCGCGGCCGTCGCGCACTGATCGGTGCCCGCCGGGTCCGCGACGATGTCTCCCTTGATCTCGCCGGCGCCGTACATCGTGGTGTGCAGATTGATGTACGTGCCTCCGCCCGCGATCTTCGTCGCCTGTCCCGCGTCGACGCTCACGTCGATCGGCATCGGGCTCGCGGCCGCCGTGAGGCCGACGACGATCCCCGCGCTCTCGTGGATGTGCGCCGCGGTCACGGGACCGGTCAGCCCCGCGTAGGTGACGGTGCCGCAAAGCTTCCCGGCCACGTCGTCGTACGTCAGCGCGGCGGTGCCCGTGGGATTGCCGGTGACGCCGTCCTGCTTCACGAACGTCGCCTTGTAGTGGGCCTTCGCGGCGAGCGCGTTCGACGCGAAGAGGGCGACGCTCAGGACGCCGGCGAGGAGAAGCGAGGTCTTCATGGGGCGCGATGGTCACCGACCTTCCGCGCCCGCGCAAGCCGGACCCGGCTTCAGGCGCGCTTGCGACGCCGCGCGATGGCGCCGGCGGCGAAGGCGAGGCCCGCCGCGACGACCACCCCGTTCGACGCCGCGCGGCCGCCGGTCGTCGAGCAGCCGCCGTCGTCGCCGGGCGGATCGGCGTTCGTCGTGCCGGCGTCGGCGGTGCCGCTGCTCGACCCGCCGCCGCTCGAGGAGCTGCTCGACGAGCTCGCGCCCGCGTCCGTCCCGCTGGTCGACGCCGGGCAGGTGTCCGTGCTGTCCGCCTTGTAGATCTGGCCGCGGACCTCGCCGCCCGCGTTCTTCTCGGTGTGGATGTTGATGTAGAGCTCGCCGTTGTTCAGCGCCGTGACGCCGTCCGCATCGAGCTTGATCGGCGAGCCGGGATCGATGGCGATGACGCCGTTCATCCCGGGCGGCGTGAGGTTCCGGAAGATGCTGCCGCTCTCTCCGCACTTCGCGCGGTGGATGTGCTGGTTCGTCACCTTGGTGCCGTCGGCGAGCGTGAGCTCGATCGTCCCGCGCAGCTCGTTGGCCACGTCGTCGAACTCGAGATCGGCGGTGCCGGTGGTCGTCGAGTCCGTCGGCGGGACCTCCTGCTTGCCGTCGATCGTCGCCTTGTACTTCACGATCGCGGCGCTCGAGACCGACGAGAGCAGCAAGGCGGAGGCGGCGAGGGGGACGACAAGCGAGATCTTCATGAGTCAGGAAGCTGCGCCTTCGGGCTTCCCATTGCAAGGCTCGAACGCGCGGAAATCATGCGTGAATACGCGGCGATCGGCCGCGCGTCAGGGGGCCGCGTCGCGCCGGCGTGCGAGCAGATCCGTGTAGATTGCAACCTGCTGCTCGAACTGCTCGCGGACGGTGGGCAGCTTGCTCGCGGCCGCCGCCGCGCGGTCGCGGAGCGCCTCCCCCTCGTCCTCGATCCGTGCGAGCAGGCGGAGCACCGCGGCCGCGCACGCGTCGACGTCCTCCGCGCGGTACCGCTCGCCGGACCCCGGGTCGTGCATCTCCGCCGCGCCGCCCTCGTCGGGCACCACGCAGGGAGCGCCGCAGCTCATCGCCTCGGCGATCGAGAGCCCGAAGGTCTCGAACGGGCAGGCGTGCACGAGGGCGTCGGCGGTCGCGAGGACGGCGGCGAGCGCCTCGCGCCCCTTGAGGAAGCCGCGGAACACCACGTCGCGTGCATGGGGCGACGACGCGACACGCGCCTTCATCCGCGCGCGCTCGGGGCCGTCGCCGACCAGCACGAGCACCGCGTCGCGCCGCTCGCGCACGCGCAAGAACGCGTCGATCACCACCTCCCACCGCTTCTCGACGGCGAAGCGGCCGACCGCGACCAGCAGGAACGCGTCGTCGCCCGGCGGGCGCCCGGCGAGGGCGAGCAGCTCGCGACGCGTCTCGTCGCTCCGCGCGTCCTTGCGGAACACCGCGCGCTCGATCCCGAACGGCCGGTGCACCACCCGAGGCACGCCGTGACCCGCGAGCTTCGCCACCTGCCACTGGCTCGCGACGAGCGTCGCATCGCAGCGGCTCGCGATGCTCCGTACGAGCATCCAGAGCGAGGAGGCGAGGGGACGCGTGAGGACGGTCGCGGCGGGACCGAACGATCCGACCTTGGTCTCGAGCACGCCGGCGTAGGTGTCGATGAAGTCCGAGTGCCACTGGAACGTGCGGATGCCGTACGTGCCCGGTCGTGCGCGGAGCGCCCCGGCCGCCGCGAGGTAAGGGGAGTGGATCTCGAGGACGTCGGGTCGCTCGCGGGCGACGATCGCCCGGATTTTGTCGAAGCGCGTGAGGAGGTGATAGGTCGGATCGTAGGGCGACGCGGGGCCGCGAACGCGGATGACGCGTGCGCTGCCTGCGGACCGTGCTAGAGGGCCACCCGCCGCTGTCTCTTGCACCTCGTCCGCTCCGCCTGGCGCGACCACGACGTGCTCGTGCCCGAGTTGGCACAGAACGTGACCTTTGAGCGATAGATGGCTTCGAACCCCGCCTCCCCTTTCGGAATAGAATTCCGTCACGTCGAGGATCTTCACGGTGAGCGCTCCACGAG
>JBDHVD010000400.1:0-8687 GCA_039809525.1 Labilithrix sp. | reverse complement strand
GAGCAGGAGGTCGTTCACGGACGCGATCGGCTGCTGGAAGGCCGGCAGGAGCAAGGCGAACTGACCACGCGAATAGCCGCCGCCGGCACGCAGGCTCAGCTGGGTGCCGGTCCGCTCGCTGCGGAACAGGCGCAGGATCGCTCCGCCCTGTCCGCCCATGTCGAAGGTCGCGCCCTGGTAGACGAGCCCGGGGAGGTTCGTGCTGACGAGCGTGCGGAACGATCCCGAGACGAACACGCCGAGCCAGTCGGTGATGCCGAGGCCGAAGTCGACGCCGTTCGCGAACGTCACCGCGCGGAGATCGAGCGGTCCGGCGGGCGAGGGGACGCCGTCGACGTCGTTGGTCCCGATGCGCAGGCGGACGCCGGCGTAGGTGGCGACGATGGCCGACGAGACGTACGCCGGGAAGAGGAAGACGTGATCGTCGATGCGACGATCGGCGGCGCCGCAGCGCTCCTTGGCCTTCGCCTCCTCGCGCGCGTCGGCTTCGTTCTCGATCTCGGTGTCGGGCGCGGGACGGGGCGGCGGGATCTGCGGTGCGGGCGCGGGCGCGGGCGCGGGCTCCTCCTGCGCGGAGGCCGGCGCCGGGACGAAGGATGTCGCGACGGTCACGAGACCGATCGCCCATGCGCGTCCGTTCATCGCGAGGCAAGCTCGAGATGCGCGCGTGTCGTGTCAATGCGTCGAGGTTCCGTGCTGCGCGAGGGAGCAGCACGGATTGCGCGCACGTCTTGCGAGGCGCGTGGACCGGCACGCGCTCTGCAGCCTGCCGCCTCGTGATGAGATCGCTCGCCCTCGTCTTGCTCGTGCTCGGAGCCGGATGCGCGAAGCATGCGCGCGAGCCGGCGGTGCCCGTCGGCGTCTCGACGGTGACGTCCGCGGCGGTCGTGCGCGAACCGCTGTCGTCGTGGCGCGCCGGCGACACGAAGCAGGCGATCATCGATTTCGTCACGCGCGTGAGCACGCCGGGAAGCCCGTCGGTGGTCGCGGAGCAGGAGCGCATCGCGGTCTTCGGCAACGACGGCACGCTGTGGCCGGAGAAGCCGCTCGCCGAGGCCGCGTTCACCATCTCGCGGCTCAAGGCGGAGGTCGTCGACAATCCGCTCCTCGCGCAGGACGAGCCGTATGCGTCGATCCTCGCGGGGGACGTCGACCGGCTCTCGTCGCTCGGGCGCGACGTCATCCTGAACGCGATCGCGCGCACGCACTCGGGCATGACGGATGAAGCGTTCGAGCTCGGCGTGCACACGTTCCTGCTCGATGCGCGGCATCCGGTGTTCGGCGTGCCCTACCCCGCGCTCGCCTATCGCCCGATGCGCGAGCTGATCGAGTACCTCCGCGACCATCGCTTCGAGGTGTACCTCTGCACGTCGGGCGATCAGGGCTTCGCGCGGGCGTACGTGACGGGCACGTACGGGATCCCGCGCGACCACGTCATCGGGAGCACGTTCGCCGAGGAGCTCGTCGTCGAGGACGGGCAGAGCGAGCTCCGGCGCAAGCCTCGGATCGCGTCCTTGAACGACGGCGACGAGAAGGCGGCGAACATCCAGAGGACCATCGGGCGCCGGCCACTGTTCGCCGCGGGGGACGTCGGGACGGGAGAGAAGCGTGGGGGACGCGTGCGCTCGGGCGGCGACATCGCGATGCTGACCTACGCGCGAGGCGGACAGGCGCCCTCGCTCGCGATCGTCGTCCACCACGACGATGCCGAGCGCGAGCTCGCCTACGACGAGCCCGACGGCGCGACGCTCGAGGCTGCGCGGCAACGCGGGTTCGTCGTCGTGAGCATGCGCAAGGACTGGGCGCGGGTCTTCGACGATGCGCCGCCGCCCTGGCCGCCCAGGCCCCCGGCGCCGCCGTGACCGGGCACGGTCGCTGCACTCACGCCCGTGCATGAGGATCGACAGCGCACGCGCATTCTTCGAAGCTCTGGCCGCGCGCGGGCGCGAGTCGGGCCTGGCCGACGCGGTGGGGACGTGGCAGTTCGAGATCGAAGGCGCCGGCACCTGGACCGTGACCGCGGACCACGGTGCGGTCCTCGTCGCCGAAGGCGCGCCCGCGAACGGCAGCCCTCGGACGAAGCTGCACATGACGGAGGACGAGCTGCTCCGGCTCGTGCGCGGCGACGATCACGAGAACATCTTCATGGCCTTGCTGAGAGGCGACCTCGAGATCGAGGGCGAGCTGGCCTTCGCCCACACCCTCCACGCCATCCTGCCGGTCCCGGAGGAGTGGAGGGCCGAGCCGTGAGCGCGGGGAACGTCGCGATCCTCGAGGGGAGCACCTTCGTGGTGAGCGATCGCCGCGGCGACGTCGAAGGCTCGCCGAGCGAGACGCACGGGCTCTTCGTCGACGACACGCGATTCTTGTCGCGCTGGGTGTTGACGGTGGACGGGACCCGGCCGGCGGTCCTCTCCACCGACGACGTCGAGTACTTCGAGGCCCAGTTCTTCCTCGCTCCGTCGACCGGCACCATCTACGTCGACGCGGACCTGTCGATCATGCGCCAGCGCACCGTCGCGCGCGGGTTCACCGAGACGATCGCCGTCAGCAACCACGCGGGGAGGCCGGCCGAGCTCGAGGTGCGCCTCGAGGCGGATGCGGACTTCGCCGACCTGTTCGAGGTGAAGGACACGCTCCAGAAGAAGGGGCGGACGTACCGCCGCGTGGAGGGCGACCGGCTCGTGCTCGGCTACGAGCGCGGGCCTTTCGTACGCGAGACGTGGATCGTCGCGCCCGGCGCGCGCCTCGCGGAGGACGGAACGCTCGTGTTCCAGGTCCACGTCGAGCCGCACGGCGAGTGGTCCACCGAGATCGCCGTGTGCGTCGTGACCTCGTCGGAGGCGGTCGCGCGCGGGACCACCGATCGGATGGCGACGATCGACGAGCGCCACAAGCGGATCGAGCACGCGCTCGGCGAGGCTCCGCAGGTGCGGAGCGACTGGCTGCCCATCGTCCAGACCTACGAGCGCAGCATCGTCGATCTCGCGTCGCTCCGGTACTTCCCGCTCCTCGCGCCCGGCTCGATGCCCGCCGCCGGGCTGCCCTGGTTCATGGCGGTGTTCGGACGCGACAGCATCCTGACCAGCCTGCAGGCGCTGCCGTTCGCGCCGGACCTCGCGGCGACCACGCTCCGCGTCCTCGCGGCGCGTCAGGGACTGCGCCTCGATCCGTTCCGCGACGAGGAGCCGGGCAAGATCCTCCACGAGTCGCGCGCCGGCGAGCTGACCGCGTTCGGCGAGCGGCCGCACTCGCCGTACTACGGCAGCGCGGATTCCACGCCGCTGTTCCTCGTCCTGCTCGACGAGTACGAGCTCTGGACGGGCGACGCGGAGCTCGTGCGGCAGCTCGAGCACCAGGCGCGCGCGGCGCTCCGGTGGATCGACGAATGGGGCGACCGCATGCACGACGGCTACGTCTCGTACGAGCGGCGGAACACCGAGACCGGGCTCGAGAACCAGTGCTGGAAGGACTCGGGGAACGCGATCGTGTTCCGTGACGGCTCGCTCTCGAAGCTGCCGCGCGCCTGCTGCGAGATCCAGGGCTACGCGTACGACGCGAAGGTCCGCTGCGCGAGGCTCGCGCGCAAGGTCTGGAACGATCCGGAGCTCGCGGCGCGGCTCGAGGCCGAAGCGGCGGACCTGAAGGAGCGGTTCAACCGCGACTTCTGGATGCCCGAGCGGGAGTGCTTCGCCCTGGCGATCGACGGCGACGGGCGAAAGGTCGACGCGATCACGTCGAACATCGGCCACCTCCTCTGGAGCGGGATCGTCGACGACGAGAAGGCGCCGCACGTCGTCGCGCACCTCATGGGCGATCGCCTCTTCTCCGGCTGGGGCGTCCGGACGATGGCCGAGGGCGAGGGCGGCTACAACCCCATCGGCTATCACGTCGGCACGGTGTGGCCGCACGACAACTCGATCATCGCGCTCGGGCTGAACCGCTACGGCTACCGCGAAGAGTCGGCGCGCATCGCCTCGGGCATCTTGCAGGCTGCAAGGTTCTTCCACCATCGCCTCCCGGAGGCGTTCGCCGGCTACCCGCGCGAGCGCACGCTCTTCCCCGTGGAGTATCCGACCGCGTGCAGCCCGCAGGCATGGGCGACCGGCGCACCGCTCCTGTTCTTGCGGACCATGCTGGGGCTCGAGCCGCGGGGCAACCGCCTCACGGTGGACGCGGCGCTGCCCGCGGAGATCGAGTGGCTCGAGGTCCGCGGCCTGCCCGGACGCTGGGGCGTGACGGACGCCGTCGGCCGGCGCCCGACGGTGCCTCCGCGTGGGGAGGCCCGGCCGCGCGCGTTCCATTGAAGGCACGCGCGATGCACGCGAGGGGGCACGCGAGTGGGGAGGGGCAACGCATGAAGCTATCCATCTGCACCGTCGGGCTTCTCGCATGCGCCGTGGGATGCGCGTCGACGCCGCCGCCGACGGCGAAGGTCGCGTCGACGCAGACCGCCGTGCAGAGCGCACGCGCGGAGGGCGCCGCCGGCGTCCCGGACGCGCAGCCGTACCTGACCAAGGCCGAGGACCAGCTCGGAAAGGCCCAGGGCCTGATCGAGAAGGGGGACAACGACGAGGCGGCGGCGCTGCTCACGCGCGCCGAGGCCGACGCGCAGCTCGCCACCGCGCTCACGCACGAGGCGAAGCAGAACGCCGCGACGATCGCGGCCGAGCAGCGCCTCCGCACGATGTCGCCGACACTCGAGCCCACGAGCCGCTGAGGAGGAAGGTCATGAAGCGATCGATTTTCGTTCTCGCTCCGCCGGCGATCGCGCTCGCGATCCTCGCAGGCTGCGCGTCGACCCAGGCGCCGAACGAGCTCCGCGATGCGCGGGCGGCGTATCAGCGCGCCGAGGCGAGCCCGGCCGCGCAGACGAACCGTGCCGGGCTCATGGACGCGCGCCAGGCGCTGGACGCGGCGGAGCGCGAATACAACGCGGCGCCCGGCTCCGACGACGTGAAGACGCTCGGCTACGTCGCGCAGCGCAAGGCGGAGATCGCCGAGACCGAGGGCCGTGCCGCGGCGGCGAAGGCGAAGGAGGAGGCGGCGGAGAAGACGTACCTCCAGATGCAGGCCGCGCGGGCGCAGCAGGAGGCGGAGAAGCAGCGCCAGGCGGCGACGGTCTCGGAGCGGCGCGCGAAGCTCGCGCTCGATCGGCTCGGGCTCGCGGCGAAGGACGAGCCGCGCGGTACGGTCATCACGCTGCCGAACGCGAACATGTTCGCCACGAACAAGGCGGACATCATGCCCTCGGCGAAGGAGCGGCTGACGGAGATCGCCGACGCGGTGAAGCAGGTGATCGCCGAGAGGGCTCCGCAGGACGTCGGGCGCAAGATCCAGCTCGTCGGCTACACCGACTCGACCGGCAGCGACGAGCACAACATGGAGCTGTCGAAGCATCGCGCCGAGGCGGTGCGCACGTTCTTCTCGCAGCACGGCATCGATGCCTCGATGATGGAGGCCGAGGGCCGGGGCGAGGCGGATCCGATCGCCGACAACGGCACCTCGCAGGGCCGCGCGGAGAACCGTCGCGTCGAGGTCGTGGTCACGCGCGCACCGGGCGCCGAGCCGCCCGCGCTGCCTCCGGCGCGAAGGCCGTAGGCGGGCGAGGGCTCGGCGCCGCGCGCGGGGTCACTTCGCGGCCATCGGCTGCGTGCCGTAGTCGTAGGTGATGTCCGTCGTGCCCTTCACCGCGACGGTCATCTGCTGGCCGGACGTGCCGGTCACCGTCACGCTGCCGATCTCGGAGAGCGACGCGCCGTGGCTGAGCATCGTGCTCGGCTCGACGAGCATGGTGCCGCTCATGCCGTAGCTCGCGCTCTTCACCGTCACCTTCGACATGTCCCCGCCGCCCGCCTGCACGCGCGACTGGACGAGCGACACGGCCGTATCGGAGAGCGTCTTCGGGTCGACCTTGAAGTCGACCCTGAGCCTCGCGCACGTCACCGTCCCGCACATCTCCTGACGCTCGACGGTGACCTTCCTCGACGTGACGAAGGAGCCGGGAGCGTTGGTGACCGTCCACGACGAGCCCGGCGTCGCCGGCCGGCCGATGGTCTCGCCGAACAGCACGCGGTAACGGTTCGAGACCAGCGTCGCGAGGTACTGCGGGGTGAGCGTCTGCTCGACCTGCGTCTCCATGCCGGGCGCGGCGAGCTCCTTCAGTCGCGCCGCGGTGCCCTCGAGGCCCTTGACCTCCATCAGGTTGCCGTTGCGATCGATGACGAGCTCGGCACGGATCCCTTCCTTCACGTCGCCGTCCGCCAGCACCTTCCCGTCCTGCCGCATGGTGAGGTGCGCGAGGTCCTGCTTCACGCGGTACTGGTCGCCCTTCTTCTCGACCGCGACCTTCCACTGGAGCTCGTCCTCGTCGACGCGGTTGATCGCGGTCCCGGTGATGGATCGTTCCTGGCGGTGACGATCGGTGCGCGTGAACTTCGTGCCGTCGGGCGGTGCGAACTGGAAGGTCTGCTGCGGCTGCGCGGGGGCGCCGGACGTGATCGTCGGTGACTGCGCAGGCGCACGTTGCGGCTCCTTCGAGCATGCGCCGGCTCCGCCGAGCACGGCCCCGATCACGATGCCCGTTCGCGCGACCTGACTGAGGTGTCTCTGGATCATGTGCGTGGTTCCTCCGAGCGCGCGCGGGAAGCGCGAATCGCGCCAGCCCGAGGCGCAATCGATGCGCCGCGATCGGAGAGCACGCCTCGTGGCACCTCGATTGCTCGAACCGGCGGGCGGAGTGAGCATCATGGGCAGCATCCGCTTTCGGCGCCTCGCGATGGTCGCGGCGCCTGCGCTCGTCGCGGTGGCGCTCGGTTGCGGCGGGCCGCAGACGTCGGTGACGCAGACGTGGAAGGCGAACGTGCCGACCGCGCCTCCGCCGATGAAGAGCATCCTCGTGTTCGCGGCGAAGATGGACGACACGAACCGTCGCGCCTTCGAGGACGCGTTCGCGCAGAGGCTCGCGCGCTACGGCGTCGTGGCGAAGCCGTCGTACGAGCTCTTCCCTCGCGAGCTCCCCGATCCGGCCGCAGCGCGTGCGGCCGCCGAGCACGCGAACGTCGAGGGCATCCTGGTGGTCACGAACCAGGGCACGAAGGAGGTGTCGACGTACGTGCCCGGCGCGTACGCGGGCGACTTCTGGGGCGGCTACTACGGCGCGCCGACCGGCATGGGCGCGTACACGCCCGGTTACGTGGCGACGGCGGAGATCGCGAGCCTCGAGATGACGCTCTGGGACGCGCGCGTGCAGCCCGGCGGACGCCTCGTGTGGTCCGCCGCGACACGCACGACCGAGCCGTCGCCGGACGGGAAGTTCACGAAGAGCGTGGTCGAGAAGGTGGTGCCGGAGATCGCGAAGGCCGGCTTCATCCCGCGCGAAGGCTGACGCGCTCACCGTCATGCCCCTCGCTCTCGAGCTCGCCGGTGCCGTCGCGGTCGTGACCTACATGCTGAAGACGGGGCTCGCGACGCCGCGAGGCCGCCTGCGCGAGGTCGCGCGGCAGCGAGCGCCGGAGCTCGCGCGCGCGATCGTGATCATGCTCGTGCTCGGCCCGCTCCTCGCGCGGCTGCTCGTGGCGGTGTTCGCGCTGCCCGTACGCCCCGCGGCCGCGATCGTCCTGCTCTCGCTGGCGGGCGTCGTCCCGCTCGCATCGCGCGGCGCACGCTCTGCGCGCGCGGACGTGTCGTTCGCCGTCCTCTTGACCGCCGCGCTCGGCGCGGTGGCCGCGTTCACCGCGGCGCCCACGACGCGGCTCCTCCTCGGCTATCGCGGACCGCTCCACGTCCGCACGGGCGCTCTCCTCCTGCAGGTCGTCCTCTTGCAGGCGCTGCCCCTCGCCGCGGGCATCCTCGTGCGCTCGAAGACCGAGCGCGCACGCACGCTCGAGCGAGCGCTCGGGGTGCTCGATGCGATCGTCCTCGTCGCGATCTTCGCCGGTGCGCTGGTGCTGGTCCCGCGGACGGGCGCCGTGCGATCGCTCGGCTGGAACGGCGCGCTCGCGGCGGCGGTCTTCGCGGTGCTGATCGCGGTCGCCGGCTGGCTGCTGGCCGGTCCTCGCGCCTCGGAGCGACGCACGCTCGCCGCCGTCGCGAACATGCCGAACGTGGTCCTCGCGGTCCTCGTCGTCACCGGCGCCGGCGTGGACGCGGGCTTCGTCGTCGCGGTGGTCGGCGCATTCCTCGTGCGCCTGTTCGTCGGCCTCGCGATCCAGAAGGTGCTCGCGAGCGCCGAGCACTTCCGCCACGCAGCGTGGCGGAGGCGCGCTCGTTCGACCGCGTGACGCGCGCGCAACCGTACGCGCTCGTTCGTGCGCCCCGAGGCCGAGCAACGGGCACGCGCACTGCACGCTCTCGCTTCGGAAGGGGGATGCAGGACGTGCGCGTGCGCGCCATGGCGGCAGCGGCATTCGTGGCGAGCGGCGCGATGGCGACGCTCGAGGCGACGAGCTGCGTCCACGAGCCCAGCCTGGACGAGCTCGCGCAGGAGAAGATCGTCATCACGCAGTTCGCGCCGGGGACGAGCTTCGGGTCGTACCGGACGTTCGCGATCGCCGACAGCATCTCCGTGGCGAAGGAGCAGCCGGGCGACGCTGCGGTGACCATCACCGAGGTGGACTCCGCCCTCGCGAAGGAGACGCTCGAGGTGATCGCGAACGAGCTCGTCTCGCGCGGCTACCAGCGCGTCA
>JBDHVD010000399.1:0-8707 GCA_039809525.1 Labilithrix sp. | reverse complement strand
CGCGTTCACCTCGATCGCGCGCGGGAACATCCCCGCCGCGATCTGCAGCGCGACGGTGTCGAACCTCGCGGCGGTCGTGCTCACCCCCGCCCTCTCCGCCTTGCTGCTCGAGGCCGGCGGTCCGTCCGCGATGTCGCTCGACTCGGTGTGGAAGATCGTCTTCCTCCTGCTCGTGCCGTTCGTCGTTGGGCACGCGCTGCGCCCGTTCACCGCCGCCTGGCTCGAGCGCAACCGGCACTGGCTCGGCTACGTCGACCGCGGCACCATCCTCCTCGTCGTCTACACCGCGTTCAGCGCCGGCGTCGTCAACGGGACGTGGAGCCAGCTCCCGCTCCGGAGCCTGCTCCTCCTGCTCGGGATCTCGGCCGCCCTGCTCGCGGCCGTCCTCGCGCTGACGACGTTCGCGTCGCGGCGCCTCGGCTTCGCGAAGGAGGACGAGATCGTCGTCGTCTTCTGCGGATCGAAGAAGAGCCTCGCGAGCGGTCTCCCGATGGCGAAGGTCCTCTTCGCCGGGCCGTCCGTCGGCCTGGTGGTGCTCCCCTTGATGATCTTCCACCAGCTGCAGCTCATGGTCTGCGCGGTGCTCGCCCGGCGCTATGCGCAGCGCGAGCCGTCCTGAGGAGCGCCTCAGAGGAGGGTGAACCGCATCCCCCGCCGCAGCGCCTCGAGCGAGTAGTGGGTGCCGCGCCACTCGACGCCGCCGCGAAGGAGCGTCTTCCACATCGAGCGGAGCGACGCGAACAGGTTGAGGGCGATGCCCACCGGCATGAACAGCGTCGGGAGGAGCGGGCGGCCGAGCCAGCGGCAGAGCATCGCCTGCGCCGCGGCCACGAGCACGAGGGCCGAGGCGGCGAGGACGCGCGTCCATCCTCCTCCGGCGAGCGCGACGATCGGCCCGAGCTCGACGACGACGAGCACCAGGAACAGCAGCGTGAAGCGGGCGATGCTGTAGCGGCCGAGCGCGGCGAAGGAGTTCTTCTCCATCCCGCGCACCGCCTCGCCCACCGACCGGTAGTAGTAGAGGCCGCCGAGGCCGCGCGCGTTGAACACCGCGGGCCGCGCGCCCGACCACTTGAGCGCCTGACCGAGCGCGACGTCGTCGGCCACCTCGAGCTTGAGCGGCTCGAGACCGCCCGCGCGCTCGAGCGCCGTGCGACGCACGAGGTTGAAGTTGCCGCCGCCGATCGACACGCGCGAGCCGGGATCGGCGACCTTCCACGCGCGCGACGCGAGGGCGAGCAATCGCACCATCGCGTTGAACATCACGTCGAGCCAGAAGCTCGACGACCACACCCACGGCATGACGGCGACGTGATCGATCCGATGCGCCTCGCAGTGCGCGACGATCCGCGCCAGCGCTCCCGGCTCGTGGTGGACGTCAGCATCGCTGAAGAGGACGTACTCGCCGGTGGCCCGCTCGAGGCCGCGCTGCATCGCGTGCATCTTGCCGAGCCAGCCCTCGGGCAGCGCGGTCACGTGGAGCGCGACGATCCGGCGGTCCTCCCGTGCGAGCGCATCGATGATCGCGCCGGTGCCGTCGGTGGAGCGGTCGTCGACGAGGATGTACTCGGCGTCCGGGTACTCTTCGAGCAGGCGCGAGCGCATCGCCTGCTCGATCGAATCCGCCTCGTTGCACGCGGGGACGATGACCGAGACGCGGGGCCACGTCCGCGGCTCCGGCGCGTCGATCCGTGCGGCGAGCGGCACGGATCGAACGACCTTCCACGCGCCGATCGCGACGGCGAGCGCGTAGACGAGCCCCACGACGGAGAGGACCGCGAGCATGCCCTCTCGATACGTTCACACCTCGTGCCACCCCGCGTCCAGCGGACGAGCGCGGGATCGTCGCGTGCGTTCGAGAGCGACGTGACGCCCTGACCGCCGCGTCGCCTGCCGCGCGCCAATCTGGCAGCGTCACGGAGAGACGACGAGCGTGTACGGCTGGGTGAAGGCGGCGGGCGGCGTCGCGGCCTTCAGGTCGCGCGTCGCGACGTCTTCGACGAGGATCCGGAGGTAGCCGCTCCCGCCGAGCGATCCGTCGAGCGTGACGCTCGCGCCGGGGCTCGCCGACTCCGCCGTGCCGAGCACGGTGCCGGCGGAGCCCTTCGGGGAGATCGCGGCGTAGGCGGTGACCTTCGCGATCGAGCCGGCCGCCACGCCGGTGAGCGTGACGGTGAAGGGGCCGGCGCCGCGCGCGAGCACGTAATAGTCCTGCGTGTCGGCGTTCGAGTAGTCCTCGAAGTCGGGCATCCCCGTCGGCAGGAGCGAGGTCACGGGCGTGCCCGCGGTGATCGTCTTCGAGGTCTCCGTCTCGTTGTTCGGCTCGAACGAATCGACGAACGGCGTGTACGAGATCGCGACGTGGTAGCGGCCCTCCTTCCCCGGCTTCACCGCGCTGCCGACGAAGAAGTCGAACGCGCGCTCGCTCTGGACCGGGACGTGACCGTGGAGCATCGTCGATGCGCCGCCGTTGAGCGCGCGGGCGAACCACCGTTCCTCGGACGAGGCCGTGACGTCGTAGAGCGTCGCGAGCAGCTCGACCGAATCGAGGTCCTCGACGGCGATGGAGTAGAAGCCGCCCGCCGGCGAGCTCTTCGGGCTCACGAACGAGTAGCGATCGCCGTCGTTCGGAGGCGCGCACGCGTCGAACGTCGCCGGGATCGTCAAGCCGTAGGCGGTGGCGAAGTCGTCGTTCGGCTCGGCGAATCCGCACGTCCCGGCATCGGGGGTGACGACGACGCCTCCGTCGGTCTTCGTGCCGGTGACCGCGCCGGGCGCACGACGATGAAGGGCACCGTCGGCGATCGCCCAGAGCGTGCCGTCGGGCTGCGCGGCGATCGACGAGGGCGAGGCCGGCATGCCCGGCTCGCCGCCGACGCGCGTCCAGGTCTTGCCGTCGAAGTGCATCATGCCGTCGGCGCCGCCCGTCCACACGTCGTCCTCGCTCGCGATCGCGAGGAGACCGATGTCCCCCTTCGCGCCCGTCGTGATCCGCTGCCACGATTTCGAGCCGGCGTCGTAGCGCGCGGCGAGGCCCGCCTTTCCGACGGCATACGCGACGTCGCGATCGACGAGCCCGCGGAGCTGGAGGAAGTCGCCCTGGACGACGAAGCGCGCGTCGCCGTTCCAGTCGGCGGGGAGCGGGAGGGGCGCACGACGGATCCCGTTCGCGGTGACGACGAAGACGGCGTCCTTCGTCGCCCAGATCCCGTCGATGCTCCCTGCGCGGACGATCGGCACACGGAGCTTGTCCTCCGACGGCAGCGTGAAGCGTTCGAGCGTGCCGACGCGCGAGCCGACCCAGAGCTCGGACGCGCTCCGGGCGAAGACGGAGGTGCCGTACGCGGTCGTCGTCTCGAGCGTCTGCTTCTTGCCGCCGATGATCTGCGTGAACCACTCGGCGGTGATCGCCGCGGACGTGTCGTCGACCGGCGCGATCGCGCTGATGACGTAGTTCGAGAGGACCGTCGAGCCGGGGGTCTTCTCGAACACGCGCTCGTACGCGCCGCTCGGCAGGATGCGGCCGGCGCCCACCGAGCGCTCCGTCTCCGATCCGTGGCCCTCGGCGAGCCACACGCCGCGCGCGTCGGCGACGACCTCGTAGGGGCGGACGTCGGCGTCGAGGGTGACGCGCGTCCACGCCGGCGAACCCTTGCTGCCCTGGTCGCCCCCGTCCAGCGACCCGGCGCCCGAGGAACCGGCTCCGGGCCCTCCGGCCGCACCGCCGGGCGGCGCGTCGCCGGTCGACGAGCACGCGAGCGGGGCGAGGACGGCGAAGGAGAGCGTGGAAAAAGCGAAGAAGAAGCGGCGAGCGTCGTGCGCAAGCATCATGCGGCCTCCGAGATGGGCCGATGGACGGACCTCGCGCGGATCTTTTACAACGTAAAGTGAATTTCTCGACGGAGGGCCGGAGCAGGTCCTGACGCCGGCCCGCTCACCGCTCGAAGCGGACGCCCAGCGTCTGCGTGCACGGCGGCTTGCCCGAGCAACGCGACGTGTTGCTGCGTTGCCAGAGCGTGCAGAGCAGCGCCGCACCCCCGAAGCCGTGCCCCGTGGACTCGACGATGCGGACGACCCCCGGCCGACCTTGATCGTCCCAGTCGATCGAGAGCACCGCACGGCCGTGACTCTCACGAGAGTCCGCCGGGAAGGGGCAACCCTCCCATCCGTCCTCGGGCGGAGGGAGGCCCGGAGGGACGAAGCCCAGGACGACGTGCGCGACGCCCGCGCGCGTCAGCGTGTCGGTCACCGCGGTGATCTGATGGATCGCGATGTCGTCGGCGACGCGCAGGAGCACGATCGAGCCGTTCGCGGCATCGCGCCGGGCCGCCCGCTCCAGGGCCGCCGTGTCGGTCACGACGTTCGCTCCGTACCGACCGACGGCGTCGATCCGCAGGACGACGACGCTCGTGGCGTCGTCGAGCGCGCGGGTCGTCGGCAGCTCGAGCGACACCGAGCGCGTCCCGTCGTGCAGCTCGACGAGCACCGCTCTCTTCGACGCGGCCTCGACGAGCTGCGCGCGCACCACGCCGAGAGCGTCCGCGGAGCGGGCATGGATGACGACGCGGCCGTTCGCGTCCGGCGTGGCCGTCGGTCTGCCGCGGCACGCGCCGAGCACGGCGAGGATCGACAATGTCGAGCCGAGGCGCGTCACGCTCAAAGCCAGAGACGTGCGATGCGCGCGCGCCGCTGATCGGTGGGATGGTTCACGCCGACGACGAGCAGCTGGTTTCCGCTCACGGCCAGGCCGAACGCGCGTCCCTCCATCGAGAACTTGCCGCTGTCGGCGAACGTCGCGTCGACCGCGCCGCTGGCGCTCACGCGATGGACGTCGAACGAGCTCGTGACGTTGACGCCGCCGTTGGCCACGTAGATGCGCTTGGCCGAGTCGATGGCGATCGACGTGCCCGCCGAGCCCGACTGCGACGAGAGCCTCGTCTTGCCCGCGGCGCCGAAGGTGTCGTCGAGCCCCGAGCCGACGACGCGGAACACCGAGAAGCCGTCGTTCGCGCTGCCGTAGTCGTAGGCGGCTCCGACCACCTTCGTGTCCTGCACGACGAGGACGGTGCCTGCGCCGTCGAAGGTGCCGTCGGGCCCGAAGGTCTGCGGCACGCCGCTCGTGCTCAGGCGGCGAACCCAGGACTTCGTGCTGCTCTGGTAGTAGCTGCCGGTCGCCCAGATCTCTCCGCCCGGCTCGACCGCGAGCGCGAACGGACGACCGAGGACCGCTCCGAAGGGGCCGGCCGAGAAGCGGGCCGTGCCGCCCGCGCCGAACGTCGGATCGAGACCGGCGTCCGGCAGGTACTTCTTCACCGCGACGCCGGCGTCCTCGCCGCCCGTCCTCGGCACGCCTGCGAGGAGCACGGCGTCGCCGGTGCGCGCGAACGCCGGATCGAGCGTGCCGTAGCCGAGGTCCGGATCGATCCCGGTCGCATCGCCCCAGCCCGGCACGAACGCGCCGTTCGCGCCGAGACGAAACAGCTTGGGATCGTTCGGCGCCGCCGCGGCGATCACCAGGCTGCCGTCGGAGAAGAGCGCCATCTGCGGACTGCGCGCGCCCGGGATGAGCACGTAGCCCTTGCTCCCGAACGTCGTGTCGAGCCTGCCGTCGGCGTCGAAGCGCGCGATCAGCATCTGCTGGTACGCCTTGCCGGTGCCGCCGACGATGAACTTCCCGTCGGGCTGCACGACGACCGAGCTCGCCGTCGTGTCGCCGGTGTCGCCGTCGAAGAAATCGAAGAAGCCGGCGCCGTCACCGAAGAAGAGGTCGAGCGCGCCGGGCTTGCCGGTGACGCGACCGGGGACGGTCTGCGGGCTCGGGCCGCCGGTGAGCGTCACCGCGAAGCGATGCTGGGTGGCGTCCGGCGCGGCCTTGATCTCGACGAAGCCTTCGCCCGTCGGCGACAGGATCAGGCTCGACGATGCGAGGGACACGCCGCTGGCCGTGCCGCCCTTCGGCACCTCGGTCGTCGCGACCGCGAGGGTGACCGTCGCGCCCGGCGTTCCGCCGCGGATCCGGATCGAGACCGACGCGCCCGGCGTGAGATCGATCGACGACGGCTCGATCCGGAGCCCGGCCGTCGCGTCTCCCCCACCCGCGTCGGATCCCGGCGTCGCGTCGCCCGCGCTCCCGTCGGGCGTCGTGCTCGCGGCCGGATCGTCGCCGACGCATGCCTCCACCGCGCAGGCGAGGACGGCGGTCGCCGCAAGGATCCCGATCGCGAACGTCTTTCGTGCACGCATCCCGACGAGGATACAGCGACCTCCGCCCTCACATGAAGCGGTAGCCGAGATGCACCGCGGGAAAGACGGTGACGGGGTTCGGCGTGTACGTCTTTCCGTCGACGCGCATGTCGCTCGCGCCGAACGAGGTGCTGACGCCGATCCAGGGCGTCGCGTAGAAGCCGTAGGGCAGCACGAAGCGCCAGCCGGCGTTCACGCCGGCGCTCACCTGGAGCTGCGACGCATGACGGCCGGTGTCCCGGGCCTCCGCGCGGAGATGGTTGAGCCCCGCGTCGACGCCCACGAAGCCGCCCTTCTGCTCGTCGAAGAGGAAGAGCTGGAGCTTCGCACCGGCGCCACGGAACGAGCCGTCGAAGCCTTCGTTCGACTCGACGAAGCGCGGGACGTCCATCGCATACGCGCCGAGGTCGAGGCGCGCGCGCCCGTAGCCCAGCCCGGCGTGGAGCGATCCGCCGCGAAAGACGAACGCGGTCGGATCGGTCTCGAGGTCGAGGTGGAACGCAGGCCGCGCCTTCTCCGGCGCGGGATCGCCCTCCGCGGCGGCGGCGGTGCGGGCGATCGCGAGGGTCGAGAGCGCGAGGGTGACGGCGAGGGCGAAACGGCGGGGCATCATGATCGGGTCTCCTTGCACCCTCGAATCTGCAGCGAAACGGCCGCGTTCGCCGTGACCGGAGGCGCCGGCACGAATGACCGCGGACGCCAGCGCGGGTTGCGTCCGCCGGGCGCCGGACGGAGCATGTCGAAGTCATGACCGCGATCGAGGTGTCGGCCGGGATAGGCGCGATGATCGTCGCCGTCGCCCAGGCGCGCGGCGTCGACGCAGAGGATCTCGCGTCGGCGTGCGGCTTCGATCCGAAGCTCGCGAGCGATCCCGACGCACGCATCGCGCTCGAGACCGAGCAGAGCCTCTGGCGCGAGGCCGCGGCGCGCGCCGGCGATCCGGCCTTCGGCGTCCACGCCGCCGAGCTCGTGCAGCCGGGCGCGTTCGACGTCCTCGATTACGCGATCCGGACGGCACCGACGCTCCGGAGCTCGCTCGAGCGGCTCGTGCGTTACAACCGACTCGTCCACGACATCGCGGAGTGGTCGCTCGTCCCGCGCGGCGACAGGCTCCGCGTCGAGCACGCGTTCCGCCTCGGCGGCATCGAGCAGGAGCGGCACTCCGCCGAGTTCACCATCGCCTCGGTCGTCACCATCGGCGCGCAGATCGCTCGCATCCCGATCGAGGCGCGGGCCGCGGGCTTCCGTCACGCCGCGCCTTCATCGCCGGTCGCGCGCTCCGAGCTGCGGCGCGTGCTCGGCGTCGAGCCGGCGTTCCTGCAGCCGTTGAACTTCCTCGAGGTCGACGCCGCGCTCGTCGATCGCCCGAACCCCACCTCCGATCCGCGGCTCTCGCGGGTCATCGAGCGACACGCCGAGGCTCTCCTCGAAGCGCGCCCGCTGCCGGTCGCGAGCGCTTCGGAGCGCGTTCGGAGCCTGCTCGCCCGCGCGATCGGCGAGGGCGAGATCACGCTCGCGGCGATCGCCGCGAAGTCGAAGATGAGCGAGCGCAGCCTCCAGCGCCGGCTCGCGGACGAAGGCGTGACCTTCGACGCGCTGCTCGACGACGTGCGGCGCGATCTGGCGCTCCGCTACCTCGCGGACCCGAAGATCGCCGTCGCCGAGGTGGCCTATCTCCTCGGCTACTCCGAGCCGAGCCCGTTCCATCGCGCGTTCAAGCGGTGGACCGGGAAGACCCCGACGGAGGCGCGCAAGCGCGCGGCATGACGGCCGACGCGCTCGTCCCGGTGACCGTCGTGACCGGCTTCCTCGGCGCCGGCAAGACGACGCTCGTCAACCGCTGGCTCGCCGAGCTGCCGCGCGGCGACGTGGCGGTGATCGTCAACGAGCACGGCGACGTCGGCATCGACGGCGAGCTGCTCGCCGAACGCGCGCGCGTGCTCGTCGAGATCACCGGCGGATGCGTCTGCTGCACGACGCAGGCGGAGCTGGTGCGGGCGCTCGACGATCTCGCATCGCGCGCACCGTCGCCGAAGCGGATCGTGATCGAGACGTCGGGCGCGGCCTCCCCGGCCGGCGTGCTCCGCGCCGTCGGCGGCGGCGGCAGGAGCGGCGCGTTCTCCCTCGACGGCGTCGTCACCGTCGTCGATGCGACGCGCGTGGAGGAGCTCGCGGAGCACGAGCTCGCGATCGAGCAGATCGGGTACGCGGACGTCGTGGTGCTCTCGCGCGCCGATGCCTGCAGCGACGAGGTCCTCGCGCACGCCGCGGAGATCGCCGGCACACGCAACGGCGCCGCGTCCGTGGCGCACGCGCCTCCGGCGCCGCCGCTCGAGGCGCTGCTCGCGTCGCGGCGCGCCGACTTCGCACGCGCGCGCCAGGTCCCTGCCGCGCTGGCCTCGCATGCCTACGAGTCCGTGTCGCTGATGCTCGACGGAGAGGTCGACGGCGATCGCTTCGCCGA
>JBDHVD010000398.1:0-8708 GCA_039809525.1 Labilithrix sp. | reverse complement strand
AGGCGCCACCGGAAGTCGAGGCCGAAGTTGCCGATCGAGCCCGACGAAACGGTGTTGATGTTGTCATACGACGTCTGCACGCTGAGCGGGCGTGACAGGCGCCACTCGACGTTCGATCGGAGCTGGCGGTCCTCGGTGAGGCCGGTCGACACGTTCGCGCGCACGCCCTCGGTGAGGCGGCGGCCGAGCGTGACCACCGGCTCGGTGCGGCCGGTGCGCGGCGAGTACGCGCTGCCGAAGCGGAAGTCGTCGATGACCGGGATGGCGGTCTTCACCGCGCGGTCGGCGCCGCTGACGGTGCCGAGCGCCTCGAAGGCGGCGCTCGCGTAGACCGAGCCGGCGCGGACCTGATCGACCTCGGCGCGGGTGAGGCCGATGGTGAGGAGGAAGAAGATGTCCTCGCGGCTGAGGGCCGGGTCGCTCGTCATGTCGACCTTGAGGTCCTCGGTGTCGCCGTAGGCGTGGAGCGAGATGCGCCAGAGGCTGCCGCCGGTGCCGCCGCTCGAGATGCTGCCGGTGGTGGCCGCGGCGCCGCCGGTGGTGTTCGTGCTCGAGCCGGCGGAGGAGACGGTGTTCGAGTAACGGCGGTACTCGGTGGTGCCGAGGATGTCGACGTGCGGGGCGATGCGCGTCGGATCGTCGAAGCGGATGGTGCCCTTGCGGAGCTCGAAGTCGTTCGCGAAGACGCGGAAGCGGCCGCCCTGCACGGTGGTGAGCTCGCCGCGGAGGCCGACGCGCTGGTTCGTGCCGGTCACGTGGATGCCGCGCGGATCGATCGCGAGCTGCGCGTCGATCAGGTTGTTGCGGATGCGGAGCGGGACGCGCGAGCGGACGTCGAAGCCGAGGGTGAGCGCGTCGAGCGACGGATCGTACGCCTCGACGACGGTGCGCTTGGCGCCGCCCTTGAAGCCGGTGAGATCGACGGTGACGGGGCGCGAGTACTCGAACTCGGTGATGGTGACCTCGCCGCCGACGAACGGGAGCTTGCCCTGCGCCGTGGTGGCGTTCGGATTCATCGTCACCTCGAGGTCGGCATCGAGCGTCGCGCGGACGCCCTCGACGGGCGCGACGTAGAGCTGCCGGCCGGTGAGCTGCGCGCGGGCGACGCCGAGGCTGCCGCCCTTGAGGGGCATGCGCGCGGTCATGCTCACGTCGCCGCCGAGGAAGTGGCCGACCGCGCGCGTGATGCGCGCCTCGTTCTCGTCGGCGGAGACGTCGATCTCGGCGTCGGTGATGCTGCTCGGCAGGCCCTTCACCCCGAAGTCGCCGCCGCGGACCTCGAGCTTGCCGTCGAGATCGGGCTGCCTGGGGCTGCCGGCGATCTTCATCGAGCCGGTGAGCGTGCCCGCGGAGTGCGTCACGCGCGGGACCATGCCGACGAGCAGGCCGAGGTCGATCGGATAGAGCTTCGCCTCGAGCGCGAGGTCGCCGCCCTTCGTCACCTTCTTCACCGTGCCGCTCACGGCGAAGGCGCCCTTGAAGCCGTTCGGGGTGGCGAGGTCGAACGTGAGCTCGGGGACGGTGACCTGGTCGCCCTCGAGCGTGACGAGGATCGGCGCGGGGCGCATCTCGATCTTCTGCCCGCCGCGGGTGACGCGGATGGCCTTCGGCGCGAGCTTCACCTTCGCGTGGGCGAGGTCGTTCATCGCGACCTTCTCGATGTCGATGTCGCCCGAGACGCTGCCGCCGAGCGGCACCGACTCGCCGGCGGCCGCCGCCTCGTCGGAGACGAGGAGGATCTTCGCGACCGGCCCGAGATCGAAGCTCGCGAGCTCGGCCTTGCCGGTGATGACCGGCGACTTCTGGCGGGTGACGGTCAGCTTCTCGAGCTTCACCTGTCCGCCGAAGAGCGCGCCGTCGACGACGAACTCGCCCTGGTTCGCCGTCTCGAGCGAGTCGGCGTACGCCTTCTTGTCGAACGGCGCGTAGATCGGCGCCTTGCACGCGGTGAAGCGGCCGGTGGGCTTCTGCGCGCTCGGCTTCTGCGTCATCTTCACGTGCAGGTCCGAGCCGCCGAACGGCGCGCCGAGCACGCGGAGCGGCGTCATGTTCAGATCGGCCTCCACGTCGAACGCGTTGATCGTGCCGCCGACGCGGGCGACGCCGGAGACCGACCCCTCGAACGCGGACGCCGCCGCGCCGAGCATGTCCGTGCGCGCGAGGGGGAAGCCCTGCACGACGAGGTTGCCGCGCATCTCGCCGCCGCGATGGATGGCGAGCGAGCCGAGGACGGAGCCGAGCGCGGCGCGGCCTTCCTTCTTCACCTTCGTGAGCGAGAGCGAGCGGACGTCGATCTCGGTGCCCTCGAGCCCCGCGTCGCGATCGAGCCAGCGGTACTCGAAGTCCGCGTGGCCCTCGTCGAACTTCTCGCCGAGCAGGTTGAGGTCGCGCGCGTTCGTGGTGGCCCGCACGTCGAGGTAGCCGCCCTTGCACGGGTCCTCCGGGCCGCCGAGCGCGAGGTGGATGCCGGCGCTCGCGTCGAGGACGCCGTCGATCTGATCGAGCCGCGGATCCTCGTCGAGCTTGAACATGTTGAAGAAGTCGCGGACGTAGAGCGCCTTCGACGCGGCCTGGCCGTCGAAGCGCATCGACGCCGGGGCGTTGAAGTCGAGCCGGCCGGTGGCGAGCTCGAAGCTGCTCTTGCCCTTGGTGGACCTCACGTCGGACAGGTCGACGATCTGCTTGTTCACGTCGGACGAGACGTGGCCCTGCGAGACGTTGCCGAACGGGATGTCGCCGAGCACGTAGTTCTGGATCGAGAGGTCGCCCTCGACGTGCGGATCGCCGAAGGGCCCCGTGACCTTCGCCTTCGCGTCGGCGATGCCGTGCATCGGGATGTTGCCGATCGGCGAGAGGTCCGACAGATCGATCTTCGATCCCGCGGGCACCTCGATGTGGAGGACCTCGTGGAAGCCGAGCGACACGAGCACGTTCGGCACGGTGCTCTTCGTCGTCTGCACGAACATGTTCTGGAACTCGATCCCCTGCGGGCGGACGGCGAGCTTGCCCTTGAGGTGCCCCTCCTTCACCCCGAGCGCGCGCGTCTTCGCCGGATCGAACACCGACTTGTCGAACACCGCGAAGTCGTAGGTGTGCGCGACGAGCTCGCCGTCGAGGTGGAGCGGATCGAGCGTGCCCTTCACGTTCGACGCGTGCACCTCCTTGAGGTCCCAGGTCACGTGCGGGTTCTTCGCCACGCCGAGGTCCTGCATCAGCCTGGTGAAGCTCACGTCGTGCGCGTCGAGGCGCGTCTTGAGGGGGATGCCCTTCGCGAGCGGCTGCACCTCGGTGTCCCGGAGCTCGGCGATGCCGTCCGCGATCTCGATCGTCGTGAGCGGGCTCGTCACCACGCTGCGCCGCACCTGGAACTCGCTCTTGATGAGGCGCGAGAACGAGTAATGGGTGACGCGCGCGTCGTGCACCTCGAGGCGCCCGGCCATGTCGGGGATCGGCGTCTCCGGCGTGTAGCGGAGCTCGGCGTCGACCATCACCCAGCCGTCCACGTCCGGCGCATCCGGCAGGCGCCCGAGCGCGGTGATCGGCGCGCGGACCTTCACGTGGCCGTCGAGGTTCGGCAGCGCGTCCTTGTCCTTGGGCAGGGTGACGGCGAGGTGGCCGAGGCCGAGCTCGACGTAGCGCTTGTCCTCCTTCTTCACGTCGCAGCCGACGTGCGTGTCCTCCGCCGGGTCGAGGTCGACGGCGCCGTAGGCGGAGAGGCGGCGGACGAGGATCTTCTTCTCCTCGATGCGCGCGCGCCCGTCGACCTTGCAGAGCGTGTCGTCGTCGACCGCGTAGTCGCCCGGCTTGCCCAGCGTACGCACGAGGCGCGACTGCGCGTGCGACATGCGCACGGCGACCTCGAACGCGGCGTTGCCGGCGTCGTCCTCGTCGGTCGTGACGTCGGCGTCGATCTCGAAGGCCTTCACCTGCACGCCGTCGACGGTGATGTCGACCTCGGCCTCGCTCGTGGAGACGACGGAGAACGGCGGCTTGGTCGGGCCCTCCTTCTTCGGCGTCTCGGGGAGGTTCGGCGCGAGGTTCTGGAGCTTGCCGTCCTTTAGGACCACGCGCGCCTTCGGCTGCTCGATCTCGATCTGGTCGATCACGATCTTGCCGGAGAGGAGGCCGAAGATCTTCGGCCGCGCGCTCACGCGCCGCGCGGTGACGAAGGGCGTGCCCCCGTCGGTCGCCTCGACGCGGAGGTTCCGCATCGTCACGCTGAGCGGCCAGAGCCGCAGCTCGAGGTCGTAGTGCGCGTCGATGCCGAAGCCGGCCACGATCTTGCGCGTCTCGCGGGTGGCGATGCCGCGTGCCCAGCTCGTGCGCACGAGCAGGCCGACGCCGACCGGGACGAGGCCGGTGAGCGCGAAGACGACGCACAGGATGCGCGCGAGGATGCGGCCCCAGTCGCGGCGCTTGGTGCGCCGGACGGCCGGGAGCATCGTGCTCGAGCTTCGCGCGTCGACGGTCATCGTTGTGAGGAGGTGCTCCGGATAGACGGTTCCGGACCACGAAGTGTAGCGGCGGGGCCCGAATTTCGCCCATTTCCGGCCACACTCCGCACACTTGCACCCAACCGGCGTCGTCCGGGCGGTCGTGGGTAACCATGACCAACTTGGACATGTCTCGTAGTCGACTTAGACTCGTTGCGTGAGCTGGAAGATCGGAGAGGCGAAGCAGCAACTGTCGAAGGTGGTGCGGCTCGCCCAGAAAGAGCCGCAAATCCTCAGCAATCGCGACGAGCCCGTCGCCGCCATCGTGAGCATGGAGGAGCTCGAGCGCTTCCGCGAATGGCAGGCGCGTTCCGGAAAGACGCTCGACGAGGCGTTCGAGGAGCTCCGCAAGACCGCCGAAGAAGAGGAGTGGGAGCTCGTCGTCCCCGCGCGCGCGAGCCGCGACAACCCGATGCTCGAGGTCCTCGCGCCGGAGCGCCGGTCGAAGACGACGAACCGTGCGCGACGCGGGAGCTGATCGGTGGAGCTCGTCGACACGAACGTCATCAGCGAGCTCATGCGTGCGAGGCCGAACCGGGGCGTCCTCGCCTGGAGCGCGCGCAGCCAGCGGTTCGCCTTCAGCGTCGTGAGCCTCGAGGAGGTCACCTTCGGTCTCGCGCTCCGTCCGAGCGCACGGCTCGAGCGCCAGCTCACTGCGCTGTTCGACACCTTCGCCCACGTGCTGCCGATCACGGACGCCATCGCTCGTCGCTCGGCGGAGCTCCGCGCGGCACAGGCGAGGCGCGGGCACGTACGGTCGCAGGCCGACATGCTCATCGCCGCGACGGCCTACGAGCACGGGACGCTGCTCGTGACGCGCAACGTGCGTGATTTCACCGGATGCGGAATCCGCGTGCACAACCCCTTCGCCGACGGCTAGAGAAGCCCGCGGGCGCGAGCCCGTCGAGAAGCAGCGCCATGCGACGTCACACGCCCGGGGTCGTGCCCGGAACCCACCTCGTCCCCGCCCTGATCGCCCGCGTCGAGCGCCACGATCCCGAGCGGGTCGTGTCCCTCCTCGAGCCGCTCGTGCTCGACCGCCGCGCGGAGAAGCTGCGGAGCACGCTCTCGCGGCGGCTCGCGAGCGTGCAGGTCCTGTTCGACGCGCCCCACGATCCGCACAACGGCGCGGCGGTGGTCCGGTCGTGCGAGGCCTTCGGGGTCCAGTTCGTCAACGTCGTCGAGCGGAAGGAGAAGTTCCTCCTCGCGCCCAGCGTGGCGCGCGGCTCGGAGAAGTGGGTCGACCTCCGGATCTGGAAGAGCTCGGACGAGGCGATCGCCGCGATGAAGAAGGACGGGCTCGAGCTGGTGGCCGCCCATCCGGACGGCGAGCTCGAGCCGGCGGACCTCGCGTCGATCCCGCGCCTCGGCCTCGTGCTCGGCAACGAGCGCGACGGCATCGCCGACGATCTACTTGCAGCATGCACGCGTCGTGTCCGCGTCCCGATGCGCGGCTTCGTCGAGAGCCTCAACGTGTCGGTCAGCGCCGCGATCCTCCTCTCGGCGGCCACCGCGAAGCGACCGGGCGATCTCTCGCGCGAGGAGTTCATGCGCATCTACGCGCGCGGCCTGTACTTCACCGTCGAGCGCGCCGACGACGTCCTCCGCGACCTCTGACGGCGCGCGGAGCCATCCGGGTTGGGTTACCATCCAGCCATGCGCGCCGCCCGCACCATCGCCGGCCTCTTCGCCGCCGGCGCGCTCGCCCTCGTGATGACGCCCGGCTGCCAGGAGCCGACGCAGGTCACCGTCGACGTGCGCCTCGTCGACGCGCGGTGCGACGAGATCCACGGCACCGCGATCACCGTCGGCGTGCAACCGGCGGACACCGAGGAGCGCATCAGGTCGCGCTTCCCGACGGGCCAGACGACCGACTGCGACCCGGCCACGCGACGCATCGGCACGCTGGTGGTCACGCCCTCCGACGACGAGCGCGCGGCCATCGTCGTCGTCGCGGCGTACGGCGCGCGGCACGATCCCACCGAGTGCCAGCCGCCCGACTACGCGGGATGCATCGTCGCGCGCCGGCGCTTCTCCTTCTCGAAGCACCGCCGGCTCACCATGCCGATCACCATCGATCCCGAGTGCGCGAACGTGCCCTGCGACGCGTTCTCCACCTGCCGCAAGGGCCGCTGCTTCGACTCGGAGATCGCGCCGTGCGACGGCGCCGAGTGCGAGGGCAGCGAGCCGGGCAGCCTGAAGGACGGCGGCATCGACCTCGACGCCGCGGTGGTGAGCGACGGCGGCCCGGTGGTCAACAACGCGTCGTGCGAGGGCACGCTCCTCCGCTGCGGGGACGTCCCCTGCCCGGCCCCCGGACGTTGTTGCATCGTACAAGGATCGGCGGTGTGCGATCCGAGCGGCAGCGCCTGCCCCGGCGCGCAGGCGTGCTGCACGAGCGCGGACTGCGGCGGCCGCGGCTGCAAGCAGCCGAACGGCGTGCTCACGAACATCCCCGACGCGGGCGGCGACTTCGACGGCGGCGGCGACGCCGGCGCCCCCTCGCCCGACGCGGGAGGGCCGGGCGTCGACGCGGGCGGCACCGACGGCGGAGCCCAGCCGGACGGAGGCACGAGCTCCGACGCCGGCAGCGACGCGAGCACGCCGCCCCCGCCCGGCCTCGGCGTCTGCCTCGCGCCCTGACCGCGGAACTGGCGCTTTACGCCCGCGGCCCCGAGCGGTAGCAGACGGGACCGATGCTCCACGTCATCCCCTCGCACCAGGGCCGCCCGTCGGACGATCCCATCTTCGCGCTCAACAAGGAGGCGACCGCGCGCAAGGCGCGGGGTGAGACGGTGATCAACGCGACCGTGGGCTCGCTCCTGCTCGACGACGGCAAGCTCGCCGTCCTGCCGACCGCCTCGCGCGCGATCCACGAGGTGCCGAACGAGGAGTGGGCGGCCTACGCGCCGATCGCCGGCGCGCCCGACTTCCTCGCGGCGGTCATCGACGATCTGTTCGTCGATCAGCCGGAGATGAAGGCCTCGGCCGTCGCGGCGGCGACCCCCGGCGGCAGCGGCGCGCTCCGTCACGCGATCGCGAACTACCTCGAGCCGGGGCAGTCGCTCCTGACGACGAGCTTCTTCTGGGGCCCGTACCAGACGCTCTGCGACGAGGCCGATCGCAAGGTCTCGACGTTCACCATGTTCAAGGGCAAGGGCGAGCAGTCGACGCTCGACGTCGACGCGCTCGACAAGGCCATCGAGGAGCGCATCGTCGCGCAGCAGCGCGTCCTCCTCTTCCTCAACGATCCCTGCCAGAACCCGACGGGCTACTCGATGCGCCCCGAGGAGTGGCGCGCGGTGGTCGAGCGCCTCGTCGCGCACGCGAAGGACGCGCCGATCACCCTCCTCGTCGACATGGCCTACTTCGCCTACGCGATGAAGGCCGATCCGCGCGCGTTCATGAAGGAGCTCCACCCGCTGCTCGGCAAGGTGGGCCTCCTGTTCGCGTGGAGCGCGTCGAAGACGTACACCCACTACGGCCTCCGCGTCGGCGCGATCGTGGCGTGCGAGCCCGACGCGAAGGCGCGCGCGGCGACCGACGCGGCCTTCAGCTACTCGTGCCGCGGCACGTGGTCGAACTGCTCGCGCGGCGGCATGAAGGCGGTCACGCGCCTGCTCGTCGACGCGGAGATGCGCAAGGCGGTCGACGGCGAGCGCGACGAGCTGAAGAAGCTCCTGAACGCGCGCGTCGCCGCGTTCAACGCGCACGCGCCGAAGCACGGCCTCGTCTACCCGCGCTACGAGGGCGGGTTCTTCGTCACCGTCTTCGCCGACGACGCCCACGAGCGCGCCCTCCGCATGAAGGAGAAGGGCGTGTTCGTCGTGCCGCAGAAGGGCGCCCTCCGCGTCGCGCTCTGCTCGGTGGCGGAGAAGGACGTCCCGCGTCTCTGCGAGGCGCTCGCGACCTGAAGAACGACATGCGATCGCCGCACGGCCGGCGACCCCGCCCGGCGCTGTTTCACCAGTTCAATTGAAGGAGTGAAACAACGCGCGAAGGCGTCCCCGGGCGGTCCCGGCCGCGTTCGCCGGGGCGCGCTCGCGGGCTGGTTTACGCCGCGCGGTCGAGCTTCTTCCTCAGCTCGCCGCTCTGGTCGAGCGCACGGAGCTCGTCGAAGCCGCCGATGGGCTCGTCACCGATGAAGATCTGGGGGACGGTGCGCCGGCCGGTGGCCTGCACGAGCCAAGCTCGGGCGGAGTGATCGCCGGTGAC
>JBDHVD010000397.1:0-8732 GCA_039809525.1 Labilithrix sp. | reverse complement strand
CGGTCGGGTTCCTCTACACGCGCATCATGGAGATGGGTGAGCCCGGAGCGCCGGACGAGCGTGACGTCTGGGTCGGCGCCCGTCAGTTCACCGGTCGGATCGTGACGGTGACGAACGACACGATCTTCGACCAGCCGGTCTTCAACTACACGCGCGAGTTCCCGTACCTGTTCGAGGAGATCGTGCTCCCGATCAAGTACGACGCCGATCGCGCGCGCGCCGAAGAGATCCTCGTCCGATCCGCGGAGCCCGCGACGCGTCACATCCGGGAGATGAGCGAACAGGCGAGAGACCGCCTCCGCGAGGAGTACGGCCTGTCCCCCGACGACCTCACGCCGCGCGTCTACTACAAGCTGACCGACAACTGGCTCGAGCTCACGCTGCGCTTCGTCGTGCGGGAGCACGGCATCCGTCAGGTGAAGGACGAGATGTCGCGCGCGATCCTCCGCGAGCTCGACGCGGCCGGCATCGGCGTGGCGAGCGCCACGTTCGAGATCGTCGGCGTGCCCGCGCTGCGCGTCGCGGCAACGTCCGGCGCGCCGCCGAGGATCGAGGAGCGATTGCGTCGGGCGGAAGCCGCGAGGAGGGCGTCCACGGGTACGGCTCGGTGACGACCCGCGCCGTCACGGCCGCATCGAGCGATGCGCCTTCAGCTGCGCCGGCGACGCGCGAGCGATCCGATCGCGAGCGCCGCGGCGGCGAGCGCGCCCCACGGACCGATGCCCGCGCCTGCGCCCGGCGTGCTGCACGCGCAGCCCGCGCCCTCGATCGAGACGTCGTCCTCCGGCATCGCCCCCGCGCCTCCGTCGGTGCGCGCACCGGCGTCCGTGCCGGAGCCACCGTCGGCGCGGCCGCCGTCCGTCCTTCCGCCGTCGCGCGATCCGCCGTCACCGGCATCGCCGCCTGCATCGCCCGCGTCACCGGCATCGCCCGCGTCACCGGCGCCGCCGTCGGTGCCGCCGTCGATCGGGGCCCCTCCGCAGACGTGATCGGTGCAGATCGGGCTTTCGGCCTGGCAGTCGGCGTTCGTGTTGCACTGCACGCACGTGCCCGCGGCGACGTCGCAGACGCCGAGCGGAGCAGCGCACCGCGTCGCGTTGGTCGCCGAGCACTCGCCGCAGTATCCGCTCGGCTGGCAAGCGGGCGTCGTCGGGGTGCCGATGCACTGCGCGTCGGTCTGGCACCCGATGCACTGCGAGCCGGGCGATCCTTCGAGGTCGCACGCCGCGCATCCGCCGGTGAACGAGCATGCGTTCTTCGCGCAGTGCGCGGTGCAGTCGGTCGCGCTGCACGACGTCTGGTTGCAGCGCGAACCGGCCGGGCAGCTCACCACCGCGGTCGTGTCGTTGAACGCGTTGTTGCACGTGGCGCCCGGCTCGCAGGCGACCGCGCAGCTCGCGCTGTTGCACGCGACGTTGCAGGTCGAGCCCTTGCTGCACTGCACCGCGCAGTCGCTGCTGTTGCACAGCACGTTGCACGTCGAGCCCTGCTCGCAGAAGACGTTGCACTTGCCCGTGCCGTTGCAGATGAAGCTGGCGGTCTTGCCGGAGCGGCTCACGACCGTGCAGTCGCCCGCGCCGTTGCAGAGCCGACCGCAGAGCGGACCGGCCGTGTCGCGGCAGTCGCACGAGCCGCCGGCGGTCGGGAACGAGGGGCACGCCGCGAGGCCGGAAGGGATCGGATAGCTGTCGGGCTTCGCCGCGCCGATGCTCCACGAGAGGATGTCGTGCTGGTTGCGCGCGGTCGCGCTGCTGCCGGCGCTGAAGCCGACGTAGGCCGCGTTGCCGTGCGCGGCCGCGGACACCGCCGCGTAGACGTCGACGGTGGTCGTGAGGAGCGCCGCGGCCGGCTTGATGCCGTTCTGCGAGAGGGACACGCGGAGCGTCTTCGTCGCGCCGTCGTACTCGACCCACACGTCAATCGGGTTGCCGCTGGTGAGGGTGAAGCCCGGGTTCGCCGTCGCGACCGGAGCGCCGCCGACGAGCACTCCGACGTGGTTGCCGTTCGGATCGGCGCCGTCCTTCTGGCTGTCGAGCTCGACCACCACGCTCGGCGTGACCCCGTCGAGGGCCATCGCGCCGCCGTTCGCTCCGAGCGCGGTCGGCCCGGCGTTCTGGATGACGAACGCGAGCCCCGCGCCTCCGTTGGCGCCGACGTTGGGATACATCCGGAAGCGGAACTGCGATTCGAACGAGGACGACGCCGTGAGCGGGAACGGCGTCTTGCCGTAGGCGCTCCCCCTCTCGCCGAAGACGAACGCCGGCGTGAGATGGAGCACGTCGCCGGAGATCGATGCCGTCCCGTTCGTCTGGAGGCCCGCCGCCTGTCCCGGATCGCCGAAGCCGCAGAAGCCGGTCTCGGCGGCGCGCGCCGGAGCCGTCTGGGCAAGGGCGATGCCGGCACCGAGCGCCAGCGCGAGCGCCCACCGTCGAACGCGAAGAACCATCACGACCTCCATCCCGATCGTACCGGAACGCCTGCGGCAGGGCCTATTTTTGCGGCAGAGGGCAGATCTCCGGGCGACCGAACGTACCTTCGTGGCATCGAAGGTCCGACGGCCTTCGTCCTACGTGCCATGCGCCTCCGCCCCGCATTCTTCCGCCTCCTCCTTCCGGCGCTCCTCGTCGGTCTCCCGCTCGTCGCGCGCGCGGACGGCGCCGAGCCCTCGGATCCGCAGGTGGCACGCCTCCTCCAGGCGAAGAAGACGCTCCACTGGAACCACACCCTCGGCAACGGCAGCGATCGCTACGGCCACGCCGAGGCCCTCGTCGACGCGCCTGCGGACGTCGTGGCGAAGAAGGCGGTCGACTTCGGCCAGTACCGGACGTTCCACCGCAAGTTCGCCACCGCGCGCGTCGTCGCGAAGGAGGGCGACAAGACGGACGTGTACATGCGCTATCCCGTGACGATCGGGAAGCTGACGATCGAGCTCCAGGAGACGATGCGCTTCTCGCCCATCCGGTCCGTGGGCTCGGCGTTCGTCCTCGAGGCCCACGCGCTGAGCGGCGACATGAAGCGCGGCCACACCGTCATCACCATCAAGCCCGTCGATGCCAAGCACGCGCTCCTCCAGGTCGACGTGCTCCTCGTCCCGAAGCTGCCGGCGCCGCAGTCGTTCATCGACGAAGAGCTCCGCGACGGCGCGCTCGACTTCGTCAACGGCCTCAAGGACAAGGCGCAGGGGTGGGTCGGCCCCGTCACGCAGCTCTGACCGAAGCGCGCGCCGAGCGCGAGCGACGCCGGCGCGAGAGCAGGCCGGCGAGCGCCGCGACGATCGCGAGCGCCCCCTCGATGCCGCTCGAACCGGAGGCGACCCGAGCGGCGCCGCACGAGCCGCCGCCGTCGGGTCGGGACGCCGTGTCGCCGGGCGGCGGGGCGGCGGCCGGCGGTGCCGGATCGTTCTCTACGGACGGGGCGGACGCTGCGCCGCCCGAGCCGCTCGGCGCGCCCGGCGCCGCGAACGTCGACGGATCGAAGGCGTTGTCCTCCTCGCCGGTGACGACGGTGACCTGACGCGGGTCGATGTCCGCGAAGATCGCGCGGTACGTCCGCGGGCTCGAGCCGGCGTCCCGCGCGCCGACCATCGCATCGACGAAGGTCATCGTCGTCGCCGCGCCGCTCGAGAAGAAGCCGCCCATCGCGGTCGAGACGGTGTCCATGTACCTGGTACCGTCGGGATCGTCGGGGTTCAGCACCGCACGGCGATCGGCGAGCGTCCGGTCGAGGTACGCGAACGTATCGCAGCCGTTCAGCACCCAGACCACGTACTTCCGCGGCACGAAGGTGCCCTTGCTCGTCAACGCACGGACGTTCGCGCCGAGCCCGGCATGTCCGCTGTAGACGATCAGGTCGGCGGACGGCGTGAGCGCGTCGTACCACGCGTCGAGCGCCGGACCGTCGTTCGCGAGCCGCGTGCCGACGAGCGCCGCGTCGATGCGGACGGTGCGCCCGTCGGGGAGCGTCGCGATCCGTCTCTCCGTCGACGGCGACGGCGCATCCGCGATCACCTTCGCCGGATCCGGCTGCCGCGCACGGAGGTAGGCCTCGGCGCGCCCGACGAAGTCACCGAACGCGCGGATGCCCTCGTCGTCCGTCCCCGACTCGAACGCGGAGCGGCTGAAGAGGACGACGACGTCGAGCGCGCCGTCCTCCCAGACGCGCTGGTACTCGGGGTACTTGCCGCTCGTCTGATCCTTCGACGGCGAGACGGACGCCGACAGCGTCACGACGTCCGACGGATCGAGCGCGCAGCCTTCGCGCTGCGGGCGGAACTCGTAGAACATCCTCCCCGCGTCCGCGGCGGTGAGCACGCCCGCCCCCGCCTCGACGCAGCTCTTCCCGTACTTGGCCGTGAACCTCTTCTGATCTTCCTCGCCGACCTGCGCCGGGAGCGTGAGCGTGTACGACGGCGGTCGATCCGGCCGCGACCAGGCGACCGGGAGCACGGCGCGGTAGGTGACGAGGAACGAGCCGGCGGTCGCGCGTGGCGAAGCGGTCACCTGGGAGAGCGCGACACGCTCGAGCCGACCGACGGCGACGTCGGCATTGAGCGCGCCGACCGAGTAGAGCAGCTGCGCCTGCACCAGGCGCCGGAGCACTTCCGGATCGGCGGAGTCGGCGACGAGCCGTCCCTCGATGTCGAAGTCGAGCAGCACGCTCTCGGCGCTGTCGAACGCCTGCGGCGTCGCCCCGGTCGTCTCCGTCTCGGGAGGCGTGCGGCCACCGCAACCGAGCCCGAGCGCGAGCGCCACCGCGGCCGCCCCGAGCAACGTCGACCTCCGCCGGCGCATGACGAGCTCCTCCCCGGAGCCCGCGCGCAGCCGTGCTCCGCACGAAGGAGGGAGCAGCGCACGTGCCACCGAGACGGCGCGCGCACGAAGCGTCGCCGCGGCTCGCTGCGGCGTTCGCGCCCGCCGTCTCCCCCCGCGCGGCCGCGCGGCCGCGATCAGAACCCTGCGCGCCGGATGCCCTTGTAGGCCGACGAGAAGGACCGTGTATTATACACGCACCCGTACGAGCACCCCTTGCACTCGTACACCGTCGACTGCCCCCAGCCGTTGCCCTTCTCCCAGAGCACGATGTGGCCGCCGCCGCCGCTGTTGTAGACGAGCGCGTCGGCCTTCCGGAGAGCCCCCCGCGAGACCGTCCGCCACTTGCCCGCGACGTCACGGACGAAGCTCGCGGTGCTGTACGGGTGCGAGTTCACGCTCAGCGTCTTGACGCCGAACTGCCAGGCCTTGCCGACCATGCCCGAGCAGTCGGCGCCGTAGCGGCCCGAGTGCGAGCACGACGGGCAGCTGCCGCTGCAGCGCCCCTTGTTGCTCGCGGTGGCGCCGCCGGCGAGCCACGCACCGCCGCCCCACCAGTACGAGAAGCCGCGCGACGCACGCGCGCGCGCGACCGCGTTCGCCGGAGAAGGCGGCCCGTTCGGATCGACCGGGCTCGGCGACGGCGACGACGTCACCGCCTTCAGGTACGCCGAGTGGCTCCAGCCGGTTCGCCCGTTGTACTGGATGTTGTAGAATGCATTTTTCCGCGCCGACGAGAGGATCGAGACGATCGCGCCGCGGGGGATGACGAGGACGACCTTGTATCCGGTCCCCGGCCCCGTGCGGAGGTTCAGGTTCGCCGTCGTGCGCGCCCGCGTCGCCGCGAGCGTCTCGGCCGGCGCCGCGACGAGGTCGGAGTCGTCCGCGACCGCGACGGGTGCGTCTCCGTCGAAGTCGAGCGCGCCGACCGCGCCCTCGAGGACGGCCGACTCGTCGACGGCCCCCTCGTCGTCGCCGACGTCGCCGAGCTCCGACGACTCGTCCGCGCCGTCTCCGTCGATCGCGGCGGCCGGATCGCCGCCGCCCTGCTCGGCGCCCGCCACCGCCGGCGACTCCGCGGAGCTGCAACCGAGGGCGACGGACAGCAGCGCGACGCAGGTGGTGACGGCGACCTTCGTGAGGATGGAACGCATTTCGAAAGCACGGAGCAAGTCCCCTGCCGAGGAAGCCGGATGCCGTTCACGTTCGACGCAAAGCCCACGATTCTCACGACTCGCGCCCGTCGCGCACCCGATGCATGCGCGCTCCCATCGCGAGGAGCCGCGAGGTGGATCGCGGATCGTCGCGCGTCGCTCGCGCGAGGTCGCTCGTGAACGCGCGCGCGAAGGGCAGCATCGCGGCCTCCGTTGCGATGGCTGTCGTCCTCATCTCGCTCGTCGCCATGCGCAAGCCGCCGCCCGATTCGCGCAACACGCGCAACGAGCGTGCGCGGGGATCGAGCGGCGACCCTGCGCCCGCGCCCGACGACCGCGACGAGCGCGGCGACGGAGACACGCCGAACGCGAGCGATCCGATCGCGCGCGCGCTCGCGCGGCTCGGCGACGCGGGCAGCGGCGTCGTCCTCCGGGCGAAGTGGGGCTCGGGCAAGAACGAGCTCGGACGCGATCGCCCGCAGGAGGGCAACCCCGAGGCGCCGATGAGCCTCGCGGTCACCGCCGACGGGATGATCGTCGTCGATCAGATCAACGGGCGACTGATGAAGTACGACGCCCAGGGCCGTCTCGAGCGGAGCATCGACGCGACGCCGACCACGCAGGACGTCGCCGTCGGCAAGGACGGATCGATCGCGACGCTCGATCGGCTCTCCGAGCACAAGGTCGTCGTCTACGACCGCGGCGGGCGCAAGAGCGCCGAGCTCCCCCTCTCCGGCGAGCGCGTCGGCGAGACCGGCCTCGTCACCGGCGTGTTCGTGGACGGCAAGGACGTCTACGTCGAGAAGGAGCACGGCGTGCTCGTCCACGTCGGCACGACCGACGGCCAGCCGGGCGACGAGCAGAAGGAGCTCGTCGGACGACCGACCAAGGACGGAGCGCTCCTCGTCTCGGCCGTGCTGTCCGCGCCCCGCAGCGGCGTCGCGATGGTGAACGGGATCGATCGCAAGAGCGGCGCGCTGCGCTTCGCCCGCGCGGTCCAGTTCCCCGCTCCCGCGCGCGAGATCGTGATGCTCGACTCCGACGCGAGAGGGATCGTCTACCTCGGCGTCTCCGCCGGCCCCGAGGGCATCGCCGAGATCGCCTGCATGCACCCCTCCGACGGCCACGTCGTCGGACGGGTCGACGTGCAGGTCAGCACCACGCCGGAGGAGACCTTCCGCGACTTCGCCGTGCGCGACGACGGCACCATCGTCTACGCGCTCCGCAGCGAGGACGGCGTCTCCTACGCGACCGCGCGCTGCCCCTGACTTGCGGAGCGCGTCCCCCGAGCTACGCGCTCGGGGCGTTCCGCGCGAAGCTCGCGAGGTGATCCTCGAGCGCCTTCCGGAACGCCGGCCGCGCCTCGCAACGCCGTTGATAGGCATCGAGCACGGGCCGCTTCGTGACGAAGTCCGTGTCGCACAGCATCCGCAGCACGCAGGTGAGGAGCACGTCGGCGGCGGTGAAGCGACCGAGCACGTGCTCCTTGCCGTCCAGCACGTGCACGAGGGCGTCGAGGCGCGACTCGACCCGCCCGGCGACCCACGCGCGCACCCCCTGCACGTCGGCTCCCTTCGGCCCCTGGTAGCCCAGGTCGAGGATGTTCAACATCATGATGGGCGGCTCGACCGAGCTGAGCGCGCCGAACATCCACGCCGTCACCTCCGACCGCGCCGCGCCCTCCTCGGGCATCAGGGCCGGGCTTCGCTCCGCGATGTGATGCACGATGGCGCCAGACTCGAACAGCGTCACCTCATCGCTCCGGAACGCGGGCACCTGCCCGAACGGCTGCAGCGCGCGGTAGCTCGCGCTCGCCTGGTCTTCCTGGCCGACGAAGTGCTCGCGGTACGGCCAGCCGGCTTCTTCGAGCGCCCAGCGCACGCGGAGATCCCTCACGAGACCGTGGACGATCGGCGGCGCCCAGCGCAGGACGCTGACCTGAACGGGATTGGCTGCGGTGTTCATCGGCGGTCTCCTCTCTTTCGGTCCCCGCAGCTTGCCGCCCGGCAGAATATGCTCAAGAACATATTCTGCTTTCGCGGACACTCCTCGCCATGCCCTACCCCGCCGATCACAAGGACCGGACCCGCGCCCGCATCGTCGAGAGCGCGCGCGTCCTCTTCAATCGCCGCGGCTTCGACGCCGTGAGCATCGACGACGTGATGAAGGGCGCCGGGCTGACGCGCGGCGGCTTCTACCATCACTTCCCGAGCAAGGAGTCGCTCTACGCCGCCGCCGTGAGCAGCTTCGTCAGCTGCAACCCGTTCAACGAGCGCCAGGAGCGCGCCCCGCGCAGGCGCACGCCGCGACAGCTCGCCGAGCTCCTGGTCGACACCTATCTGAGCGACGAGGTCCTCGCCGACGTGGACAAGCACTGCCCGCTCGTCGCCCTGCCCTCCGACGTCGCGCGCGCGGGCCTTCAGCCACGCGCCTCCTACACCCGGCTGGTCGACGGCATGCTCTCGATCTTCCGCGGCGCCTTCCCCAAGGGCGATCGCCAGGCGAAGCGCAAGGCGCAGCTGATGGTCAACCTCTGCGTCGGCGGGATGCTGATCGCGCGCACGACCGACGATCCCGGCCTGCGCAAGGAGCTGCGGGCGACGGCGCGCTCGGAGGCCATGCGCCTCCTGGCTTCGGGATGATGGAGGACCTCTCTCATGAAGACCGCACTGATCATCGGCGACGTCCAGCGTGGCATCACCGGCGCCTACCCCTTCGCGCGGCAGGTCGTTCCGCCGCTCACCGAGCTCCTCCCCCGCGCGCGCGCCGC